>NZ_JBFTHX010000004.1:0-342010 GCF_056394465.1 Variovorax sp. 10N432
GAGGCCGGCGGCAGCGACTACCAGCGCGAGCGCACCCAGTGGGACAGCGGCGCCAACCTGGTCTGTGCATCGCCGGGCGTGGTTTATGCATACGATCGCAACACCTACACCAACACGCTGCTGCGCAAGCAGGGCATCGAGGTGGTGACGATCGTCGGGGCCGAACTGGGCCGCGGACGCGGAGGCGGCCATTGCATGACCTGCCCGATCATTCGCGATCCAGTCGACTTCTGACGCAAGATCAAAGAGGAAGCCAGCTCGTGCACGTGAAATCCGCTGCCCATCGATTCGGAAACTGGTCCTGGACGACGACGCTGCTGGCGGTCGCGGCCCTGGTGTCGCTGTCGGCCTGCAGGCGGGCCGAAGAGGCGCCGGCGCCCGAGGTCCGTCCCGTCCGCGTCATGACGATCGAGCAGCGCACGGTCGGCGACACCGTGTCGTTGACCGGGCGCATACAAGCCCAGAGCGAAGTCAACCAGTCCTTCCGCATCGACGGCCGGCTGATCGAGCGCAACGTCGACATCGGCGACCGGGTCAGGCCCGGCCAGCTGCTGGCGCGCCTCGACCAGATGAACGAGGACAGCAGCCTGCAGTCCGCGCGGGCCCAATTGGCGGCCGCGCAGGCTCAGGGCATCGAGGCCCGCAATACCTTCAACCGGATGCGCGACCTGCTGGCCGAGAACGCGGTCTCGCGGGCCTCGTTCGAGCAGGCCGAGGCGATGCTCAAGGTCACGCAGTCGCAGGTCAATTCGGCCCAGTCGCTGGTCGACATCGCGCAGAACCGCCTGAGCTACACCCGGCTGCTGTCCGACGTGGCCGGGGTGGTCACGGCGCGCGGCGCCGAGCCCGGCGAGGTGGTGCCGGCCGGCCGCATGATCGTGCAGGTGGCACGCGAAGGCGCCATCGACGCGGTCTTCGACGTCCCGGCCCAGATCAAGGACATCGCGCCGACCAATCCCGACATCCTGGTCTCGCTCGGCGGCGACCCGAAGGTCACGGCGGTGGGCAAGGTGCGCGAAGTCTCGCCGCGCGCCGATCCGGTCACCGGCACCTTCGCGGTCCGGGTCCGGCTGATCAATCCGCCCGCGGCGATGCGCCTGGGCAGCACCGTCACCGGGCGCATGAAGCTCAACACCGAGCCCGCGCTCGACATCCCGGCCAGCGCGCTGCTCCGCGCCAACGGCCAGACCTCGGTCTGGGTGGTCGACACCAAGGCCGGCACGGTTTCGGCTCGCAACGTGCAGGTGCGCGCCTATGACGCGGCCCGCGTTCAAGTCTCCCAGGGGCTGGCGCCCGGCGATGTGATCGTCACCGCCGGTGTCCAGGCGCTGCGGCCGGGACAGAAGGTCCGCTGGCTCGAGGCCGCGAAGTGATCGGCCCGAACCTGTCGGAGTGGGCGCTCTCCAAGCGCTCGCTGGTGGTGTTCCTGATGATCATCGCGGTCGTCGCGGGCACCTTGTCGTTCCTGAAGCTCGGGCGCGCCGAAGACCCGGCCTTCACCTTCCGCACCATGATCGTCGCCGCCGGCTGGCCCGGCGCCACGGTCGACGAGACGCTGTCGCAGGTCACCGAGCGGCTCGAGCGCACCCTGCAGGAAACGCGGCACCTCGACCGGGTGCGCAGCTACACGACGGCGGGCCAGACCACGATCTTCGTCGACCTCAAGCAGTCGACGCCGCCGGCCGAGGTGGCCGACATCTGGTACCAGGTGCGCAAGAACATCGGCGACATGCGCCAGACGCTGCCGACCGGCGTCGTCGGCCCTTTCTTCAACGACGACTTCGGCGACACCTTCGGCATCATCTATGCCTTCACCGCCGACGGCTACACCTTCCGCGAACTGCGCGACAAGGTCGAAGACGCGCGCTCGCGCCTGCTGCAGGTCCCCGACGTCTCGAAGATCGAGGTGCTGGGCGCGCAGGACGAGCAGATCTTCATCGAGTTCTCGACCGAGCGCCTGGCCGGCCTGCGCCTGGACTACGGCGCGATCGTGGCGGCGCTGCAGGCGCAGAACGTGATCCGCCCGGCCGGCGTGCTGCACACCGAGCAGGAGCGCGTCTTCATGCGCGTCACCGGCTCCTTCGACAACGAGCGCGACATCGAGTCGGTCAACCTGGTGCTGGGCGGGCGCAACATCCGCCTGGGCGACATCGCCACCGTGCGGCGCGGCTTCACCGACCCGCCGCAGCCGATGTTCAGGGTCAACGGCAAGCCGGCGATCGGCCTCGCGATCGCGATGCGCGACGCCGGCGACATCCTCGCGCTCGGCAAGAACATCAAGGCCGTGATGGCCGACATCACGGCCAACCTGCCGCACGGCATCGAGCCGACGCTGGTGGCCGACCAGGCGGTCACGGTCGATGTCGCGATCAGCGACTTCATGGCCTCGCTGTGGCAGGCGATCGCGATCATCCTGGTGTGCAGCTTCGTGAGCCTGGGGGTGCGGCCCGGCGCGGTGGTGGCGCTGTCGATCCCGCTCACGCTGGCGATCGTCTTCGCGATCATGGACTTCGTGAACATCGACCTGCATCGGGTCTCGCTGGGGGCGCTGATCATCGCGCTGACCCTGCTGGTCGACGACGCGATGACCACGGTCGACGCGATGCTCAACCGCCTCGCGGCCGGCGACACCAAGGACCAGGCCGCGACCTTCGCCTACCGCACGCTGGCGGCGCCGATGCTGATCGGCACGCTGGTGTCGATCTCCAGCTTCGTGCCGATCGGCTTCGCGCGCAGCTCGGCGGGCGAATACACCTTCTCGATCTTCGCCGTGGTGGCGATCGCGCTGCTCGTCTCCTGGCTCGGCGCCGTGATCTTCGCGCCGCTGGTGGGCAAGGCGCTGCTCAAGTCGCCCAAGGCCGATGCGGTGGTCAAGCCCAGCAAGTTCCTGAATGCCTACGGCGGTTTCCTCAAGGGCGCGATCCGCGCCAAGTGGCTGACCATCGGGCTCACGCTGGCGGCCTTCGTGGGGTCGATGTTCCTGGTGCGTTTCGTGCCCCAGCAGTTCTTCCCGGCCTCCGACCGGCCCGAGCTGACGGTCGACCTGACCCTGCGCCAGAACGCATCGATCTACGCCACCGAGGAAGAGGTCAAGAAGCTCGAGGAGATCCTCAAGGCCGACCCCGATGTCGACCACTTCAGCAGCTATGTCGGCCGCGGCGCGGTGCGCTTCATCCTGACGCTCAACGTGCAGCTGGCGAATCCGTTCTTCTCGCAGCTGGTCGTGGTCGCCAAGGACCTCGAGTCCCGCGACCGTCTGCAGATCAAGCTCGAGAAGGTGCTGGCCGAGCAGTTCCCGGACATGGTGGCGCGGGTGTCGCCGCTCGAACTCGGGCCGCCCGTGGGCTGGCCGCTGCAGTACCGCGTGATGGGGCCCGACAAGGACGAGGTGCGCAAGATATCGCTCGACCTGGCGGGCATCCTGGGCTCGCATCCGCAGGCCCGGCACGTGAACTTCGACTGGATGGAGCCGGCGCGGCAGATCCAGATCCGGGTCAACCAGGACGAGGCGCGCCAGCTCGGCATCAGCACCGGCGCGCTGGCCGGCATCATGAACGCGACCGTGACCGGCACCGCGGTCACGCAGGTGCGCGACGACATCTACCTGATCAACGTGGTGGCCCGCTCGAGCGCCGAGCAGCGGCTGTCGCTGCAGACGCTGAGCACCCTGCAGGTGCCCACCGCCAGCGGCCGCATGGTGCCGCTGAACCAGTTCGCCACCTTCTCCGAAGAGCAGGAGTCGCCGCTGGTGTGGCGCCGCAACCGGGTTCCGACGCTCACGGTGCGCGCCGACGTGGTCCACGGCGCGCTGCCCGACACCATCGTCGAGGCGCTGGCACCGAAGATCAAGGAGTTCAACGCCAAGCTGCCGAAGGGCTACAAGATCGAGACCGGCGGTCTCTCCGAAGAAAGCGCCGAGTCGAGCGCCTCGGTGTTCGCGGTGGTGCCGCTCATGATCGTGCTGATGCTGCTGAGCATGATGGTGCTGCTGGTGAGCTTCCGCCGGCTCGCGATGGTGGTCTGCGTGATGCCGCTGGGCTTGATCGGCGTGGTGATCACGCTGCTGGTGTTCAACCGGCCGCTGGGCTTCGTCGCCATCCTCGGCATCCTGGCGCTGATCGGCATGATCGCCAAGAACGGCGTGATCCTGATCGTCCAGATCGAGACCTACCGGGCCGAGGGCATGAGCGTGCTCGACGCCGTGGTGGCCTCGGGCACCTCGCGGATGCGGCCGATGATGCTGACCTCGATCTCGACCGTGCTCGGCCTGATCCCGATCGCGCCGACCGTGTTCTGGGGCTCGATGGCCTTCGCGATCATGGGCGGCCTGCTGGTGGCCACGCTGCTGACGCTGGTCTTCCTGCCGACCCTGTACGTGATGGTGTTCGGCAAGGAGAAGCCGACGCCGCCGGCAGGCGAGGCCGAGCCGGCGTGAACGACCGGCTGGCTGACGGGGCAAGGCACATGCAGGCATCCGCAACACCGACCGGGACCGCGGTGCTCGACCTGCACGTGGCCGAACTCCGTCAGCTGTTCAACTCGATGGACCCGGCGCCTTTCCGCGAGCGCGACCTCGATGCCAAGGCGCAGGCCTACATCGTCGACTGGGCCCAGGAGGTGCCGGCCGGCCGGCCGCTGGAACTGGTCGTGCACGTCGGCGCCGATGCCGTCGCGCCGTCCGATGCCGCGATGCTGAAGGATGCGGTCGACGAGTACTTCCGCCAGCGCGCGCTGGCCACCTGGCGCGGCTTGCGCAAGCTGTTCCGCATCGGCCGCATCAGCCTGCTGATCGGCGTGCTGTTCGTCGGCGCCGCCGCGGTGGTCGGCGAGTCGATCGCCAGCTTCGTCGGCCAGGGGCGCTACGCGACCCTGATCCACGACAGCCTCGTGATCGGCGCCTGGGTGGCGCTGTGGCGGCCGATGGAGATCTTCCTCTACGACTGGTGGCCGGTGCGCACCGAGGCCCGCCTGTTCGAGCGACTGAGCAGGATCGATGTCCGGCTGACCAGTGCCGGCGGCACGGAGGCGAGCGCATGAAGCCCGCCGCCGCCGATCCCGCCACCCCGGCCGCACCGTCGCGGCGCATCACGGCCGTGGTCCGCGGATTGATGCTGCTGGTGCTCTGGCTGCTGCTGATGCCCAGCCTCAAGCCCGCCGACCTCGGGGTGGGCCTGGTCGCCGTGGCCGCCGGAACCTTCGCCAGCCTGCGCCTGCTGCCGCCCGAGGCGGGGCATCTGCGCCTGGGCGCGCTGTTCGGCTTCCTGCCGCATTTCCTCTGGCAGTCGGTGCTGGCCGGCGTCGACGTCGCGCGCCGGGCGCTGTCGCCGCGGATGCCGCTGAAGCCCGGCTTCATCGTCTACAAGGTCGGCTTCCGTCCCGGCCTGGCGCGCAACGAGTTCAGCTCGATCACCAGCCTGCTGCCGGGCTCGGTGCCGGTGGCCGAATCGGAGCACGACATCACCTACCACTGCCTGGACCTCGACGCGCCGGTCGCCGAGCAGCTGGCGGCCGAGGAACGGCGCCTGCGCCGCGCGCTGGTCGCCGGGGAGCGCCACCATGACTGAGTTCCTGCTCGGCGCTTCGGCCTTCGTGCTGCTGACGGTCGCGGTGGGCCTGATCTGCATCCTGCGCGGCCCGGACGACGTCGATCGCATGATGTCGGTGCAGCTGTTCGGCACCGCCGGCATCGCGGCCCTGCTGCTGCTGGGGGCCGCGATCGGCGCCGCGGCCGTGGTCGACCTGGCCCTGATCCTGGCCGTGCTGGCGGCCTTCGCCGCGCTGGCCTTCGTCAAGGCCGGCTCGCGCCCCGGCGCCGCGCACACAGAACCGGAGGACCGCGCATGAGGGCCATCCTGGACATCTTCACGATCGTCGCCGTGGTCGCTGGCGCCTTCTTCTTCCTCGCCGGCACCGTGGGCCTTCTGCGCTTCCCCGACACCTTCACGCGGGCACACGCGCTGACCAAGGCCGACAACCTCGGGCTTGGCCTGGTGGTGATCGGCCTGCTGCCGCAGATGGACGGCGTGATGGCCGGGCTCAAGCTGGTCCTGGTCTGGCTGATGGTGCTGCTGGCCTCGGCCACGGTGTCGCAGCTCATCGCGCGCGCGGCGCGGCGCGGCGGGTCCGACGGAGGCAAGTCATGACCCTGGCGCTGACCCTGGCCCTGGTGGGCCTGCTCATGGCGCTGGCCATCTGGACCGTGGTGGCGCGCGACACCTTCGCCGCCGTGACCGGCTTCGTCCCCTACGGGCTGCTGCTCACGCTGGCCTGGCTGCAGCTGCGCGCGGTCGACGTCGCGATGACCGAGGCGGCGATCGGCGCCGGCCTGACCGGCGTGCTGCTGATCGCCGCCGCCGCCCGGCTGCGCGCGACCGAGGCCCCGGCCTGGGCCGAGCGGCCCGGCCTCGCGACGCGGGTGCTGGCCGCGATCGTCTCCGCCGCCGTGGCCGCCGGCATCGGCGCCTGCGTGCTGCTGCTGCCCGATCCGGCGCCGAGCCTGGCGCCGGCGGTGGTCGAGAACATCGCCGCCACCGGCGTCGGCAATCCGATCACCGCGGTGCTGATGTCCTTCCGCGCCATGGACACGCTGCTCGAGGCCATCGTGCTGCTGCTGGGCCTGGTCGGCGTCTGGTCGCTGGCGCCCGACCGCTTCTGGGGCGGGCGGCCGGGGCCGGCGCCGACCGAAGACCCGAACAGCATCCTCGGCTACCTCGCGCGGGTGCTGCCGCCGATCGGGATCGTCGTCGGCGTCTACATCCTCTGGGTCGGCGCCGACCATCCGGGCGGCAAGTTCCAGGGCGCCACGGTGCTGGCCGCGATGTGGCTGCTGGTCATGATGGCCGGCCTGTCGGACGCGCCCGCGGTCGACCGGCGCTGGGTCCGGATCGCGCTGGCCGGCGGCCCGGCCGCATTCATCGCGGTCGGCCTGCTCGGCAGCGTCATCGCGGGCGCCTTCCTCGGCTATCCGGAGGCGTTCGCCAAGCCCCTGATCGTGGTCATCGAGGCGGCGCTGCTGCCGTCGCTGGCGGTCACGCTGGCGCTGCTCCTGACCGGGCCGCCGAGCAGGAAGGACAGCAGCGAATGAACACGCCCACCCTGCTCGGACTGTGCGCCGCGGTGCTGATCGGCCTGGGTCTCTACGGCCTCATCGTGAACCCGCATCCGCTGCGCAAGATCATGGCCTTCAACGTGATGGGCAACGGCATCTTCCTGGTCGCCGCCGTGATCGCGCGCCGCGGCGCCGGCGCCGGAATGGGCGGCGACCCGGTGCCGCAGGCCCTGCTGATCACCGCGCTGGTGGTGGCGTTTGCCGCCTCGGCCCTGGGGGTGGCTCTGGTGCTGCGGCTGTTCGAGGAAACCGGCTCGGCCTCGCTGACCGCGCCGGACGCCGCGCCGCGGACCCCTCCTTCCGAGAGCGAGGTCTAGGTGCCGCTCTCGATGCCCGCAGTGGATCCGACGACGCCGGGCGGCCTGCTGCTGGTGCTGGCCGTGCTGCTGCCTTTCGTCGGCATGATGCTCGGCTTCGTGCTCGGCGGCCGGCGCGCGCAGCAGGTGGCCTGGGCGACGATCGTGCTCGGCATCGTGCTGATGGCCGCGATCGCGCACCGGCTGTGGGTGTCGGGCGACGCGCTGGTCTACCTGCTCGGCGGCTGGGCGCCGCCGCTCGGCGTCAGCCTGCGCGCCGATGGCCTGGCGGTCTGCATGATGGTGGCCGTGATGGTGGTGGTGGTCGGCATCGGCGTCTACGCCAATGGCGATTTCGGCACCCCGGCCGGGGTGCGCGAGAAGCGCTCCGCGCTGACCTTCTGGCTGCTGCTGCTCGCGGTCTGGGGCTCGCTCAACCTCGTGTTCGTGAGCGGCGACGTCTTCACGCTGTACGTCGCGCTCGAGCTGCTCACCTTCGCCGGCGTGCCGCTGGTCAGCCTCGACGGCCGCGGCGAGACCTTGCAGGCCGCGCTGCGCTACCTGATCTATGCGCTGGTCGGCTCGATGTTCTACCTGCTCGGCGGCTTCCTGCTGTATGGCGCCTATGGCACCCTGGACATCGCGCTGCTGGGCCAGCGCATCGGCGCCGAGCCCGTGACCTGGATCGCCGCCGCGTCGATGACGGTCGGCCTGCTGGCCAAGACCGCGCTGTTCCCGCTCCACCTGTGGCTGCCCCCGGCGCATGCCGGCGCGCCGGCCGCCGCCAGTGCGCTGTTGTCGGCGCTGGTGATCAAGGGCGCCTGGTTCCTGGTCGTGCGGCTGTGGGTCGATGTCTTCGCCGGCGTCATCACGCTGCCCTCGGCCCAGCTGCTCGCGGCCCTCGGCGCCTCGGCGATCCTGGTCGGCAATGTCGTCGCCCTGCGGCAGGCGCGCCTGAAGCTGCTGATCGCCTACTCGACCGTGGCCCAGATCGGCTACCTGTTCCTGATGTTTCCGCTGGCCGCCGGGCTCGATGCCGCGCAGCTGGACAGCAGCTTCGCGGTCACCGGCGGGCTGCTGCAGGCGATCTCGCATGCGACCGCCAAGGCCGCGATGTTCATGGCGGCCGGGCTCATCTACACCACGCTCGGCCACGACCGCGTGGCCGACCTGCGCGGCGCCGGGCGGGCCCTGCCGATGACGATGACTGCCTTTGCGCTGGCCGGCGCCTCGCTGATCGGGCTGCCGCCCTCGGGCGGCTTCCTCGCCAAGTGGATGCTGCTGTCGGCGGCCATCGCCACCGCCCAGTGGTGGTGGGTGCTGGTGATGATGGCCGGCGGCCTCTTGACCAGCGCCTACGTCTTCATGGTGATGGTGCGCGCGATGGCGCCGGCCGCCCTCGGCTGGGTGCCGAAGGCGCGCGTGCCGGGCTACCAGCAGGGGGCCGTGCTGGCGCTCGCGCTGTGTTCGTTCCTGCTCGGCGCGGTGGTGCTGCTGCCGGTCGACGTCGCCCAGATCGGCCGCACCGGCCTGCTCGCGATGGGGGTCCGATGATCGGTTCCGTCACACTCGCCGCGATCGTGTTCGAAGTGCCGGTGCTGCTGCCGCTGGCGCTCGGCGTGCCGCTGCTGCTGCTGCTGGCCTGCGCGTTTCCCGGCCCGCGCCGGCGCCTGCCGGGGCTGTTCGCACTGGCCCCGGTGCCGGCACTGGCAGCGGCCCTGCTGGCCGGCGCCGAGCCGGACCTGGTGCTGGGCAATGCTTATTTTTCGCTGACGTTCGCGCTCGATGCGCCGGGCGCGATGCTGCTCGGCGTCGCCGCGGTGCTGTGGATCTTCGCCGGTGCCTACGCGGCGCGCTGGCTGCGCGGGCGGCCCGACCGCGACGGCTTCATCGTCTGCTGGCTGATGACGCTGACCGGCTCGGTCGGCGTGTTCCTGGCGGCAGACCTGATCGGCTTCTACTTCCTGCTGGCCGTGCTCAGCGTCGGTGCCAGCGGCCTGGTGCTGCAGGGCGAGGGGCCGGATGCGTTCCGTGCCAGCGCGCTCTACCTCGGGCTGGCGCTCCTGGCCGAGGCCTTCCTGCTCGCCGGCCTGCTGCTGCTGGCCCTGGCCACGCCGGACGGCAGCCTGCTGATCGCCGATGCCGTGGCGGCGCTGCCGGGCTCGCCGTGGCGCGATCTCACGCTGCTGCTGCTCGTCGTGGGCCTCGGCATGAAGGCCGGCCTGCTGCCGCTGCACTTCTGGATGCCGATCGCCTACGGCGCGGCGCCGATCCCGGCCGCGGCGGTGATGAGCGGTGCCGTGGTCAAGGCCAGCATCATCGGGCTGGTCCGCTTCCTGCCCTTCGACGCCGCGCTGCCGTCCTTCGGCCTGCCGCTGGCCGCGCTCGGGCTCCTCGGCGCGCTCTACGGCGTGGCGATCGGCATCACGCAGACCCAGCCCAAGCTGGTCCTGGCCTACTCGAGCGTCAGCCAGATGGGATTCCTGGCGGCCGTGATCGGCATGGGCCTGGCCGCCGGCGACCCCGGCACCGCGCTGGCCGCGGCCTTCTACGCGGCCCACCACCTGCTCGTGAAGGGCGGCCTGTTCCTGGCCGTCGGCGTGGTCATGCTCACCGGCCGCCGTCACCTGTGGCCGATGCTGCTGCCGGCCGCGGTCATCGCGCTGGGGCTCGGCGGCCTGCCGCTGACCGGCGGCGCTCTGGCCAAGTACGCGGCCAAGGACTTCATGGGCAGCGGCCTGGCGGCCACCGTGGCCGTGGTGTCCTCGATCGCCACCACGCTCCTGATGGTCCATTTTCTGCGGCGGCTGGCCGCCGACACGGCGGTCGATCCGGGCGCCCGCGCGCCGTCGGTGCTGGTGGTCTGCTGGCTGGCGATGGCGCTGGCCTCGGTGGCGCTGCCGTGGGCGCTGTGCCTGCTGCTTCCGCTCGGCGCGCTGCCCGAGGCCCTGTCGCCCGCGGCGCTGTGGGCCGCACTCTGGCCGGTGCTGATCGGTGCCGCCATCGCGGTCGGGCTGGACAGCCTCGGGCGGGCGCTGCCGCAGATCCCGGCCGGCGATCTCGGCGCGGCGCTGGGCCGGCTCGGCGGCCTGGTCGCCGCGGCCGGACGAGGATTCGAGACGATCGACACTTTCGCGCGGCGCTGGGCCGTTGCGAGCATTGCATTGCTGGTAGTGTCCCTGCTGTTCGGCTACGCGCTGATGGCACAGGGCTGAAGGAGAACGAGATGAGGAAGTCAACGCTCGCGGCGGTGTCCGCCGCGGTCCTGGTGGCCCTGGCGGGCTGCACGGTCGGGCCCGACTTCGTGCGGCCCGCGGTGCAGTCCCCGGCGGCCTGGCGGATCGACTACCCCATGGCGGCCGAAGTGGCCAACACCAAGTGGTGGGAGCAGTTCGGCGACCCGGTCCTGAACCAGCTGATCGAGACCGCGCTGCGCGACAACCTCGACGTCCGGATCGCGGCGGCCCGCATCGACCAGTTCCTCGGGGCCCTGACGACCACCGATTCGCAGGCCTATCCGCAGTTCGGCTACGGCGCCGGGGCGGCCCGCACGCGCGCCAGCCGCGAGGGCCAGCCGCCGATCCCCGAGCCCGCGAGCAATTACTTCTCGCTCTACCAGGCCAGCCTCAACGCCGGCTGGCAGGTCGACCTGTTCGGCCGCGTCCGGCGCCTGAGCGAGGCCGCGCAGGCGCAGGTCTACGCCAGCCAGGAGGGCCAGCGCGGCGTAGTTCTGACGCTCGTGACCGGCGTGGCGACCAGCTACATCGCGCTGCGGGCACTCGACCGGCAGCTCGAGATCGCCAAGTCCACCGCCGCCAACTTCGGCGAGACCGCGCGCATCTTCGACCTGCGCTTCAAGCGCGGACTGGTCTCGCAGACCGAGGTGACGCAGGTGCGCTCCCAGTACCAGCAGGCGCTCACCGCGATCCCGACCTTCGAGCAGCAGATCGCGGCGCTCGAGAACCAGATCTCGATCTTGCTGGGCCGCGACCCGGCGCCGATCCCGCGCGGCAAGACCATCGACGAGCTGGCCGCGCCGCTGATCCCGGCCGGCCTGCCTTCCGACCTGCTGCAGCGGCGCCCCGACATCCTGGCGGCCGAGCAGAACCTGGTGGCCGCCAACGCCAGCATCGGCGTCGCCCGCTCCCTCTACTACCCGAGCCTGTCGCTGACCGGCGCGCTGGGTTCCACCAGCACCGCCTTCGGCAACTTCCTGACCGGGCCGGCGACCACCTGGTCGGTGGTCGCGGGCCTCACCGGCCCGATCTTCACCTTCGGCGCCATCGAGGGCCAGGTCCGATCGGCCGAGGCCCAGAAGGCACAGGCCGAGCTGGTCTACCGGCAGACCGTGCTGGGCGCCTTCCGCGACACCAACAGCGCGCTGATCGGCACCCAGAAGAGCATCGAGGGGGTCGAGTACCAGCGCGGACGGGTCAAGGCGCTGCGCGAGTTCGCTCGCCTGTCCAGGCTCAAGTTCGAGGCCGGCCTGATCGGCTACCTCGAGGTGCTGGTGGCCGACAACGAACTGTTCGCGGCCGAGCTGTCTTTCGTGAACCTGCAGGCCAACCGCTACTCGCAGGCGATCAACGTCTACCAGGCGATGGGCGGCGGCTGGGTCGACCTCGCGGATGCGCAGACGCCGCGTCCGGTCGGCATGGCCGGCGGCCCGCGCACGCCTTGATCCCGCGCGGCATGAACGAGCGCTTCCAGACCCTGGTCTACGGCACGGCGATCGCGCTGATGATCGGCTGGGTCTTCTACATCGGGCGCAATGTCTTCGTGCCGATCATGTTCAGCGTCTTCGTGGTCTACGTGATCCTCGGTCTGGCGCGCCTGATCGGCAAGGTGCCGCTGCTGGGGCCGGCGCTGCCGCAGCTGGTGATCTCGATCCTCTCGGTGCTGATCATCGCGCTCGGGCTCGCCATGGTGGTCTACACGATCCTGGCCAACAAGGACAGCGTGATCGCGATGGCGCCGCGCTACCAGGAGTCGCTGCTGGCGGCGGTGCAGCGGGTCGCGGTGCTGATGCGGGTCGAGGCCGAGCCGACCTGGACCACGCTGCGGCGCGACCTGCTTTCCCAGGTGAGCCTGCAGCGGGTGGCGGCGTCGGCGCTGGCTTCGGTGTCGTCGCTGTTCGCCACCGTGATCGTGGTCGCGCTGTACGCCTGCTTCCTGCTGGTCGAGCGGACCCACCTCGACGTCAAGATCCTGGCCATCGCACGCAGCCCCGAGCAGGCACGGCGCATCAAGCAGGTCATCGCCGACATCAACGCCCGGGTCGGCGCCTACCTGGCGCTCAAGACCTTCCTCGGGGTGCTGCTCGGCGCGCTCAGCTACGTGATCATGCGTTTCGCCGGCCTCGAGTTCGCCGGCTTCTGGGCCGTGATGATCGCGCTGCTCAACTACGTGCCCTACATCGGCTCGTTCCTGAGCGTCGTGCTGCCGGGCCTGATGGCCGTGGCCCAGTTCGGCAGTGCCGGCGAGGCGATCCAGATCATGATGTCGCTGGCGGTGGTCCAGTTCGTGATCGGCAACTTCCTGGACCCCTACGTCATGGGGAATTCGCTCAACCTGAGCCCGTTCGCGATCCTCGTGAGCCTGGCGGTCTGGGTCGCCCTCTGGGGCGTGCCGGGCGCCTTCCTGGCGGTGCCGATCACCGCGATGATGACCATCATCTTCTCGGAGTTCCCCGGCACCCGGCCCATCGCCGTCCTGCTGTCGCAGAACGGCAAGCCCTGACGCCCTCAAGTTTCGGCGCGGCTGGCCGATATACGGTCAGCGCATGCCCTCGCCGCGTCGGGCGGGTGGCGTGCCGCGACGAGGAGCCAGCGTGAAACTGAGGTCGATGCAGGGTCGCTGCAGTCCGGGCCCGAGGGGGCGGGGATGAGCTTGGCCGTCTATGGCTACGATGCCTTCAAGGTGCTGGCCTTCGCCGCGCCGGTGGCCGGCTTCGCCGCCGTCGCCCATGTGCGCGCGACGCGGCGCCGGGAACTGGCGCGGCGGGTCGAAAGCGCGAGCCGCAGCTGCCGGCAGGTCTTCGTCGAAGTGCCGGGAGTGCCCGGCGCGCCCCCCGATTCGGTCTCCTTCGAGCTGACGCCGCAATTGCTGGGCTGGCTCGCCGCCGCCCAGAGCGGTTCCCTGAAAGGCATCGACACGCCCGACGCCGTGATGCTGGCCTTCGACGTCGAGGCGGCTTGGAAGGGCGTGCGGCCTGCCGGGGCCGGCGACGACCCGGACACCCGCAGCCAGCTGGTCGCGACCCGCGAGCGCTTCTTCGTGCGATCGGTCGATGCCCGCCGCAACAGCGCCCCGGTGTCGTTGCGCGCGATGCTCGATGCGCATCGCAGCCTCGCGGAGGGCGAGCCGCTCCATTGCTCGGTCGATGGCCTGATCGGCGTCAGGCCGGTGCGGCGCTTGCGGGTCGAGGCGGCGGCGGTGGTGGCCAAGCAGTTCTACTGGGTGCGGGCGAACGGGGCGGGGCCGCCACGCTCTCCGCCGAGTTAGGTAGGATTGCGGGCTGTCCGCTGCGCCTGCGGGCAATCTCGCAATTCAAGGACTCCGCATGACCACCCCCAGCTACCCCGACACCCGCCTGCTGATCGATGGCGAATGGTGTGACGCCCTGAGCGGCAAGACCCAGGACGTGATCAACCCGGCCACCGGCCAGCCGATCGGCAAGGTCGCCTTCGCCGCGACCGCCGACCTCGACCGTGCGCTCGATGCGGCCCAGCGCGGCTTCGAAGCCTGGCGCCGGATCCCGGCCAACGAGCGCGCCGCCACCATGCGCAAGGCCGCCGGCCTGCTGCGCGAGCGCGCCGCCGACATCGCCCGCATCCTCACGCTGGAGCAGGGCAAGCCATTCGCCGAGGCCCGCGGCGAGGTGCTCGCCGGCGCCGACATCATCGAATGGTTCGCCGACGAAGGCCGCCGTGTCTATGGTCGCATCGTGCCGTCGCGCAACCTGGCGGCGCAGCAACTGGTGCTGAAGGAACCCCTGGGCCCGGTCGCCGCCTTCACGCCCTGGAACTTCCCGATCAACCAGATCGTCCGCAAGCTCGGCGCGGCGCTGGCCAGCGGCTGCTCCTTCCTGTGCAAGGCGCCCGAAGAAACGCCGGCTTCGCCCGCCGCGCTGCTGCAGACCTTCGTCGATGCCGGCGTGCCGCGCGGGACGGTCGGCCTGGTGTTCGGCGATCCGGCCCAGATCTCGAACTACCTGATTCCGCATCCGATCATCCGCAAGGTGACCTTCACCGGCTCGACGCCGGTGGGCAAGCAGCTCGCGGCCCTGGCCGGCCAGCACATGAAGCGCGCGACCATGGAGCTCGGCGGCCATGCCCCGGTGATCGTCGCGGCCGACGCCGACGTCGAGCTGGCAGTCAAGGCCTCGGGCGGCGCCAAGTTCCGCAATGCCGGGCAGGTCTGCATCTCGCCGACCCGCTTCCTGGTGCACAACAGCATCCGCGACGCCTTCGCCCAGGCGATGGTCAAGCATGCCGAGAGCCTCAAGCTCGGCGACGGCCTGGCCGAAGGCACGACGCTCGGCCCGCTGGCCAACGCCCGCCGCCTCGGCGCCATGGCCAAGGTGCTCGAGGACGCCCGCGCCACCGGCGCCAAGGTCGCGACCGGCGGCGAGCGCGTCGGCAGCAGCGGCAACTTCTTCGCGCCCACGGTGCTGACCGACGTCTCGCTCGAGGCCGACGTCTTCAACAACGAGCCCTTCGGCCCGATCGCGGCGATCCGCGGCTTCGACTCGCTCGACGAGGCGATCACCGAGGCCAACCGGCTGCCCTTCGGCCTGGCCGGCTATGCCTTCACCCAGTCGATCAAGAACGCCCACCTGCTGTCGCAGCGCATGGAAGTCGGCATGCTGTGGATCAACCAGCCGGCCGCGCCGTCGCCCGAGATGCCTTTCGGCGGCATCAAGGATTCGGGCTATGGCTCGGAAGGCGGTCCGGAGGCGATGGAGAACTACCTCAACACCAAGGCCGTCTCGATCATGGCCATCTGACGCACCGCAGGCGCGGGGGCCGCTGGATGAGCGGCCCTTGCGTCGGCGGCGCAGCGGACCACAATGGCGGGCATGCAAAACACGTTGCTCCGCCGGTTCCTGGTCTGTGTCTGCCTGCTGCTGCCGGCGCTGGTCTGGGCGCAGACCCAGCTCGGCAGCGCCGCCGCACTGCAGGCGAAATTCGAGGCGGTCAAGTCGCAGTTCGACAAGAACGCCTTCGGCCGGCCGCTGGTGCTCGAATCGACCGAGGCCTCGGGCCAGCTGAGCGGCAACATCTTCGCGCTGGTCGACCATCCCTTCGACCAGGTCAGCGCCGCGCTGGTCAAGCCGGCGGTCTGGTGCGACGTCCTGATGCTGCACCTCAACACCAAGTACTGCGCCGTGCGAGGCGGCGGGGCGGCGACCACGCTGGCGGTGTCGGTGGGCCGCAAGTTCGACCAGCCGCTGTCGGACGCGCAGCGCATCGATTTCGTCTGGCAGCCTCCGGTCTCGACGGCCGACTACATGAGCGCCCGGCTGAGCGCCGACAAGGGGCCGCTGTCGACGCGCGACTACCGCATCGAGGTCGAGGCCACGCCGCTGCCCAATGGCAAGACCTTCCTCCACATGGCCTACGCCTATGCCTACGGCACCGCGGCCCGGATTGCGATGCAGGGCTACCTCTCGACCCTGGGCAGCGACAAGGTGGGCTTCAGCGCCAAGGACAAGGACGCATCCGGCCAGCCCAGCCTGGTCGGCGGCGTGCTCGGGGTGGTGGAGCGCAACACGATGCGCTACTACCTCGCGATCGACGCCTACCTCGATTCGCCGGCCGAGGCCGAATTGCCCAAGCGCCTGGCCCAGTGGTTCGACAGCACCGAGCGCTATGCGCGCCAACTGCACGAGGTGGACCGCAACGACTACCTCGAGATGAAGCGCAATGAATACAAACGGCTGAAGACCCAATAAGCCGAGCGTTCGCACCCGGTAAAAGCGCCCTTGCATCCGCGCCAGATGCACATGTATCCTTGTGTATCTGAAAGGGCTGCCCATGTCCATGGAACTGGATTTCCACCTCCACAAGATTCAGTCGCTGAGTCCCAAGGCGGCCAAGATCGCGCTGCGGATGCTGGACCGCGATCCGCGCGTCCCGACCGAATGGGTGATGGCCTTGCGTCCGGCGCTGGTCGACCGCAGCAGCGACGCGGAATCCTTTGGCGGCACCGACTGGATGACCATCGCGGCCATCGAGCGGCCCGGCATCCGGCGCTTCACCGAGCACTTCGAGAGCCGCGAGCAGCGACATGCGCGGCTGTGGGTGCTGAGCCTCCGGACCGCGACCAAGCGCCATGACCGCGCCGAGCCTGGCGAGAGCCTCTACGGCGCGCTCTAGCGCGTGTGCGACGCCGGGCCGGCGTCTTCGCGGCCGTTCATTTCTTGCGTCCCGCTCCGCCCCTGAGCAGTTCGCTCCGGTGCTTCTGAACCTCGGCCAGCCGCTTGAGTTCAGCCGCGCAGTCGGCCTGGGTCGCGACCAGCACGATCGGGCTGCGGCGCAGCGACGTGATGGTCTTCTCGACCTGCACCGGGTCCCGGTTCTTGATGACCAGTCCGGCCGCCACCGCGGCCCTGGATTGCTTGTAGAAGGCCTTCTCGAAGCCCGGCGTACCGCAGCGGGCGGCGATCACCCGCAGGTCGGCCTCCTGCTGTTCACCCGAAATCGGCGCTTCGCCCCCGGCCTGCTGGGCGCCGGCCATCATGGGCATGCCGATGACCGCTGCGGTCACCACGGCTGCGATGTCGAACCTCGTTGTTGTCATCTGTCCCCCTGCTTCCTGGAAATGCGCTGTCGCAGGTGCCATCGTACGACCTCGGAGGCCCGATGCGCCATCGCCGGCGCGCCCGGCCCGATTGCCCGAAAGGGCAATGGCGCCTGCCCGTTGGTCCAATTTGCAGCGCTTGCACGGTCACCCAAGATGCTCTCGTGGCCAGAGGTTGCGAATCGAACAGGAGTGGTCCGGAACGCTCCCCTTCACCAGGAGACCGCATGACGATCGCGAAGCGCCCGCTCCGGCTGGCCATGGCGGCGGCATCGTTCGCGGCCTGCGGCGCCTGGGCCCAGGACGACGCCGACCTGCAGAAGAAATTGGCGAACCCGATCGCCGACATCGTCACCTTGCCATTCCAGTGGACCACCAACTACAACGCCGGGCCCTTCGAGAAGCCGCAATACACGCTCAACATCCAGCCGGTCTATCCGATCAAGATCGGCGGCGGCTGGTCGCTGATCAACCGTGCCATCGTTCCGCTGCTGTCGAACCCCGCGGTGCTGCCGGGCCAGGACCGCAAGAACGGTCTCGGCGACATCACCTACGAAGGTTTCTTCGCGCCGCCGGCGGGCGAAGGCGGATGGATCTGGGGCTTCGGTCCCGCGATGGTCCTGCGCACCGCCACCGACGACCGGCTGGGCGCGGGCAAGTGGTCGCTCGGCCCGGCGGTGGTCGGGCTCAAGGAGTCCGGCCCCTGGACCATGGGCGCGCTGGCGACCCAGGTCTGGTCCGTCGCCGGCGACGACAACCAGCCGAACGTGAGTGCCTTCACGTTCCAGCCCATCGTCAGCTACCGGCTGGATTCGACGCAGTCGCTCGGCTACATCGGGATCGTCACGGCCGACTGGGAGCAGAAGCGTTCGAGCCAGCGCTGGACGGTGCCGCTCGGCGTGTCGTATTCGCTGCTGGTGCGGCCCGAGGGCTTCGTGCCGATGAATTTCGTCGTCGGTGCGGGCTACAACGTGATCCGGCCCGACAATGCGTCCGACTGGTTCGTCCGGTTCCAGGTCAATTTCGTTCTTCCCAAATGAGGAGCCAGGCATGCGTGCGAGCGACACACTGAAGGGGCTGGCCATCGTGCTGGCGATGGCCGGAGCGGCAACCGCGGCCGCCACCCCGTTGACCTTTTACAACGGGATACGCGAAACGCCGATCACCAAGTTCAACAAGGCCGACATGGCCCTGATGAACAAGACGGTCTACGGGGCGCTGGACTCGGGCGCCGACGGCGTCAAGGTCAGCTGGGAGAACCCGGACACCTCCAGCAGCGGCAGCGTCACGCCGGCCAAGGACCCGAAGGGCCGGGCGTCGTGCCGGCTGGCGCAGATCGAGAACCGCCACAAGAACCTGCTCGGCTCGGGCAGCTACATCTTCTGCAAGAACACCAAGTCCAAGACGCCGCCGTGGGAGCTGATTGCGCCCTGGAACGGCGGCTGATCCGAGGCGCGCCCATGCCCGCCCTGCGCATCCTCCTTCTGCTTCGCGGCGCGGTCAGCGTGCTGTTCGCGCTGTCCAAGCTGGCGCCGGCAACGATTCCGGCGGCGATGTCGCTGAACCGCAACGGCACTTTCTCGATGATCGACGGCTTGCTCGGGCTGGCCCTGGCCTTCGCGGTGTCGAAGTCGCCGCGCTACAAGTGGCTGTTCGGGCTGGTGCTGGCCGACGCGCTGGTGCGCCTGCTGATCGGCATCGTGGCGATCGCCGCCCCGGACATCGAGGGCCGCATCCTGGGGTCGATCGCCTTCTTCGGCGCCATCATCACGGCCTGCGTCGCACTCGGCGTGTTCGGGCTTTTCTTCGCGCTGAGGGGCGGTCGCGAGGGGCCGGCCGACTCGCGCGGCGGGGTCGTGCCGGTGCTGGTTGTCAGCGCCTGCACCCTGGTGCTGGGCGTGGGCCTGCTGTTCGGCTTCGGATCGGTCGATGCGCGCCGGCTGCTGATCGGCGGTGTCGCGCTGGGGATCGGCCTGTGCCTGCTTCTGAGCGGCTTTCTCTCGAAGGACCCACGGTCCATTCGCTGAGCTCAGGCGCCGACGTGGCTGGCGCCGTCCGGCGTCACGCCCAGCTGTCCCACGGCGCGCACCAGGTCGGCCAGGGAGCTCACCTCCATCTTCTCCATGACGTGCGCGCGATGGGCCTTCACGGTCCGTTCGGCGGCGCCGAGCTGGGCGCTGATCTGCTTGTTGAGCGCGCCGTTGACGACCATTTCCATGACCTGCCTTTCGCGCGGGCTGAGCCGCGAATAGCGGGTCTGCAGGGCGCACAGCCGGCGTCGCGCCTGGCGCCGCACGGCGTCGTCCTCGATCGCCTTGCGGACCACGGTCAGCAGCGTCTCGCTGTCCACCGGCTTGAACAGGAAATCCGAGGCGCCGGCCTTCATGGCCCGCAGCGTCTCGTGCACCGTGGCCTCCGCGGTCACGAAGATCACGGGCAGGGGTTCGGGCTGGCTGGCGACCATCTCCTGCAGGTCGAGGCCGCTGGGACCGGGCATGTGGATGTCCAGCACCAGGCAACCCGGTGCGCCGCCGATGCCTTCGAGCAGCATCTCGCCGACCGATCCGTACTCCATCACCTGGTGCCCCGCGCCTTTGAGAAGCCGCTGCAGGGCGCGCCGGAAGGCGATGTCGTCATCGATCAGCCGGACGACGGGGGATTCCCCGTCCGCGGCAGCACTGATTTGCTTTCCCATGCCAATCCTCCAGGCGCCCGCAGGCGAAGGTGAATTGAACACGCGCCCTGGGGGCATGACAAGCTGCCCTTTGGTGTAAGTGAAGCCCATTCAGCTATTTATGTAGMTATTTAGTTTTCTTAATTGGGCTGTCATTTTTTGCAGGCGCAAAAAAACCGGCCTCGCTCGTGGCGTGGGCCGGTTGATTCGGGAGCCGCTGGTTTACAGGGCGGCCTGGCGCGTCGTGCCGTTGGTGCGCGGGCCGGTGAATTGCGGCGGGATCACGCTGTTGGCGAAGGATTCGATCCGCACGTTCTGGTTCGGCCGGTGGGCGGCGGCGACGGCTTCGCTACGCACCAACGAACGATCGCGCGCGCTGGCGATGGTGGTCACGCCGTTGTTGTAGCCTTCCGCGTAGGGGTTCGCGCTGTGGGCCGCGACTGCGGCCTGGGCGCTCACTTCGGCGCGGCTGTTGGCGGAAGTGAGCGCATGCACGCCGTCATAGGTTTCGGCTTGGGCGCCAGCGGCGGCAAGCAGCGACAGGGTGGCGGCGGCGATGATTTGCGAGGTCTTCATTTCAGTTGTCCTTGTTGGTTTGAACGGGCGGAGGGCGCTTCGGCGATCCGTCCACGCAAGTCTAAGGCTGAAGACTAAGTAAAAACCCTAATGAAATCGAACCGCGGTGTTGCTGGAAACGAAACAATCGGCCGACGACCTGCCGGCATAACCGATCCGCGCCGATGTTGCGACGCGGCATCGCGAAATTGCAATGGCACGCTCAGTCGGGGTCGAGGCGCCGGCCGTAGGCGCTGAAGCTCGCCGCCTTCAGTGCCTTCATCATCACCTTGGCGGCCGGCGACAGCAGCCGGTCGGTCCGCGTGATGATGCCGAAGGCATCCATGTGGCAGGGCATCTCGACCGGCAGCAGCGCCACGATGCCGTGGCTCGCGTAGTAGCGCGCCACGTCGGTGGCCAGCACCGCGACCATGTCGCTCTGCTGCAACATGCGGGTGATGAAGAGCAGCGCCGCGGTCTCGATCACGTTGATCGGCGGTGCCAGCCCTTCTTCCTGGAACATCAGTTCGAAGCGGTGCCGCAGCACGCTGCCGGCGGGCGGCACGATCCAGCCGGCCGACACCAGGTCGCGCAGGCTCAGGCCGCTGACACCGAGCAGCGGATGGCCCGGGCGCACCAATGCGCACACCGGTTCCTCGGTCAGGGCCTCGTAGCGCAGGTTGGTCTTGTCGTGCTCGGCGAACAGCCGTGCCACCAGCAGGTCGAGCTTGCCCTGCTCGAGGCGTTCGAGCAGCACCGGGCTGGTCTCGATCTCGACCGACACCCGCAGGTTGGGCTGCTCGCGCTTCACCTCGGCCACCGCCGGCGGCAGCAGCACCAGGCCCGGTGCGGTGATGACGCCGATATTGACCTGGCCGGCGCGGCCGGCCTTGAGCGCGCTGAGTTCGTCGTGCGCCTGGTTCAGGCTCGCCAGCGCGACCCGGGCGTGGCGGATCATGATCTCGCCATACCAGGTGGGCCGCATGCCGCGCGGCAGGCGGTCGAACAGCGACACCTCGAGCACATCCTCGAGGTCCTTCAGGAGCTTGGAGGCCGCCGGCTGCGTCATGTTGAGCACCTGGGCCGCGCGATGGATGTTGCCCTCCTCGGCCAGGGCCACCAGCAACAGCAGCTGCCGGGTCTTGAGTCGCGCACGGATGAACCAGTGCGTGTAGTTGGTCATGGGGTTTACCTGAATGCTTCTTCGGGTATGCATTCGATCCAAATCTTGATTGGAAAGATATGGGTGTGATTCCTAGACTCGCGTCACCGTGAAACGCAGCGAACTCCAACAGAAAGCCCGCCAGTACATCAATGGCCGTTGGGAAAGCGGTGTCACGACGGGCCTGAGCGAGAACCCGTCCGATACCCGCGAAGTGGTGGCCGAATACGCGCGGGCCGACCGCAGCCAGACCGAGGTGGCGGTCCGCGCCGCGGCCGATGCTTTTCCGCACTGGAGCCAGAGCACGCCGCAGCGGCGCGCCGATGCGCTCGACCAGATCGGCAGCGAGCTGCTGGCCCGGCGCGAGGAACTCGGCCTGCTGCTGGCGCGCGAGGAGGGCAAGACCCTGGCCGAGGCCGTCGGCGAGGCCGCGCGGGCCGGCCACATCTTCAAGTTCTTCGCCGGCGAGGCGCTGCGCGCGAGCGGTGGCGAGATGCTGGCTTCGGTGCGGCCGGGGGTGCAGGTCGACGTGACGCGCGAACCGCTCGGCGTGGTCGGGCTGATCACGCCCTGGAACTTCCCGCTCGCGATCCCGGCTTGGAAGATCGCGCCGGCGCTGGCCCATGGCAACAGCGTGGTGTTCAAGCCGTCCGAACTGGTGCCGGCCTGCGGCTGGGCGTTGGCCGAGATCATCAGCCGGGCCGCGCTGCCGGCGGGCACCTTCAACCTCGTGATGGGCAGCGGCCGCGAGGTCGGCCAGGCGATGGTCGACAGTGCGGGCGTGGACGCGATCAGCTTCACCGGCTCGGTCGCCACCGGCGAGCAGATCCTGCACGCCGCGACGCGGCGGCGGGCCAAGGTGCAGCTCGAGATGGGCGGCAAGAATCCGCTGCTGGTGCTGGCCGACGCCGATCTCGATCGGGCGGTCGACTGCGCCGTGCAGGGCGCCTACTTCTCGACCGGCCAGCGCTGCACCGCATCCAGCCGGCTGATCGTCGAGGGCGCCGTGCACGACGCCTTCGTGGCGCGGCTGCGCCACCGGCTGGCGGCGCTCAAGGTCGGGCATGCGCTGGAGCGCGGCACCGACATCGGCCCGGTGGTCGACCGCGCGCAACTGGCACAGAACCTGGCCGCCGTCGGCGCCGCGCGCGAGGAGGGCGCCGAGCACGTCTGGGGCGGTGAAGCGCTGCAGCGCGCGACGGTCGGCCATTACATGAGCCCGGCGCTGTTCCTGGCGCGGCCCGAGCACCGCATCGCGCGCGACGAGATCTTCGGTCCGGTGGCCTGCGTGCTGCGTGCCGACGACTACGACCATGCGCTGCAGATCGCCAACGACACGCCCTTCGGGCTCTGCGCCGGCATCTGCACCACTTCGCTCGCGCGTGCCATGCATTTCAAGCGGCATGCGAAGGTCGGCATGACGATGGTCAACCTGCCGACCGCCGGCGTCGACTACCACGTGCCTTTCGGCGGCCGCAAGGCTTCGAGCTATGGGCCGCGAGAACAAGGCCGGCATGCGGCGGAGTTCTACACCAGCGTAAAGACAGGCTACGTGCTTTCCTGAGACCTTGCGGGACAGATCAAGAAACTGCGCAGCAGTTTTTGCTCTGTCCTCAACCAATAACAAACAAGAGAACCAACAAGAGCCTTTTCACCACGCCAACCAGGAGACATCATGAAACTGAACCGTCGCACGCTCAATATCGCGCTCGCATCCGCCACGTTGTCCTCGCTGCTGCCGGCCACGGCCCTGGCGCAGAAGAAGCCGGTGCTCGGCTTCGCCCAGGTCGGCGCCGAAAGCGAATGGCGCACCGCCAACACCGAGTCGATCAAGTCGGCCGCGGCCGACGCCGGGGTCGAGCTCAAGTTCTCGGATGCGCAGCAGAAGCAGGAGAACCAGATCAAGGCGATCCGCTCGTACATCGCGCAGAAGGTCGACGTCATCGCCTTCTCGCCGGTGGTCGAGTCGGGCTGGGACACGGTGCTGCTCGAGGCCAAGGCGGCCAAGATCCCGGTGGTGCTGACCGACCGCTCGGTCAACACCAAGGACGACTCGCTCTATGTCACCTTCATGGGCTCGGACTTCGTCGAGGAAGGCCGCAAGGCCGGCCGCTGGCTGGTCGAGAAGGAAAAGGGCAACCCCGGCCCGATCAACATCGTCGAGCTGCAGGGCACGGTGGGCTCGGCGCCGGCGATCGACCGCAAGAAGGGCTTCGAGGAGATCATCAAGGCCGACCCGAAGTTCAAGATCATCCGCTCGCAGACCGGCGACTTCACGCGCGCCAAGGGCAAGGAGGTGATGGAAGCCTTCCTGAAGGCCGAGGGCAAGAAGATCAACGTGCTGTTCGCGCACAACGACGACATGGCGATCGGCGCGATCCAGGCCATCGAGGAAGCCGGAATGAAGCCGGCGCAGGACATCATCATCATCTCGATCGACGCCGTGAAGGGCGCCTTCGAGGCCATGATGGCCGGCAAGCTCAATGTCTCGGTCGAGTGCAGCCCGCTGCTGGGCCCGCAGCTGATGGCCGCGGTGGCCGACATCAAGGCCGGCAAGCCGCTGCCCAAGCGCATCCTGACCAAGGAAGGGATCTTCCCGATGGAAGTCGCCAAAGCCGAATTCCCGAACCGCAAGTACTGAGACCGCGCGCGGCGCCGTGCGACAGCGCAGCGCCGCGCGTCCGCAAATACAACTAGGAGACCTTCTCATGAAACGCACTTTCATCAAGACCCTGCTGGCCGGCGCCGCCCTGGGACTGTTCGGCCTGGCGCCGCTGGCACAGGCCCAGGACAAGGGCCTGGTCGCGATCTCGATGCCGACCAAGTCGTCGGCGCGCTGGATCGCCGACGGTTCGAACATGGTCAAGTACTTCAACGAGAAGGGCTACAAGACCGACCTGCAGTACGCCGACGACGACATCCCGAACCAGCTGGCGCAGGTCGAGAACATGGTGACCAAGGGCGCCAAGGTGCTGGTGATCGCGGCCATCGACGGCACGACGCTGTCGGACGTGCTGCAGAAGGCGGCCGACAAGGGCGTCAAGGTGATCGCCTACGACCGGCTCATCAAGGGCTCGAAGAACGTCGACTACTACGCCACCTTCGACAACTACCAGGTCGGGGTGCTGCAGGCCAGCTACATCGAGAACGCGCTCAAGCTCAAGGAGGGCAAGGGCCCCTACAACATCGAGCTGTTCGGCGGCTCGCCCGACGACAACAACGCCTTCTTCTTCTACAACGGCGCGATGTCGGTGCTCAAGCCCTATATCGACAGCGGCAAGCTGGTGGTGCGCAGCAAGCAGATGGGCATGGACAAGGTCTCGACCCTGCGCTGGGACGGCGCGGTGGCGCAGGCCCGGATGGACAACCTGCTGTCGGCCTACTACACCAAGGACCGGGTCGACGCGGTGCTGTCTCCGTACGACGGCCTGTCGATCGGCATCATCTCGTCGCTCAAGGGCGTGGGCTATGGCTCGGCGCAGCAGCCGATGCCGGTGGTGACCGGCCAGGACGCCGAGGTGCCGTCGGTCAAGTCGATCCTGAAGAAGGAGCAGACCTCGACCGTGTTCAAGGACACGCGCGAACTGGCGAAGGTGACGGTGGGCATGGTGGACGCGATGCTGGCCGGCAAGACGCCCGAGGTGAACGACACCAAGACCTACAACAACGGCGTCAAGGTCGTGCCGTCGTACCTGCTGAAGCCGGTCAGCGTCGATGCCTCGAACTGGAAGCAGACGCTGGTCGACAGCGGCTACTACAAGGAGAGCCAGATCAAGTAGGCCGGTGAACGGCGTGCGGGTGGAAGGAGCCACGGTGAACGATGTGATCCTGGAGATGCGCGGCATCACCAAGACCTTTCCGGGCGTGAACGCGCTGGACAACGTCAATCTCGCGGTGCGCGCGGGCGAGATCCATGCCGTGGTCGGCGAGAACGGCGCGGGCAAGTCGACGCTGATGAAGGTCCTGAGCGGCGTGTATCCCTGCGACTCGTACCAGGGCGAGATCCACTTCGAGGGCCAGCTGCGCCGCTTCAAGGACATCTCCGACAGCGAGAAGCTCGGCATCATCATCATCCACCAGGAGCTGGCGCTGGTGCCGCTGCTGTCGATCGCGGAGAACATCTTCCTCGGGAACGAGACGGCGCGCGGGGGCGTGATCGACTGGTTCGAGGCCTATGCCCGCACCCGCGCCCTGCTGGCCAAGGTCGGGCTCAAGGAGCCGCCGACGGCGCTGATCACCAACCTGGGCGTCGGCAAGCAGCAGCTGGTCGAGATCGCGAAGGCGCTCTCGAAAGAGGTCAAGCTGCTGATCCTCGACGAGCCGACCGCGAGCCTGAACGAGAGCGACAGCGATGCCCTGCTGCGCCTGCTGCTGGAGCTGAAGGCGCAGGGCATCGCGTCGATCCTCATCTCGCACAAGCTCAACGAGATCGCCAAGGTGGCCGATTCGATCACCGTGCTGCGCGACGGCGCGACCGTCGAGACCATGGACTGCCGCGGCGCGCCGATCAGCGAGGACCGCATCATCCGCGGCATGGTCGGGCGCGACATGGCGCACCGCTACCCGGAGCGCAGGCCGGACATCGGCGAGACCATCTTCGAAGTGCGCGACTGGCACGTGCACCACGCGCTGCACGCCGATCGCGAGCAGATCAAGGGCGTCGACCTGCACGTGCGGCGCGGCGAGATCGTCGGCATCGCAGGGCTGATGGGCGCGGGCCGCACCGAGTTCGCGATGAGCGTGTTCGGGCGCTCCTACGGACAGCGCATCAGCGGCTCGGTGCACATGCACGGCAAGGAAGTCGATGTGAGCACCATCCGCAAGGCGATCGACCACGGCATCGCCTACGTCACCGAGGACCGCAAGAGCGCCGGGCTGGTGCTGGAGGAGGACATCCGCAAGAACGTGAGCCTCGCCAACCTGGCTGCCGTCTCCGAGCGCGGGGTGATCGACGACGGCCGGGAGTTCAAGGTCGCGAACGACTACCGGCGCGCGCTCAACATCCGCTGTGCCGGCGTGGACCAGCGCGTGGTCAACCTCTCGGGCGGCAACCAGCAGAAGGTGGTGCTGAGCAAATGGCTGTTCGCCCAGCCCGAGCTGCTGATCCTCGACGAGCCCACGCGCGGCATCGACGTCGGCGCCAAGTACGAGATCTACACCATCATCGAACGGCTTGCGAGCGAAGGGAAAGGCATCCTCATGATTTCGTCGGAACTGCCCGAGCTGCTCGGCATGTGCGACCGCATCTACGTGATGAACGAGGGGCGCTTCGTCGCCGAGTTTCCGGCCGCAGAGGCCTCGCAGGAGAAGATCATGCGCGTCATAGTCGCTTCCGGGAGCAGCGTCCATGCCGCCTGAAGTCGAGGCCGTGAAGGCCGCCACCCACCTGGCGCCGGCGGCGCCCGGCGCCCACGCCGGCTTCCTCAAGAACAACCTGCGCGAGTACGGCATGCTGATGTCGCTGGTCGCGATCATGGTGCTGTTCCAGGTGCTGACCGACGGCACCCTGATGCGGCCGCTGAACCTCACCAACCTGCTGCTGCAGAACAGCTACATCGTGATCATGGCGCTGGGCATGCTGCTGGTGATCGTGGCCGGCCACATCGACCTGTCGGTGGGCTCGGTGTGCGGCTTCATCGGCGCGCTGGCGGCGGTGCTGATGGTCGAGTATGAATGGCACTTCGTGCCGACCTTCATCGTCTGCCTCATCGCCGGCGGCGCGATCGGCGCGGCGCAGGGCTGGTTCGTGGCCTTCTTCCGGATCCCGTCGTTCATCGTCACGCTGGCCGGCATGCTGGTGTTCAAGGGCCTGACCCTGGCGCTGCTCGCGGGCCAGTCGGTGGGCCCTTTCCCGGAGGCCTTCCAGAAGCTCAGCTCGGGCTTCGTGCCCGACCCGCTGGGCGGCGAGAGCCTGCGCTCCACCTCGCTGCTGCTCGGCGCGCTCGCCGCCGCGGCGCTGGTCTTCTTCAAGCTGCGCGGCCGGGCCAAGCTGGCCAAGCACGGCATGGAGACCGAACCCTACGTCTTCTTCCTCGGCAAGAACCTGTTCTTCGCCGCCGTCATCCTGCTGCTGAGCTACCTGCTGGCGACCTACAAGGGCCTGCCGAACGTGCTGATCGTGATGTCGGTACTGATCGTCGCCTACGACTTCGTCACCAACCGCACCACCGTGGGCCGGCGCATCTACGCGCTGGGCGGCAACGAGAAGGCGGCCCGGCTGTCGGGCGTCAAGACCCAGCGGCTGGCCTTCCTGACCTTCGTCAACATGGGCGTGCTGGCGGCGCTCGCCGGCCTGGTGTTCGCGGCCCGGCTCAACACGGCGACGCCGAAGGCCGGCCTCGGCTTCGAACTCGACGTGATCGCGGCCTGTTTCATCGGCGGGGCGTCGGCCTCGGGCGGCGTCGGCCGCGTGATGGGCGCGGTCATCGGCGCCTTCATCATGGGCGTGATGAACAACGGCATGTCGATCCTCGGCATCGGCATCGACTACCAGCAGGTGATCAAGGGGCTGGTGCTGCTGGCGGCGGTGTTCGTCGATGTCTACAACAAGAACAAATAGCATGGACATTTCAACCGGCGCGCCCGTGCTGCTGCTCACGGGCATCGACAAACGCTTCAACGGCGTGCCGGCACTGTCGGGCGTCTCGCTGCGCCTGCGTGCCGGCGAGATCCATGCCCTGCTGGGGCAGAACGGGGCCGGCAAGTCGACCTTGATCAAGGTGCTCACGGGGGTCTATGCGGCCGATGCCGGCGAGATGGCGCTGGCCGGCCAGCCGATCCGGCCGGACTCGCCGCTCGACGCCCAGCACCTGGGCATCAGCACGGTCTACCAGGAGGTCAATCTCTGCCCCAACCTGTCGGTGGCCGAGAACATCTTCGCCGGCCGCTATCCGCGTCGCGGCCCGGCCCAGGGCTGGCGCATCGACTGGGCCGCGGTGCACCGCGAAGCACGGGCGCTGCTGGCGCGGCTCGACATCGACATCGATGTCACGCAGCTGCTGTCGAGCTACTCGGTGGCGGTGCAGCAGATGGTGGCGATCGCGCGTGCGCTGGGCCTCTCGTCGAAGGTGCTGATCCTCGACGAGCCGACCTCGAGCCTGGACGACGAGGAAGTCAAGAGCCTGTTCGCGGTGCTGCGCCGGCTGCGGGGGCAGGGCCTCGCGATCCTGTTCGTCACCCACTTCCTGAACCAGGTCTATGCGGTGTCGGACCGCATCACGGTGCTGCGCAACGGCGGCTGGGTGGGCGAGTGGCCGACCGCCGATCTGGGACCGCAGGCCCTGATCTCGGCGATGGTCGGCCGCGAGTTCGCGGCCCAGGCGAGCGGCCATGCCGAACTGCCGGCGATCGAGGCCACGGCGCCGGCCCTGCTGGAGGCCGAGGGCCTGGGCCAGCGCGGGCAGCTGCAGCCGGTCGACTTGCAAGTGCGCGCCGGCGAGGTGGTGGGCCTGGCCGGCTTGCTCGGCGCCGGCCGCACCGAACTGGCCCGGCTGCTGTTCGGGCTGGCCAGGCCCGACCAGGGGCGCCTGCGCGTCGATGGCGTCGCGGTCGAGCTGGCGAGCCCGGCCGATGCCGTGAGGCACGGCATCGCGCTGTGCCCCGAGGAGCGCAAGACCGACGGCATCGTGGCCGAGCTGTCGGTGCGGGAGAACATCGCGCTGGCGCTGCAGGCGCGGCGCGGCGTGCGCAACACGCTGTCGCGCGCCGAGCAGGCCGCCTTGGCCGAGCGCTTCGTGAAGGCGCTCGGCATCAAGACCGCCAGCATCGAGACGCCGATCGGCCTGCTGTCGGGTGGCAACCAGCAGAAGGCGGTGCTGGCGCGCTGGCTGGCGATCGAGCCGCGGCTGCTGATCCTCGACGAGCCGACCCGGGGCATCGACGTCGCGGCCAAGCAGGAGATCATGGACGAGATCCTGCGGCTCGCACGCGGCGGCATGGCGGTGCTGTTCATCTCGTCCGAAATGAACGAGGTGGTGCGGGTGTCGCACCGCATCGCGGTGCTGCGCGAGCGGCGCAAGGTCGGCGAACTGCCGGGCGGCAGCAGCGAGGACGCGGTCTACGAACTGATCGCGGCGGAGACATGACGCAATCGTTCAAACACCGCCTCGCCTGGCCGCTGGTCACGCTGCTGCTGCTGCTGGCGATCAACGCGGCCTTCAACCCGAGCTTCCTGCATCTCGAATGGCGCAGCGGCCATCTCTACGGCAGCCTGATCGACATCCTGAACCGTGCCGCGCCGCTGGTGCTGGTGTCGCTCGGCATGACGCTGGTGATCGCCACCCGCGGCATCGACATCTCGGTCGGCGCGGTGGTGGCGATCGCGGCGGCCATCGCGGCCTGGATGATCGGCGGCTCGCTGGTGGTCAGCAATGGCGCGGCGGCGCAGGTGAGCCGCTTCCCGATGTGGCTGGCGATCGTGGGCGCGCTCGGCGCCGCGCTGGCCTGCGGTCTCTGGAATGGCCTGCTGGTCGCTCGCGTCGGCATGCAGCCGATCATCGCGACCCTGATCCTGATGGTGGCCGGGCGCGGCATCGCGCAACTGATCACCGGCGGGCAGATCATCACCATCTACTACGCGCCCTTCTTCTTCATCGGCAGCGGCTATCTGTTCGGGCTGCCGTTCTCGGTCTACGTCGCGGCCATCGTCTTCGCGCTGCTGTACCTCGCGATCACGCGCAGCGCGCTCGGCCTCTTCATCCAGGCGGTGGGCATCAATCCGGGCGCGGCCCGGGTCGCCGGCGTGCGGGCGCGCCGCATCGTGGTCGGCGCCTACATGTTCTGCGGCTTCTGCGCCGGCGTCGCGGGCCTGCTGATCAGCTCCAACGTCAAGAGCGCGGACGGCAACAACGCCGGCCAATTGCTCGAACTCGACGCCATCCTGGCCGTGACGCTCGGCGGCACCGCGCTCACGGGCGGGCGCTTCAGCCTGGTCGGCAGCGTGATCGGCGCGCTGATCATCCAGACCCTGACTTACGCGATCTATTCGCTCGGTGTGCCGCCCGAGATCAACCTGGTGGTCAAGGCGGTGGTGGTGTTCGTGGTGATGCTGCTGCAGTCGGCGGAGTTCCGGGCCTGTCTGCGGCAGCTGGCGGTGCGGCCGGCGCATGGGGGGGCGACGCGATGAGCGCGCTGGTGTCGAACGAAGCCGCGGCGGCCGATGGCGCGAACGCGGCGTCGCGCGGCCGGCCGGCCGGCGCGCGCTTCAATCCCAAATACCTGCCGCTGGCGGCGACGATCTCGCTGTTCATGCTGATGGCGACCCTGGGGTCGGTCTTCTACGACGGCTTCTTCTCGCCGCAGGTGTTCCTGAACCTGCTGATCGACAACGCCTTCGTGTGCATCGTCGCGGTCGGCATGACCTTCGTGATCCTGTCGGGCGGCATCGACCTGTCGGTCGGCTCGGTGATCGCGCTGACCACCATGGTCTCGGCCTCGCTGGTCGAGAAGCACGGCTGGAGCCCGGCGCTGGTGATTCCGCTGGTGCTGGCGATGGGCACGGCCTTCGGCGCCTTCATGGGCCTGCTGATCGAGCGCTTCCGGCTGCAGCCCTTCATCGTGACCCTGGCCGGCATGTTCCTCGCGCGCGGCCTGTGCTACTTGATCAGCATCGACTCGATCAGCATCACCAACGAGTTCTATGCCAAGGTCTCGCAGTGGCGGCTGCCGGTGTGGGGCGATGCCTCGCTGTCGGTGTCGGCGCTGATCGCGCTGGCGGTGGTGGCGCTGGCGGTGTTCATCGCCCACTTCACGCCCTTCGGCCGCGCGGTGTACGCCATCGGCGGCAGCGAGCAGTCGGCGCTGCTGATGGGCCTGCCGGTGCGCTCGACCGTGGTCGGCGTCTACACGCTGTCGGGCTTCTGCTCGGCGCTGGGCGGCGTGGTCTTCACCTTCTACATGTTGTCGGGCTACGGCCTGCATGCGATCGGCCTCGAGCTCGACGCCATCGCCGCGGTGGTGATCGGCGGCACCCTGCTCACCGGCGGGGTCGGCTACGTGGTGGGCACGCTGTTCGGCGTGCTCATGCTGGGCATCATCCAGACCCTGATCTCCTTCGACGGCACGCTGAGCTCGTGGTGGACCCGCATCGTGGTGGGCGTGCTGCTGTTCGTCTTCTGCCTGCTGCAGCGCCTGTTCACGGCGCGCGGCACCGGTACCCACTGAGGCCACGGCATGCCTGACACCCCGACCCGGAAGCTGCGCTCCGCCGAATGGTTCGGCCCGGCCGACAAGAACGGCTTCATGTACCGCAGCTGGATGAAGAACCAGGGCATTCCGGACCACGAGTTCGACGGCCGGCCGATCATCGGCATCTGCAACACCTGGTCCGAGCTGACGCCCTGCAATGCGCACTTCCGCAAGATTGCCGAGCACGTCAAGCGCGGTATATCAGAAGCAAACGGCTTTCCGGTCGAGTTCCCGGTGTTCTCCAACGGGGAGTCCAACCTGCGTCCGACCGCGATGCTGACGCGCAACCTCGCCAGCATGGACGTCGAGGAGGCGATCCGCGGCAACCCGATCGATGCCGTGGTGCTGCTCACCGGCTGCGACAAGACCACGCCGGCGCTGCTGATGGGGGCCGCCAGCTGCGACATCCCGGCGATCGTCGTCACCGGCGGACCGATGCTCAACGGCAAGCTCGAGGGCCGCGACATCGGCTCCGGCACCGCCGTCTGGCAGCTGCACGAGTCGATGAAGGCCGGCGAGATCGACCTGCACCAGTTTCTGTCGGCCGAGGCCGGCATGTCGCGTTCGGCGGGCACTTGCAACACCATGGGCACGGCCTCGACCATGGCCTGCATGGCCGAGGCGCTGGGCGCCTCGCTGCCGCACAACGCGGCGATCCCGGCGGTCGATGCGCGGCGCTACGTGCTGGCGCAGATGTCGGGCATGCGCGCGGTCGAGATGGCGCGCGAGGGGCTCACGCTGTCGAAGATCCTGACCCGCGAGGCCTTCGAGAATGCGATCCGCGTCAACGCGGCGATCGGCGGCTCGACCAATGCGGTGATCCACCTGAAGGCGATCGCGGGCCGGATCGGCGTCGCGCTCGAACTCGAGGACTGGACCCGCTTCGGCCGCGGCACGCCGACCCTGGTCGACCTGATGCCCTCGGGCCGCTTCCTGATGGAGGAGTTCTACTACGCCGGCGGCCTGCCGGCCGTGCTGCGACGCCTGGGCGAGCATGGCCTGCTGCCGCATCCCGGCGCGCTGACCGTCAACGGCCGTTCGCTTTGGGACAACGTGCGCGAGGCGCCGAGCTTCAACGACGAGGTGATCCGGCCGCTGGACAGGCCGCTGGTCGCCGATGGCGGCATGTGCATCCTGCGCGGCAACCTGGCGTCGCGCGGCGCGGTGCTCAAGCCCTCGGCCGCTTCGCCCGAACTGCTCAGGCACCGGGGCCGGGCGGTGGTGTTCGAGAATCTCGAGCACTACAAGGCGCGCATCGTCGACGACTCACTCGAGATCGACGCCAGCTCGGTGATGGTCTTGAAGAACTGCGGGCCGAAGGGCTACCCGGGCATGGCCGAGGTCGGCAACATGGGCCTGCCGCCCAAGCTGCTGCGCCAGGGCGTCAAGGACATGGTGCGGATCTCCGACGCCCGCATGAGCGGCACCGCCTACGGCACGGTCGTGCTGCATGTGGCCCCTGAAGCGGCCGACGGCGGCCCGCTGGCGGCGGTGCAGGACGGCGACTGGATCGAGCTCGACTGCGAGGCTGGACGGCTGCATCTCGACATCGACGACGCCGAACTGGCCGAGCGCCTGCAGGCGATCGCCGGCCGCGCCGCACCCGCGACCGGCGGCGGCTACCAGCGACTGTATGTCGACCATGTGCTGCAGGCCGACGAGGGCTGCGACTTCGATTTCCTGGTCGGCTGCCGTGGTGCGGCCGTGCCGCGGCACTCCCATTGAGCCGCGCGGCCTGGACGGACCGCTTCAGGACTTCCAGAACGGCGTGAGTTCGGCCACCTTGGCGAGCGCCTTGCGGCACTGCTTGGCGCTGGCCGGATGGTTGGCCGCCAGCCAGCCGACCGCGAACCATGCCGCACCGTCCGTTGCGGCAAGCGCGCGGTAGGCGGCCATGGCGGTCGCGGCATCGTTGTGGGCGCCGAGGGCATCCTGCGCCGGCTCCAGCTGCGCCAGGAAGCGCTCCGCGGTGCGCCGCCCGAACAGCGGTGCCACGAACTCGCCCAGGTAGCGAAGGCGCTTGAGACGCTTGCGCACGCGATGCTGCTCGACCGCTCCGAGGCTTTCGAAGCGCTTGCCGTCGCGCAGCACCTGTCGATGCAGCTTCGAGAGCCGGGCCCGCAGCGCCTTGCGGGCCGAGGGGGCCTTGGCAGCCGGGTCGGTCGCGGCGGCGGCGGGCAAGGAGGCGGCGATCAGGTTCATCAGCGCCGCCTGGAAGGCCGGGCTCCGCACCGTCTCCGCGGCCGAAGGGGTGGCGTCCGAGTCCGCGGCGATGCTGCAGGGCGGTGCGCCATGGGCCTCCAGCTGCGGTTGCACGCTGCCCATCACGTGCTCGCGATCGCGCTGGCGGCCCAGCGCGCCGAAGGTCTCGGCCAGCGCCGGCTCCCAGGCCGGATCGATGGCCGGCGCGAACTCGGCCATCTCCCGCAGCGCGGTGCGCAGGCGCCGGATGCCGACGCGCAGCTGGTGCACGTGCTCGGGGTCGGTGCTTTCGGCCGCGACCTCGCTGGCGTTCGGAAGAATCTGGCTCAGGCAGCTGTCGAGCACCGCACGAAATACCTGCGGACCGCTCGCATCGGCCTCCAGCCGCGGCGCCGTGGCCTTGACCGGCGGGCCGTGCTCGGCGCCGCGGGCCAGCCGCTCTCCGCGCTCTGCCTTGGAGACGGTGTCGAGCCAGAGCCCGTAGCGCGCGCGCCAGCGGCCGGCGAGTTCGAGCAGCGACGACGGACTCCCGTGCTTGAGCTCGATCTCGAGTTCGCGCAGCGGATGGGTGCGGTCGCCGGCGCGCACCGACCCGAGGTCGAAGGCCAGTTCGACCAGCGCGTCGCCGCTGCGCATCTCACGCGTGGTGCGCCAGACGTCGGTGCCGTACAGCGGCACCAGCGCGACTTCGGCGGGGTCGTGCCCGGCCTGGCGCAGGGCCTCGGCGATCCGTTCGCCGACCGGCGTCCCGTGATGCCGGCCGACCAGGGGCAACGGCGTGTCGCTGGCCCGGCCAGGCGGGAGTTCGACGTTGTGCTCGAGGCGCTCAACCAGCCGCTCGCCCGGGGCCTTGGCGGTTTGCACCCAGGCACCGTCTTCCTTGCGCACCCGGAGCACGATATGTTGCGCTGCCAGCGCGCCATCGGCGGTGTCGTAGTAGCGGGCGCGCAGATGCGCGCGGTGCGAGCGCCCGCGCGCCACCGCCGCTTCGACCGCCGCCTGATGCGCGGCATCGACCTGGAACTTGAGTTCGAATTCGACCACGGGGCCACGCGGGGACCCGACTGCATCGGGCGCCGCCTTCACTCCTTGAGTTCGCTGACCTGCACCGACAGATCGTACAGCTTGGACTTGCTCGCGTAGTAGCGGTCGAGACGCCATTCCTTCAGGATGTCCATGGCCAACTGGAAGCTCTTGTAGTCGAGGTCGTAGAGCGTGACGAGCTCGAAACTTGCCTCTGATTCGAGCGCCAGCACCAGTCGGGCGAGGATTTTTGCAGACGCGTCGGCCGGGTCCGTTTCGATGAATCGGCGGGCGACCTTGATGGCGTTCATGGGAAAGGCTTCCTCGTTAGTACATTCCCATGACTATAGCCAGCCGACACATGCGAATTGTGACAGTCGCATGACAAACCTGGGGTTTCCCCCGCTTGTCACACGATTCAGCGCACGGGCGTTTCGGCCTGCCGGATCACGCCGCCGCCCAGCACGCTTCCGGTGACGGTGCCATCCATGACCCGGGCTTCGCAGGCCTCGCGGTCGCCGGCCGGCTGGCGGGCGCAACGGGCCAGCGCGTTCTGCTGCAGGGTGGCCGCGTCCGGGGCGGGGAAGCCGCCGCGGCGCGCCGTGTCGGCGGCCGCGCCTCGCTCGCGCAGGCAGGCTGCGCGGTCCTGCATCATGCCGTCGCAGGGCAGGCTGCCGAGGGGGGCGCCGGCGGCGAAGGCGGCCGAGGCGCCGAACAGGCTGCCGGCGGCCAGAAGGGCAGCGGAACAGGAACGCAGTGTGTTTCTCATGGTCACTCCTTGAGTCATGGCGGCGCGGACTCGCGCCACCCCAGGCCGCCACTGTGGGGGCCGGGGCTCAGGAAGCGTGTGGGACGAGGGGGCCGCGCGCGGCGTCCTGCAGGCGCGCTTTTCTGTCGGACAGACGCTCGCGTCAGAGGGAGCGTGGGAGCGCTCAGGCCGGCGCCGGGCCGCCCCAAGGCGGCCTGCGGCCCCCTCGGGGGGCAGCGACCCACACGCAGTGGGGGAGCGTGGGGGCCAACTCAGCCGGCGGCGATGCGCTTGGCGAGGTGGGCCAGCGCTTCCTCGACCTGGTCGACCAGGATCAGCGACAGGTCGCCGGGCTGCAGCCGGGCCAGGGCACTGTCGATGGCGATGAACTCGCCACGGATCTCGTCGATGAAGCGGGTCCGCTCGGCGCCTTCCAGGCCTTGGCGCAGCAGCGCCATGACCTCGCCGTCGGCTCGGCCGCGCTGGGCGGCGTCCTGGTAGAGGATCACGTCGTCGAAGGCCTGGCCGAGGATCGCGGTCTGGTCGCGAATGTCGCAGTCGCGGCGATCGCCGGCGCCGCTGATCACCACCGAGCGCTTCTTCGCCGGCATGGTGTCGACCGCGGCCACCAGCGCGCGCATGGCGTCGGTGTTGTGGCCGTAGTCGGCGATCACGGTTGCGCCGCGGTAGTCCATCACGTTGAAGCGGCCGGGCACGCCGGCGGCGTCGTTCTTGAAGCTCGCGAGGCCGCTGCGGATGGTGTCCCAGTCCAGGCCCACGGCCCAGGCCGCGGCCACCGAGGCCATCACGTTGTCGACCTGGAAGCCGATGGTGCCGTTGCGCGTGATCTGCACGTCGCGCAGCGGGATCCGTTCGCGCCACGAGCCTTCGGCCGCGACCACCGCGTCCTGGTCGACGTAGACGGTGCGCTTGCCCTGCGCACGGTGGGTGGCCATCACCGGATGGGTCCGGTCGGCGCTGAAGAAGATCACGCTGCCGGGGCAGCTGGTGGCCATTGCCGCGACGTTGGGGTCGGCCGCGTTCAGCACCGCGTAGCCGCCGGGCGCCACGTTGCGCACGATCACGCGCTTGAGCACCGCCAGGTCCTCGACGGTGGTGATGTAGTTGAGGCCGAGGTGGTCGCCGCTGCCGATGTTGGTCACCACCGCCACCTGGCAGCGGTCGAAGCCCAGGCCCTCGCGCAGCACGCCGCCGCGCGCCACCTCGAACACGGCGGCATCGACGTCGGGATGCAGCAGCACGTTGCGCGCGCTCTTCGGGCCGCTGCAGTCGCCGCTGTCGGTCTGGCGGCCATCGACGTAGACGCCGTCGGTGTTGGTCATGCCGGTGCGCAGTCCGCTGCCGGCCAGCAGGTGGTTGATAAGCCGCGCGGTGGTGGTCTTGCCGTTGGTGCCGGTGACGGCGACCACCGGGATGCGGCCGTCGTCGCCGTGGGCGAAGAGGGTGTCCATCACCGCTTCGCCGACCGCGCGGCCGCGGCCGAACGAGGGCGAGATGTGCATCCGCAGGCCTGGCGCGGCATTGACCTCGACCACGCCGCCATGCTGCTCCTCGAGCGGGCGCAGCACGTTCTCGCAGACCATGTCGACGCCGCAGATGTGCAGTCCGACCATCTGGGCCGCGTCGACCGCGCGGGCCGCGACTTCGGGGTGCACCGTGTCCGTCACGTCGGTGGCGGTGCCGCCGGTCGACAGGTTGGCGTTGTTGCGCAGCACCACGCGCTGGCCGAGCGCCGGCACGCTGTCGGGCTTGAGGCCCTGCGATTCGAGCCGGCCGATGGCGATGTCGTCGAGGCGGATCTTGGTCAGCGAGGTGGCGTGGCCCTCGCCGCGGCGCGGGTCCTGGTTGACCAGCTCGACCAGTTCGCGCACCGACTTGACGCCGTCGCCGATCACCTGCGGCGGGTCGCGGCGGGCGGCGGCCACCAGCCGGTCGCCGACCACCAGCAGGCGGAAGTCGAAGCCGGGCAGGAATTTCTCAACCATCACTTCGCCGTAGGCGGCGGCCGAGTCATAGGCGGCCAGCAGTTGCTCGCGGCTGGTGATGTTGACCGTGACGCCCTTGCCCTGATTGCCGTCCTGCGGCTTGACCACCACCGGCAGGCCGATCTCCTGGGCCGCGGCCCAGCCGTCGTCGGCGTCGCTCACCGGCCGGCCCAGCGGCACCGGCACGCCGGCGGCGTTGAGCAGTTGCTTGGTGAGTTCCTTGTCCTGCGCGATGGCCTCGGCGACGCCGCTGGTGCTGTCGACTTCGGCGGCCTGGATCCGGCGCTGCTTGGAGCCCCAGCCGAACTGCACCAGGCTGCCGCTGGTGAGTCGCCGGTAGGGGATGCCGCGCGCGACCGCCGCGTCGACGATCGAGCCGGTGCTCGGTCCGAGGCGCTCGGATTCGTCGAGGTCGCGCAGCTCGGTGATCGCCGCGGTGGCGTCGAATTCGGTGCCGCCCTGGGCGGCGTCGATCAGGGCCTGGGCCAGTTCCAGCGCACGGCGGCCGACGGCTTCCTCGCTGTACTGGAAGGTGACCTGGTAGATGCCTTCGTCGATGGTGCGCGAGGTGTGGCCGAAGTTGACCGGGCAGCCGGCCTGGGCCTGCAGCGCGACGGCGGCGTTCTCGAGCACGTGCGCGACCGCCAGCGGCTGGCCGAGCACGACCGGGTGCAGTTCGCCGATGGTCGGGAACAGCGCACGCAGCCGGTCTTCGAAGCCCGGCAGGCGCTCCATCGCGGATTCTTCGGGGCTGCACGAGACGATCGCCTCGATGCAGGTGTGGCGGCTCCACAGGTTCGGGCCCCGGAGGGCGCGGATGCGAGTGACTTCCATGGCGTTCAGGCGCCGGCGGACCCGCAGGCCCGGCCGGTCAGGCAAATTGTTGTTCGGTGGGGATCAGGGTCTGCGACAGCTGCAGCGAGGCCAGCGCCGCCTGCAGGTCGGCTTCGAAGGCTTCGACGCCGGCACCGATCAGGTTCAGCGGAATGCCCAGCGCCCAGCCGGCGGCGACCGCGGCGAGCAGGCTTTCGAGGGTGACACCCGCGTGGGTGGCGCGCCAGACTGTCAGCCGGCCGAGGCCGGGCAGGAAAGATTCGCTGCTGCCGTTGGCCAGCACGACGCGGTCCTGGCGCACCAGCACGGCCTTGCCGCCGGCTTCGCAGTGCTTGGCCAGCGCCTCGGCCTGCGGGTCGGCGGCATAGAGGATCACATCGCCGTCGCACAGCGGCGCCAGGCCCGCGACCCGCGGGTCGCCGGCGTTGAGCACGGCGGTGCCTTCGGGCAGCACGACGTCGACCTGGGTGCGCAGCACCCGGACCATCTGGTCGCTCTCGGTGATGTCGAACTCGCCCAGCGCCTGGGCGCCTTCGAGGTCGGTCACGATGCCGACCTCGCAGCGGTCGTAGGCCAGGCCGTCGCGCAGGATGGTTTCGGCGCCGTTCTCGATCACCACCGCCTGCACGGCGCGGTTCACGAGCAGGCGGCGCCCGGCTTCCCAGTGGGCGCTGTCGCGGGCGTCGACCCGGCGCCGTTCGAGGAACAACCCGTCGCGGCAGGCCAGCCCCGTGTGGCGGCCGCCGAGGCCGATCAGCCAGGCCACCAGGCGCGACAGCACGGCCGTGTCCTGCGAGCCGGCGACGCCGACCACGGGGATGCGGCCCGGCGCGTCGTCCGGAAAGAGGTGGTCGCAGATGGCGCGGCCGACCGGGCGCGGCGAGCCGACGGCCGGCTTCAGGTGCATCAGCAGCCCGGGGCCGGCGTTGACTTCGACGATCGCGCCGCCCTGCGGGGCCAGCGGACGCGAGATGTCCTCGGCCACCAGGTCGACGCCGGCGATGTCCAGGCCGACCACGCGGGCGGCCAGCACGGCCGCATGGGCCACGTCCGGATGCACCTGGTCGGTGCAGTCGATCGCCATGTTGCCGTTGCGCTGGATCGTCACGATCCGGCCTGCCGCGGGCACGGCATCGCCGTCGAGGTCCTGGCGCTTGAGTTCGAGCTGCAGCTTGGCGTCGGTGTCGAGGACGATCACGTCGAGCGGATATTCCTCCTCGGCGCCGCGCCGGGGATCGCTGTTGAGCTGGCTGTCGATCAGCTGGGCCACGGTCGCGCTGCCGTCGCCGGTCACGGTGATGATCTCGCCGCGCGCGGCCGCGACCACCTGGCCGCCGACCACCAGCAGGCGGTGTTCGGAACCGCGCACGAAGCGCTCGACCATCACGTCGCTGCCTTCGGGCTCGGCGACCGCGAACGCGGCCATGACTTCGTCGCGGGTGTGGAGCTCGAGCGAGACGCCGCGGCCATGGTTGGCGTCCGAGGGCTTGACCGCCACCGGCAGGCCGATGTCCTCGGCGGCTTCCCAGGCTTCCTCGGCATTAGCCACCACCTGGCCTTCGGGCACCGGCACGCCGCAGCTGGCGAGCAGCGACTTGGTGAGTTCCTTGTCGCTGGCGATCGATTCGCCGATGGCGCTGGTGTAGTCGGTCTCGGCGGTCCAGATGCGCTGCTGGTTGGCGCCATAGCCCAACTGCACCAGGTTGCCGCTGTTGAGCCGCAGGTGCGGGATGCCGCGGTCGGTGGCGGCGCCCACGATGCAGGCGGTGCTCGGGCCGAGGTAGCAGTCCTCGACCTTGGCCTTGACCGCATCGACCGCGCGCTGGACGTCGGCGGCGCCGAAGGGCTGGTCGTTGATCGCCGACATCAGCAGGCGGTGGCCTTCGGCCAGCGCGACCCGGGCGACCTGCTCGTCGCGGGCCCGGAACACCATCCGGTAGACGCCGTGCTGCGAGGTGCTGCGGGTCTGGCCGAAGCCGGTCGGCATGCCGGCCAGGTTGAGCAGCTCGATGACGACGTGTTCCAGCACGTGGCCGGCCCAGGTGCCTTCGGTCAGGCGCTGGATGAAACCGCCGCGCTCGCCGACGCCGCAATGGTGCTCGATCAGCGCCGGCAGCAGGGTGGTCAGGCGGTCCGTGAAGCCGGGAATGGTGTTGGACGGGTGGTCCTCGAGCGCGCCGAGGTCGAGCCAGACTTCCAGCACCGGCCGGTAGGTCCAGAGGTTCGGGCCGCGCAAATAGTTGATGCGCAGCAGTTGTATGTCGTCGAAACGGGTCATGAAAACGTTCGTTGTGCTTTGGCCGAGCACGGATGCGCCCTCAAGCGCGCCCATGGCCATCGGTCAAAATCGGCGCGCCGGGAGCGCCATGAAGGGTCCGTCGGCGGGCCAGAGATACAGAAACACAATGCAACATCACGATCCAGTCGGAACCCCGGGGGGCGAAGGGGAGGCGGCTTCAGACGCTCTGAAAAGTCGGCTCTCTGTCGCGGAAAACGTTTTGGCGACGCTGGCGGTTGACCTCGACGGGCAACTTCGATTCAAGACGGGCCTGCTCGCCCTGACCGACCAGCGCCTGCTGGCCCGCGCGCCGGACGGCCAATGGTCCGAATGGCCGGTCCCGGCCCAGGGCCTGGAAATCCACCTCGGCGACCATGCCGGCATCGGCACGCTCGACCTGCTGGGGGCCGAAGGCCGGCTCGGCCGCTGGCGCTTCACGCTGGCCCAGCAGGCGGCGGCGCTGCGGCTGCAGAAGCTGTTCGACGTCCGCACCGAGGGTGTCGCGCAGGCGACAGCGGCGGGCGGCGAGCTCGACGAGGCGCCGTTCGTCGAACCGGAACTGCAGGCGCCGCCTTCGACCTGGGTGCTGCTGCGCCTCGGCCGCTTCGCCAAGCCCTACCGCAAGCAGCTGATCGCCGGTTTCCTGCTGACCCTGGCCTCGACCGCCGCCACGCTGGTGCCGCCCTACCTGACCATCCCGCTGATGGACGACATCCTGATCCCGTTCCAGAACGGGCAGCAGATCGCAGTCGCCAAGGTCGTGATGTTCCTCAGCGCGCTGCTGGCCGCGGCGCTGGTCGGCTGGGCCCTGGGCTGGGCCCGCACCTACCTGCTGGCACTGGTCTCGGAGCGCATCGGCGCCGACCTGCGGACCACCACTTACGAACACTTGCTGACCTTGCCGCTCGATTACTTCGGCGGCAAGCGCACCGGCGACCTGATGGCGCGGATCGGTTCCGAAACCGACCGCATCAACGTCTTCCTTTCACTGCATGCGCTCGATTTCCTGACCGACGTGCTGATGATCGCCATGACGGCGGTGATCCTGTTCTCGATCAATCCGCTGCTGGCGGTGGTGACGCTGGTGCCGCTGCCCTTCATCGCCTGGATGATCCACGTGGTGCGCGACCGCCTGCGCACCGGCTTCGAGAAGATCGACCGGGTCTGGAGCGAGGTCACCAACGTACTTGCCGACACCATTCCAGGCATCCGGGTGGTCAAGGCCTTCGCGCAGGAGCAGCGCGAGGCGAAGCGCTTCCATGCCGCCAACGTCTACAACCTGCAGGTCAACGACAAGCTCAACAAGACCTGGTCGCTGTTCACGCCCAGCGTCTCGCTGCTGACCGAGATCGGCCTGCTGGTGGTCTGGGGCTTCGGCATCTGGCAGGTGGCGCGCGGGCGCATCACGGTCGGTGTGCTGACCGCCTTCATCGCCTACATCGGGCGCTTCTACACCCGGCTCGACTCGATGAGCCGGATCGTCTCGGTGACGCAGAAGGCCGCGGCCGGCGCCAAGCGCATCTTCGACATCCTCGACCACGTGAGCAACGTGCCCGAGCCGGCCAATCCGGTCAAGGTCGAGCGCGTGCAGGGCCGCATCGAGATGGCCGACGTCGGCTTCCGCTACGGCAGCCGGGCGGTGATCCGCGACCTCGACCTGGTGATCGAGCCGGGCGAGATGATCGGCCTGGTCGGCCATAGCGGCTCGGGCAAGAGCACGCTGGTGAACCTGATCTGCCGCTTCTACGACGTCACCGACGGCGCGATCAAGGTCGACGGCACCGACATCCGGCGCTTCGCGGTGGCCGACTACCGGCGCCACGTCGGGCTGGTGCTGCAGGAGCCCTTCCTGTTCTTCGGCACCATCGCCCAGAACATCGCCTACGGCAAGCCCGAGGCGACGCGCGAGGAGATCGTCGCGGCGGCCCGCGCCGCCCATGCGCACGACTTCATCCTGCGGCTCGCGCACGGCTACGACTCGCTGGTGGGCGAGCGGGGGCAGGGCCTGTCGGGCGGCGAGCGCCAGCGCATCAGCATCGCCCGCGCGCTCTTGATCGACCCGCGCATCCTGATCCTCGACGAGGCCACCTCGGCGGTCGACACCGAGACCGAGAAAGAGATCCAGAAAGCGCTCGACAACCTCGTGAAGGGCCGCACCACGATCGCCATCGCGCACCGGCTGTCGACCTTGCGCAAGGCCGACCGGCTGGTGGTCATGGACCGCGGCGAGGTCGTCGAGGTCGGTCCGCACGACACGCTGATGGAAAAGCAGGGCGCCTATTGGCGGCTCTACCAGGCGCAGCTGCGCCAGGCCGACGACGAGAGCGCGGGGGCGCTGGCCGAGCGCACCTCGGTGGCCTTGGCGCTGGGCAGCCATGCCGCGCATCCGGCGGGGGACGCATGATGAACATCGAACTCGAGCGCGATGGCTTCGGCCGGCTGGTGCTGACCGATGCCGAAGGCCAGCGTCACGCGGGCGTGGTGCCGGTGCGGGCCTTTCCGTTGACGGCGCCGGACGACGGGCTCTCGCTGGTCGGGCTCGACGGCCGCGAACTGCTCTGGATCGACCGCCTTGACCAGCTGCCCGAAAGCGCCCGCGCGCTGCTCGGCCAGGAGCTCGCGCCGCGCGACTTCGCGCCCACGCTGCAGCGGCTGCACAAGGTCTCGAGCTTCGGCGTGCCCAGCACCTGGACCGTCAGCACCGACCGCGGCGAGACCAGCTTCGTGCTGAAGGCCGAGGAGGACATCCGCCGGCTCGAAGGCGGCGCGCTGCTGATCGCCAGCGCGCACGGGGTGCAGTTCCGGATTCCCGACGTGAAGGCATTGGACCGCGGGTCGAGGAAGCTGCTGGAGCGGTTCCTGTAGGGTCATCGGCAGGCTGTCCGGGGTGCATCAAATAGAATGAAGTGCATCAACCCCATGAAAGTGCATCAGCCATGCGCACCACTGTCACTCTGGAAGACGACGCCTTCGAAGTGGCCCAGGCCTATGCGCAGGCGCGCGCGCTGAAGCTCGGGCAAGCCATCTCCGAACTGATCCGGCGCGGCGGCAGCGAGCGCTTGCCGGTGCGCAAGAAGGGGGGCGTCTGGGTGTTCGAGCTGCCGGCCGATGCGCCCCGCGTCACCAGCCGCCAGGTCAGGGACCTGCTGGAAGACGCGCCTTGAGCTGGCTGCTGGACGCCAATGCGCTGATCGCATTGGGTTGGCCGGCGCACGAGCACCACGAGCGCATGCTTCGCTGGTTCGGCCGCCATGCGCGCGAGGGCTGGGCCACCAGCGCGCTGACCCAGTCGGCTTTCGTGCGCGTGATCTCGCAGCCGGCCTTCTCGGGCCGGGCCATGTCGATCGGCGAGATCGCCGAAGTGCTGCTGCGCAACACCGCGCATCCCAAGCATCGCTTCCTGGCGCTGGATTTCGGCATCGAGCAGGTGCTGGGCTGCTGCACCGGCGGCCTGCGCGGCCATCGGCAGATCACCGACGCCTGGCTCCTGACCCTGGCCATGCGCCACGGCGCCAGGCTGCTCACCTTCGATGGCGGCATCGCGCAACTGCTCGCCACCGCGCCCGAACGCCAGCGCCACATCAAGATTCCGGACTGAACACCATGCACACCACCGCCCTCGTCCTCTTCTCCGGTGGCCAGGACTCCACCACCTGCCTGGCCGATGCCCTCGCGAAATACGAACGGGTCGAGACCATCGGCTTCGACTACGGCCAGCGCCACCGGGTCGAGCTCGATGCGCGGCTCACCGTGCTGGCCCGCCTGCGCGAGCGCTTCCCTCAATGGGCGCCCCGGCTCGGCGACGACCACCTGCTGTCGGTCGACGTGCTGGGGCAGGTCAGCGCGTCGTCGCTGACCCAGGACATCGCCTTCGAGATGCAGGCCAACGGCCTGCCCAACACCTTCGTGCCAGGCCGCAACCTGCTGTTCCTCACGCTGGCCGGCGCGCTGGCCTACCGGCGCGGCCTCGAGGTCATCGTCACCGGTGTCTGCGAGACCGACTTCTCGGGCTACCCCGATTGCCGCGACGACACGATGAAGGCGCTGCAGGTCGCGCTCACGCTCGGCATGGACCGGCGTTTCGTCATCGAGACCCCATTGATGTGGATCGACAAGGCCCAGACCTGGGCCATGGCGCATCGCCTCGGCGGCGATGCGTTGGTCGGGCTGATCGTCGAGGACACCCACACCTGCTACCTCGGCGACCGCACGCAGCGCCACGACTGGGGCTACGGCTGCGGCAGCTGCCCGGCCTGCGAGCTGCGGGCCCGGGGCTGGGCCGGCTACGTCGCCTCGACCCTGTAGCGCACGCCGCTGCCTTCGGGCTGCGGCACCAGCGTCCAGCGGCGCTGGTGGTGGTCGCCGACCGAGGCCCGGTGGGCGATCGACACCATGGCGCCGCCGGCGGCGTGCACCATCGCCGTCAACCGCTTGTAGAGCGTCGCCTCGCTGTCGGCGTCAAGCGCACTCGTTGCTTCATCGGCGAACAGCCAGGCCGGCTTTCGCAGCAGCACGCGGGCGATCGCCAGGCGCTGCTGTTCGCCGCCCGAGAGCTTCTGGCTCCAGGCATCGCGGTCGTCGAGCCGGCCGGCCAGGTCGGGCAGCAGCGCGTCGTTCAGGGCCTGCACCAGCTGCGCGTCGCTGAACTGGCTGGCAGGTTGGGGATAGGCCAGCGCGTCGCGCAGCCGGCCGTCCGGCACATAGGGCCGCTGCGGGATGAACATGGTGTTGTCGGGCATCGAGACCCGGCCCTTGGCGAACGGCCAGATGCCGGCGAAGGCCCGGAACAGCGTCGACTTGCCGCTGCCCGAAGGGCCTTGCAGCATCACGGTGTCGCCCGGCTGGACGGCCAGCGCGGCACCTTCGATCAGCCGTGCGCCGTCAGGCAGGGTGACGCCGAAGCCGTCGGCGCGCAGGCCCCTGGCGTTGTCCGCCGGGGTGCGCTCGAGCGCGCTGGCCGCGCCGGCGTTGGCACGCATCGCGGCTTCGAAGGAGCTCAGCCGGTCTGCGGTGGCGCGCCAGACGGCCACCCGGTCGTAGTTGTCGACGAACCAGCTGAGCGAATCCTGGACCCGGCCGAAGGCCGAGTTGACCTGCATCAGCTGGCCGAGCTGGATCGCGCCGCTGAAGAAGCGCGGCGCCTGCACGATGAAGGCGAAGATCACCGAGGCCTGGCCGAACGAGGCCGTGAAGGCCACCAGGTTCTTCTGCTTCTTGATCAGCTGCAGGTAGTTCTTCAGCACGGACCCGAAACGCAGCTCGAGCTGGCCGTGCTCGACCTGCTCGCCGCGGTCGAGCGCAATCGCCTCGCTGTATTCGCGCACCCGCACCAGGTGGTGGCGGAAGTCCGCCTCGTAGCGCTGCTGCTGGTAGTTCAGCCCGATCAGGGGCCGGCCGATGTAGTGCGTGATGACGGTGCCGGCGGCGCAATAGAGCAGGGCGATCCAGACCATCGACCCGGGCACCGAGAAGCTGTGGCCCAGGAGCGTGAAGTTGGCCACGCCGCTCAGGCCCCACAGGATGCCGATGAAGCTCACCAGTGTGACCACCGCGTTGAGCAGGCCCATCGAGAGCGTCATCGTGTAGTCGGTGAACAGCTGCATGTCCTCCTGGATCCGCTGGTCGGGGTTGTCAGGCGACCGGCCGTCCTGCTGGCCGTAGCGTGCCAGTTCGAGCCGGTAAAAGGTGCGGTCGGCCATCCAGCGCTGCAGGTAGCTGCGGGTCATCCATGCCCGCCAGCGCAGCTGCAGCAGCTGGGTCAGGTAGAACTTGAGGATCGCGATCGCGATGAAGCCGGCCGCGATCCAGCAGAAATAAACGATCTCGCGCCAGAAGACCGCCTGGTCCTTGTTCTGCAGCGCATCGTAGAAGCGCGCGTACCACTGGTTGTTGAGCACCAGCATGTAGACCACGCCGAGGTTGAGCGCCACGATCGCCGCCAGCAGGCCGCGGGCCCGCCATTTCTCCTCGGAGTTGAAATAGGGCGCCGCCAGCGCGCCGATGCGGCGCAGGGTGGTCAGCATGCTCTTGGAACCGGTGCTTGCAGTCATGGCGTGGGAGTAGGTTCGCGCCTGGGGGCGGCGCGTTGCTTTCATCCTAAACCCGTGCGGGCGCGCTTTCTTAAACGGCGCTGAAAACCGGGCCCGGCTGACAAACGCCTGTCACATCCGCTGCCGATGATCGGGGGCTTCGCGTGCCGTTGCGCGCTGTTCTCCCGTGTCCCGATAGGAATCCCCATGCTGCGTCGTACCTTCCAATCCCTCCTGCCTGCCGTCCTGCTCGGCCTCGGCGCCGGCGCCATCGCGCAAGGCCGCACCGAACTCCTGGTCTACACCGCGCTCGAGGCCGACCAGGTGCAGGCCTACAAGGCGGCCTTCGAGAAGGACAACCCCTCGATCGAGCTCAAGTTCGTGCGCGACTCCACCGGGATCGTGACCGCCAAGCTGCTGGCCGAGAAGGCGAATCCGCAGGCCGACGTGGTCTGGGGCCTGGCCGCCACCTCGCTGATGCTGCTCGACAAGGAAGGCATGCTGCAGCCCTACGCGCCGAAGGGCCTCGAGGCCATCAAGCCGACCATGCGCGACAGCGCCAACCCGCCCAAGTGGGTCGGCATGGACGTCTGGTCGTCGGCGATCTGCTTCAACACCACCGAGGCGCAGAAGAAGAACCTGCCCAAGCCCGCCAGCTGGGCCGACCTGACCAACCCGGTCTACAAGGGCCAGATCACGATGCCGAACCCGGCCGCCTCGGGCACCGGCTACCTGATGGTGTCGGGCTGGATCCAGATGATGGGCGAAGACAAGGCGTGGAAGTACATGGACGCGCTGCACCAGAACATCGGCATCTACAGCCAGTCCGGCAGCAAGCCCTGCCGCCAGGCCGGCGCCGGCGAGTTCGCGCTCGGCATGTCCTTCGAGTACCGCGCCAACAAGACCAAGCGCGACGGCGCGCCGATCGACATCGTGCTGCCGAAGGAGGGGCTGGGCTGGGACATGGAGGCCACCGGCGTCATGAAGACGACCAAGAAGCCGGAGGCCGCGAAGGCGCTGGCCGACTGGGCCGTCACGAAGCAGGCCAACGAGCTCTATGCGAAGAACTTCGCGGTGCTGGCGCTGCCGGGCATCCAGGAGAAGCTGGAATTCGTGCCGGGCGACGTCGAGAAGCTGTTGGCCAGGAACGACTTCGACTGGGCCGCCGCCAACCGCGACCGCATCCTGACCGAATGGTCGAAGCGCTACGAATCGAAGTCCGAAAAGAAGGCGCCGCCGCAGTAAGACCCGGCGCATGGCGTCCTATCTTTCCCTGCGCGGCGTCGGCAAGTCCTTCGGTGCCAGCCGCGTGCTGGACGGCATCGACCTCGATGTCGAGCCCGGCGAGTTCGTCTGCCTGCTCGGGCCCTCGGGCTGCGGCAAGACCACGCTGCTGCGCATCGTCTGCGGCATCGAGCGCGCCGACCACGGGCAGCTGCTGCTGAACGGCCAGGACATCGCGGGCCTGCCGCCCGCGGCGCGCGGCTTCGGCGTGGTGTTCCAGTCCTATGCCCTGTTCCCGAACCTCACGGCGGCGCAGAACATCGCCTATGGCCTGCATCCGACCGGCGCGCTGGCGCGCGAGATGGCCAAGCGCTCGCGCGAGATGCTCGACCTGGTCGGCCTCGCCGCCCATGCCGACAAGTACCCGGTGCAGTTGTCGGGCGGGCAGCAGCAGCGGGTGGCCCTGGCCCGTGCGCTGGCGCCCAATCCGCGGCTGCTGCTGCTGGACGAGCCCCTGTCCGCGCTCGACGCGCAGGTGCGTGCCAGCCTGCGCGGCGAGATCCGCGCGCTGCAGAAGCGCCTGGGCATCGTCACGATCATGGTCACGCACGACCAGGAGGAGGCGCTGTCGATGGCCGACCGCGTGGTGCTGATGCACGACGGCCGCATCGAGCAGGCCGGCACGCCCGGCGAGCTCTACCACCGCCCGCGCACCCGCTTCGTCGCCGGCTTCGTCGGCCGCATGAACATGCTGCCCGCCACCGTGCTGGCCGGTGACCGCGTGCGGGTGCGCGACAGCGAGCTGCACTGCGCGCCCGTCGCGCTGCAGGTGGGCGCGCATGCCACCGTCGGCATCCGGCCCGAGCAGGTCGTGGTCCGCCGCTTCGGCGACGGCCTGGGCGCCAACAGCTTCGCGGCCCGGCTGCTCGACACCGAGTTCCTCGGCAACCGGACCGCCGCCCGGCTGGCCTGCGAGCCGCTGGGCATCGAGATCGAGGCCGAGCTGCCGGCCGACCACCGGGTCGGCGAGGCGCTGGTGCCCAGCAGCATGGTGCACATCGAGCTGCCGCAGCACGCGCTGTCGGTGCTGGCGCGTTGAAGGCGCTCGACCGCGAACGCTGGCTCACCGGGGCCGGCCTCGGGCTCGCGCTCGCCACCCTGGTGGTGATCGTCGCGCTGCCGGTGGCCGCGCTGGTGGGCCAGAGCTTCTTCGACCGCGCCGGTGCCTTCGTCGGGCTGGCCAACTTCGCCCGCTACCTCGACAACCCGGCGCTGGTGCAGTCGGCCTTCAACAGCGTCTGGCTTGCCGCGCTGAGTGCCGTGCTGTGCACCGCGATCGCCTACGTCTACGCCTATGCGCTCACGCTGTCCTGCATGCGCGGCAAGGGCCCGCTGCGCGCGGTCGCGCTGCTGCCGCTGCTGGCGCCCTCGCTGCTGCCGGCGATCAGCCTGATCTACCTGTTCGGCAACCAGGGCATCTTCAAGGACTGGCTGGGCGGCCTGTCGATCTACGGGCCGCTGGGCATCGTGCTCGGCTCGGTGTTCTGGACCTTGCCGCATGCGCTGCTGATCCTGACCACCGCGATGGCGACCTCCGACGGCCGGCTCTACGAGGCCGCGCAGACCCTCGGCGCCTCGCGCTGGCGGATCTTCCGCACGGTCACCCTGCCGGCTTCGCGCTATGGGCTGATCGTGGCCTGCATGGTGGTCTTCGTGCTGGTCATCACCGACTTCGGCGTGCCCAAGGTGGTGGGCGGCCAGACCGGCGTGCTGGCGACCGACATCTACAAGCAGGTGGTCGGGCAGCAGAACTTCCAGATGGGTGCGGTGGTCGGGTTCGTGCTGCTGATCCCGGCCGTGCTGTCGTTCGCGGTCGAGCGTCGGGTGCGGCGGCGCCAGGCGGCGGCGATGTCGGCCCGCGCGACGCCGCACCGGCCCGAGCCCGTTGCGCTGCGCGATCGGGTGCTGTTCGGCGTCTGCCTGCTGATCGCCGCGGCCATCCTGGTGATGATCGGGATGGCGGTGTTCGCATCGCTCGCCACCTACTGGCCCTACAAGCTCGCGCCGTCGCTCAAGAACTACGACTTCAGCAACATGGATGGCGGCGGCTGGGGCAGCTATGTCAACTCGCTCAAGCTCGGGCTGGGCGCCGCGGCGGCCGGGGCGGTCGCCACCTTCCTGTCGGCCTACCTGGTCGAGAAGCCGCGCCACTTCGGCCTCTTGCGCGAAGCGCTGAACCTGCTGGCCAACCTGCCGCTGGCGGTGCCCGGCCTGGTGCTGGGCGTGGGCTACATCTTCTTCTTCAACGCACCCGCGAATCCGCTCAACGGACTCTACGGCGGCATGGCGATCCTCATCGTCTGCACCGTGGCGCACTTCTTCTCGGTCGCCCACCTGACCTCGCTCACCGCGCTGCGCCAACTCGACCGCGAGTACGAGCTGGTCGCGGAGTCGATGGGCGTTCCGTTCTGGCGCACGCTGTGGCGCGTGCACCTGCCGGTGGCGCTGCCCACGGTGCTGCAGGTCGGCGGCTACTTCTTCGTCAACGCGATGACGACCGTCTCGGCGGTGGTGTTCCTGTATTCGCCGCAGACCACGCTGGCCGCGATCGCGGTGCTGAACATGGACGACGCCGGCGACGTGGCGCCGGCGGCGGCGATGGCGTCGCTGATCATGCTCACGGCGGCCATCGGCCGCGGACTGTTCGCGCTGGCCGGGCAGGTCGTGCTGGCGCGCACCCAGGGCTGGCGCAGCCGCTAGGGCCTGTTCACACTACTTCCGGGGATCGCGTTGTCGAGCAAAGGGGCTGGATGCAAGGCGCCCGCGCGCAGCAAGGCTTGCGCCTTGCAAGCGCGGGCAACGCCGCAGACGGCCCCTTTGCTCGGCAACCCGAAGGGAAGGTATGCCAGGGCGGGCCACTCGGCGTTGCGCTCCTTGCATGTGCCAACGCACATGCGGCGTCGCGCGCCTTGATTGGCCCGCCCTGGCATACCTTCGCGACCCCGGAAGCAGTGTGAACAGGCCCTACCGCGGATTGCTGATGCCGCTGGCCACGTGCCCCGAGGGCACATGGCGCGCCGCGGCGTCGACGTGGCCGGTCTGGTCGTCGAAGAAGAAGTCGGGCTCGAACTCGCGCAGGAACTCGCCCTTGGGCAGGCCGCCGAGGAACATGGCCTCGTCGACCTTGATGTTCCAGTTCATCAGCGTGCGGATCGCGCGCTCGTGGGCCGGCGCGCTGCGCGCCGTGACCAGCGCGGTGCGGATGCGCATCTCGGGGCTGCCGGCCTGCTGCAGGCGGTGCAGCGCCGCCAGCAGCGGCTTGAACGGGCCTTCGGGCAGCGGCAGCCCGGCCTTGGAGGACTCGTGCAACTGGAAGGCGTCCAGGCCCTCGGCCTGGAACACGCGCTCGGCTTCGTCGCTGAACAGCACCGCATCGCCGTCGAAGGCGATGCGCACCTCGTTCGGGTAGGCGTCGCTCGCCCGCACCGACTCGACCAGCACGCGGGCCGCGGGAAAGCCCGCCACCAGCGCCTCGCGCACGTCCTCGGCATTGACCGACAGGAACAGGTGGGCGCGCAGCGGCCGCAGGTAGCCGAAGGGCGGCCGGCCCTGCGTGAAGACGCCGCGCTGCAGCGAGATGCCGTTGGCCACGCCCGAGCGGAACACCCGCATGCCCGACACCGGGTCATTGCGCGACAGGATCACGACCTCGACCCGCTGCTGGCCGCCTTCGTTGAAGCGCAGCAGCTTGCGCACCAGCGAATAGGCGATGCCCGGCTGGGCCGGCACGTCGAGCCGCTCGAGCTGCAGCTTCATGTAGCCGGCGTCGTCGCCCGATTCGAAGATGCGGTTTTCTTCCTCGAGGTTGAACAGGGCGCGCGAGGAAATCGCCACCACCAGTTTGTCGTCGAGGGAGGCCGCCATGGCTACTTGACGAATTGATTCAGTTGAATGATCGGCATCAACACCGCCAGCACGATCAGCATCACGACCCCGCCCATCGCCACGATCAGCAGCGGCTCGAGGATGGTCGCCAGGTGCATCGCGCGGCGCTGCACTTCGGCGCCCAGCTGGTTGGCCGCGCGCTGCAGCATCAGCGGCAGCGTGCCGGTCTGTTCGCCGAGGCGCGCGAACATCGAGACGATGCCCGGAAAGCGCTTCTTCTGCGCCAGCGCCGAGGCCAGCGGCGCCCCTTCGCGCACCAGCACCAGCGCATCGAGCGCATCGGCGCGCATGGCGCTGTTGCTGAGTGTCTCGGAAGCCGCCTGCAGTGCGCGCAGGATCGGCACGCCGGCGGTCGCCAGCATCGCCAGCGTGCTGGCGAAGCGCGCCGCGTTGTAGCCGCGCGCCAGCTTGCCGACCAGCGGCAGGTTGAGCCAGGCGGCGTCGAAGCGCTCGCGGATGGCGGCGCGCGCCAGCGCCATCCGGGCAGCGACGGCCGCGACCACGACGGCGATCAGCATCAGCCAGCCGTAGTTGCGGACGAAGGCGCTCAGCGCCAGCATCGCCACCGTGAGGATCGGCAGCGCGCGCTTGGTGCCGGCGAAGACGTTCGCGACCTGCGGCACCACGTAGCTGACCAGGAAGACCACGATGACGATCGCCACCAAGGTCACGATCGCCGGGTAGAGGGCGGCGCCGACCAGCTTCTGCTGCAGCGCCTGGCGCTGCTCCAGGTCGTCGGCCAGCCGTTCGAGCACCAGGCCCAGGTTGCCGCTCTGCTCGCCGGCGCCGATCACGGCGACGTAGATCGGCGAGAACTCGCGCGGGTGCTGCGACAGCGCGCGGCCGAAGGGCGCGCCGGCATTGACCTCGGCCCGCAGCGAGGCGACCAGGTTGCGCTGGGCCTCGGTCTCGGCCTCGTCGGTCAGCGCGGTGAGCGCCCGTTCGAGCGACAGGCCGGAGGACACCAGGCCGGCGATCTGCCGGGTCCAGACCGCCAGCGTGGTCGAGTTGAAGATGCGGCCGCCGCCGAACATGCGACGCCAGTTGCGGGTCTGCGGCACGCCGCTCTCGACGCTGCCGACCGCCGTCACCGACAGCGGGATCAGCGCCTGGGCCCGCAGCATCCCGCGCGCGCTGCGGGCCGTGTCGGCCTCGAGCACGCCCTTGCGCGCCACGCCCTGGGCGTCGATCGCTTCGAAGGAATAGGCGGGCATCGGGCGTCAGTCGCGGGTCACGCGAAGCAATTCGGCGCGCGAGCTGATGCCGGCCTGGACCAGCCGTTCGCCGTCCTCGCGCATCGAACGCAGGCCGCCGCGCTCGGCCGCCACGAAGAGCTGGCTTTCGGGCGCTCGGTTGTGGATCAGCGACTGCACGGTTTCGTCGGCCACCAGCAGCTCGAAGATGCCGGTGCGCCCCTGGTAGCCCGTGTGGCCGCAGGCCTCGCAGCCCACGGGCTGGGCCTCGTGGCCGGCGGCCGGCGAACACACCGGGCACAGCTTGCGGACCAGCCGCTGGGCCAGCACGCCCAGCAGCGAGGAGCTCAGCAGGAAGGGCTCCACGCCCATGTCGGTCAGGCGCGTGACGGCGCTGACCGAATCGTTGGTGTGCAGCGTGGCCAGCACCAGGTGGCCGGTGAGCGAGGCCTGGATCGCGATCTGGGCGGTCTCGAAGTCGCGGATCTCGCCGATCATGATGACGTCCGGGTCCTGGCGCAGGATGGCCCGCAGCGCCTTGGCGAAGGTCAGGTCGATCTTGGCGTTGACCTGGGTCTGGCCGACGCCGTGCAGCTCGTACTCGATCGGGTCCTCGACCGTCATGATGTTGCTGCTGCTGGCGTCGAGCCGGCTCAGCGCGGCGTACAGCGTGGTGGTCTTGCCGGAGCCGGTCGGGCCGGTCACCAGGATGATGCCGTGCGGCTGGCCGATCAGGTGTTCGAAGCGCGCCAGCGTGTCGCCCTGCATGCCCACCGATTCGAGCGTGAGCTTGCTCTCGGACTTGTCGAGCAGGCGCAGCACGGCGCGTTCGCCGTGCGCCGAGGGCAGGGTCGAGACCCGGACGTCGACCGCGCGGGTGCCGATGCGCAAGGAGATGCGGCCGTCCTGCGGCAGGCGCTTCTCGGCGATGTCGAGGTCGGCCATGATCTTCAGCCGCGAGATCAGCGCGGCATGCAGCGCGCGATTCGGCTGCACCACCTCGCGCAGCGAACCGTCGATGCGAAAGCGCACCGACGAGGTCCGCTCGTAGGGCTCGATGTGGATGTCGCTCGCGCCGTCGCGCGCGGCCTGCGTGAGCAGGGCATTGAGCATCCGGATGATCGGCGCGTCGCCGGCCGATTCGAGCAAGTCCTCGACCGCCGGCAGCTCCTGCATCATGCGCGAGAGGTCGGCATCGCCCTGCACCTCGCTGACCACCGCGGCGGCATTCGACTCGCCCTTGGCGTACGCCGCGCTGATCCGCTGGGCGAGCTGCTCGGGCGCCAGCGGCTCGAAGGTCTTCACCGGATACTTGCGCAGCACCTCGCCCAGCGCGCTGCGCGGCGGCACCTTCGGCATCCAGAGCGTGAGGGCGCCGTCGTCGGCCTCTTCCAGCAGCAGCTGCTGGCCGCGGGCGAAGGCGTAGGGGAGGGGATAGCGCATCGGATCGGTGTCCTGCGGCTAGGGCAGTTCGCGCCTGCTCGACGGGTCCGCCGTCGGCGGCAATGCGCCCTTCAGCGGAGAGGGGGCAAGCCGCTGGGACGGCGGCGTCGGCAGCGGAATCAAGGTGGCGCCCTCCAGCCGGGTCGTGGGCTCCGTCCGGCCCTGTTGCTGGTCGGGCACCGGGGTCGTCGCCAGAGGCGGGAGAGGGGGGGCCGAGGTCACGTTGTTCAGCATCACGTTGTCGTCGGGCTGCACCCGCTGCTGCAGGACGCGCATCGCGTCGTAGCGGTCGTTGGCGACATTCGTGGTCGCCACCCCGTCGCGCATCACCATCGGCCGCAGGAACATCATCAGGTTGACCTTGGTGCGCGCCCTTTTTTCGCTCTTGAAGAGATTGCCCAGGATCGGAATGTCGCCGGCCAGCGGCACCTTGTCGACGTTGTTGCTGTAGTCGTCCGACAGCAGGCCGCCGAGCATCACCAGGCCGCCGTCCTCGACCAGCACGCTGGATTCGATCGAGCGCTTGTTGGTGGTCGGGCCGTTGGGGGCGTTCTCGGTGCCGGCCTGCACCGTGGAGGTCTCCTGGAACACCACCATCTTCACGGTGCCGTTCTCGTTGATCTGCGGGCGCACGCGCAAGGTCAGGCCGACGTCCTTGCGTTCGATGGTCGTGAACGGGTTCACCGAGCCGTTGGCCGCACCGGTGTTGGTGAACTGGCCGGTCACGAACGGGACGTTCTGGCCGATCACGATCTTGGCTTCCTCGTTGTCGAGGGTCAGCAGATTGGGCGTCGACAGCAGGTTGGCGTCGGCGTCGCTGGCGAAGAAGTTGGCGATCGCGTTCAGCACGTAGTCGCCGTTGTACTTGCGTCCGATGCCGATGTTGAGTCCGCTGCCGAGCGTGGTGAGGGCGGCCGGGGTTTTTGCCACCAGGGCGGCCGTCAGTGTCAGGATGTTGGCGCCGGAGAGGCTGGAGTTGGTGCCGATGACGCCATTGTTGCCGACCGCCGACTGCCACTGGACACCGAACTGCGCCGCCTTGTTGGCCGTGACCTCGACGATCAGCGCCTCGATCATGACCTGCGCACGCCGGCCATCGAGCTTGTCGATCACGGCGCGGATCTGCCGGTACTGCGGTTCCGAGGCCGTGATGATGAGCGAGTTGGTCGAGGGGTCGGCCTGGATCTGGCCGCCGGTCGACGGCTGGTTCGCGTTGTTGACCGGCGCCGTCGCCGCGTTGCTCGCGCCGGCGTTCTGCTGGTTGGCGCCCAGCTGCGGCGCCACCTGCGAAGGCCCGCCCTGGAGCGAGCCGCCGCTCGCGCCGGTGCCCGAGCCGCCGCGCGCTTCGGCCGAGATCGCCGCGCGCAGGGTCGCGGCCAGCCTCACGGCGTCGGCGTTCTTGAGGTAGACCACGTAGACATTCCCGGCGGCGCCGTTGCCGGTGTCGATCGCCGGGCGGTCGAGCTTGTCGATCAGCGTGCGCACCAGCTGGGCGCGCGCCGGATTGGCCGCCCGCAGAATGATCGCGTTGCCACGGGGTTCGGCCAGCAGCGTGGTGCGGAACGATGAGTCGGCCTGGCCCGGCGCGCCGGCGGCGCCGGGGCCCGTGCTGCCGCCTTCGATGAGCCGCGTTACCAGCGGAACCATGTCGGTCGCCACCGAGTTCTTCAGCTGGATCACCTCGATGTCGGCGGCGTTCGGGACGTCGAGCGCGGCCACGATGCGTGCCAGCCGGCGCATGTTCTCGGCGTAGTCGGTGATCACCAGCGAGTTGTTGCCCGGGTTGACGTTGATCGTGTTGTTCGGCGCGATCAGCGGGCGCAGCACCGGCAGCAGATTGTTGGCCGACTCGTAGTTGAGCTTGAAGACCTGCGTGATGATCTGGTTGCCGCTGAGGCTGGACCCGGCGGGCGTCGAGGTCGTCACGGTGCTGCTCTGCAGCTTGGCATCGGCCTCCGGCACGACCTTGTAGAGGCCGTCGGCCTGCACGATCGCGAAGCCCTGCAGCCGCAGCGCGGCGGCGAACTGGTTGAAGGCCGCGGCCGGTTCGATGGCGCGGTCGGTCTGCAGGGTGATGGTGCCCTTGACGCGCGGGTCGACCACCACGTCGCGCCCGGTCACGACGGCCATGGTGCGCGCCACCGATTCGATCTCGGCGTTGCTGAAGTTCAGCGTGATCGGCTCGCCGCGCCGCAGCACGTCCTGGGCGAAGGCGGAAGGAATGCAGGCCGCGATCAGCATCTGCGCGGCGAGCGCGAGGGTGCCGAGGCGGACGCCGGAAGAAGACTTTGGCTTCGTCATGGTCAACCCAGTGTGATGAGGGAGCGCGCGCCGTCGCGTCGTCCGATGATGTTCAACAAGTTCGATAGCGCGTCTTCGCGGCCCGGCGCCGCGCTGGCCTCGCCGTCGAACCGCATCGTCGTGCCGTTCCAGCGGCCGCTGCCGCTCAGTTGCAGGCTGCCTTCGCGGGTCGTCAGGAGCAGCGAAGGCACCGGTCCGCCTTCGAGAGCGATCCGGTAGCTGCCCATCGGCTTCAGGGTCGACAGGCTGGAAGAGATGTCGGTGGCGTCGAGCGTCGCCCGGCCGGCCAGCGTCAGCTGGCGGCCGCTCCAGCGCAGCACCAGCGCCTGCATCGAGAGGTCGAGCGCGCCCTCGAGTTTGAGCGTGTTCCAGGGCGCGCCGAATCCGGCCAGCATCGCCGCCGGCCAGCGCGACTGGCCGTCGCGCCACTCGAGCTCGAGCCCGTCGGCGCGCGGGCGTCCCTTGAATTCCAGCGGCTTGGCCGCGCAGCAGGGGAGGTCGAGCGCGGCGCTGATGCCGTCCCAGCGCGGCCGCAGCGTCCAGCCCAGCTGGCCGGGCAGGGAGATCGATTCGGCGCCGCCCGCCCCGCTGGAGAACACGACCCCGGCGGTGCCGTTCCAGAGCGTGCCGCGCGCATTGATCAGTTGCAGGTGGCCGTCGCTCCATTGCGCCAGGCCGGCCGCGAGCCACCGCGCGGGCGCGAACACGGCCAGCGCGAGGGCGATGCCGATGCAGGCGCCGAGCAGGGCCCAGCGCCAGCCGGAGCCGGACGGGCGGGGGGTGGACGGGATCGCCATGCGCGCTTTCAGCGGGCCGGCAGGCCCATGACCAGGGTGCCGTCCCAACGCGGACGGGGCGGTCCTGCCGGCGCGGCCGGAGCCGCAGGCGCCGCGGGCGCCGCCCCGGGGCCGGCGGGTCCGGCCTGCGGCGTGCTGCTGCGCGTCAGGTGCACTTCGCGCGGCACCGCGCGCGCATTGCTGCGCGCCTGCGTGATCAGTTGGGCGAGCGCGTCGGCCGGCGCGCTGCGCAGTGCGATGGTGGCGTTCTCGCCGGCGCCGGCGGTTTGAAGCTGGGCGTTCGGCCCGAGGTTCTCGCGCACCGAGGCTTCGAGGGCGCGCATCGCGTCGTCGCGGCTGGCGCGGGGCTGCGACTGCAAGGACTTGGCCTGGCGCTGCAGTGCCGTCATCTGCTGCAGCTGCGCATCGAGCTTCGCGTGTTCGGCCGGAGCCGCGGACAAGGTGCCCAGGGCCGGCGCCAGGGCCACCCACCAGACCAGCGCCAGGCCCACCAGCGCGGCCGCGATCGCGACCAGGCGCTGTTCGCGCGGCGCGAGTTCGGGCCACCAGGTTTGCCAACGCGCTTGGAGGGCTTCGAGCCACTTCATCGCTGCGCCTCCGCCTGCACCAGCAGCAGGTCGCTCTCGGTGCGCGCGCTGTAGCCGCGCGAGGACAGCGCGGTCTTGACGCCGGCGAACTCGGAGGCCGGCAAGCCGAGGCCGCGCAGGCGCAGCTGGCCGGCGCTGAAATCGATCGCGGTGGGCACGCGGCCCGCCGGCAGGCTGGCCGCCAGCGCGACCAGCATCGGTTCGAGGTCGGACGGCGTGACGCCGCCCGTGGCCTGCTCCAGGGCCGCGACCTCGCGCGCCATCTGCACCGGGGCGTCGACCACCAGCTTGACCGAGGGGAAGGTCTGGGTCAGCAGCGATCGCACCGCGCCGCGCTTGGCGTCGAGCGCATTGCGCTCCTTCCAGGCCCAGGCGTTGAGTCCGATGAACTGCGCCAGCAGCAGGGCCAGCACACCCCAGCGCGCCGCCCGCCAGCGGCGTCCGTACCACAGCGCGCGCGCCATGGCGGCCGCCTTCTTGCCGGCGCGTGCACGTCCCGTCGATGCCAGGTCGAACTGCGCCAGGTCCCAGGGCGAACGGCTGGCCTGCAGCCAGCGCTCGGCCGGCTTGACGATCGGCAGCCGGCGCCCGAGCAAGCTTTCGGCCAGTTCGGCGACCGCCGGCTCGGCCAGTGCCGTGGTGTCGGCGGGAAGGGGTCCGGCCAACTCGAGGCCGGCGGCGTCGAGCGGCAGCGTGGCCACGCCCTCGGTGCCGCAGACGATGCACAGCGCCGCGTCCGGATCGCCGATCGCGAACACCATCGGCGGGCTGCCGGCCGGCTGGGGCGTGAACTCGGGAACGATTCGGGTCACGCGCCGGCCGGCGGCCTCCAGCGCCTGCACGGCGGCGCGCAACCAGATGCGGTTGCAGGCGGCCACCCAGACCGGCACCGCCACCCGCGCGCCCGGTTCGAGGGCGAAATGAAGGGCTTCGGGATCGTCGAGCAGGCGGTCTTCGAGCAGGCCGTTCAGCACCGAGCGCAGGCGCACGGCCCCGCTCATGCTGCCCTGGGGCAGGGTGACCTGGTGCCACGACAGTGCTGCGGCGGGCACGCCGAGGATGACTTCGTCGCTGCTCGGCAACAGGGCCGGTGCCGCGCTGCCCTGCGAACGCAGCTTGCGGCCATCGCTGGACCAGAGCGCCCAGCCGTACTCGCCGGCCGCCGGGCCGGAAACGAGAGGAATGGTTACAAGCAGCAAGGCCATGGACAGGGGTGAAGGGTCGCTATTGTAGGAGAGGGTCGCTTGGCGATGCTACGGAATTGATAGCATCTCTTTCAGATGCAACGGGCGTTGCGACTATTTTTGACCCATTCGGTGACAGGTGGTGTGTTGCATCAGGATCTTGCCGGCTCCGGCGTCGCGCCGGCGCCACGTTCTCGCCACACGATTCCGATGTCGATGCCGACTCGGTGCAGCAGGGTCTGTTCCTCGACCCAGGTCCGGTCGATGCGCAGGCGGGCCTGTACTTCGAAGTAGGTGGTCGACACGCTTTGCTGGTCCGGCGTGAACTGCGCCGAGCTCTGCTGGACCAGCGCGCCGGCGTCGGCCAGCGTCTTGAAATAGGACTGGGTGCGGGCCGCGACCAGGCGCTTGGCGCCGGCGAGGTCGAGGGCCGGCGTGCTCGCGAAGATGGCTTCGGCGCTGGCGGTGTTGAGGTTCAGCGGTGTCCGGGTGGGCAGCACCGTGACATAGGGTTCCAGCGCCGCGGCGGTGGAGGGCGACAGGCCGAGCCAGACCAGCTGGGCCGTGCGCTGGGGCACGAGGGGGCCGGTGGCGCTGCCGGTCACGGTGGCTGGCGCCGTGGTGGTCGGGGTGGTGGTGGTCGGGGTCGTGGTCTGCGGGGTCGAGGTGCTGGCCGTGCTGCTCGCGCTGCTGGTGGTGCCCGTAGTGCCCGTGGTTCCGGTGGCCGCGGTGCTGGCGGCGGCCGGCAGTGCGCGCCGCAGGTTGGCGGTCATCAGGTCCAGCTCCTCGGCCGGCAGCCCGAGCAGCTGGAACAGTTTCTTGAACGCGGCCACCGACGTGGCGACCGGCTTGCCGGCATCGACCAGGTTGAACGCGTTGAGCTTCGACTGGGCGTCGATGATGCGGCCCGACAGGAAGGCGTCGGGCAGCCCTTCCAGCGCGTCGCTGGCGATGTTCTTGTCGGCCGCCAGGAAGGTGGTCAGCTTGGCCTCCTCGAGCGGGATCGCCCATGGCTCGGCCAGGTAGTCCGCATTGACCCCGCTGCTGCCGGCCGCCCGGGCGTCCTCGCGCAGGATCAGCCGCGACCAGTCGAGTGCGCCGACCAGCACCCAGGCGGCCTGCGTCCGGCCCCGCTCGGCGGCCTCGACCTCGGCCGCACGCCATTGCTGCCAGAGCGCGGCCGCGGCGAAGGTGGCGACCAGCGTCACGGTCAGCATGGCCGTGAGCAGCGCTGCGCCGAACTGGCGGCCACGCTTCCCCTTGTGCATCGGCGTCTTCATGACTTCGGCACCGTCAAGCTGGGCCGGACCCAGTCCCGGGTGACCAGGCCCGCGAGCGCCGGTCCCTGGGGCAGGGCCAGCGTCAGGCGCACGCCATCCGGCATCGGCGTGGTGGCGCCGAGCGCCTCGGCGCTCGTGGCCGGGGTCCAGGCGTTGTTGCGGAAGTAGGCAAGCTGCCAGCTGTCGAGCGGAATCAGGTCGACGTCTGCGCCCCCGGTGCCGCTGCCGCCGTCGGTCGCCCAGGCGGCGGCCTGGGCCCAGGCCTGCTGCCATTCGGGGCGGGTCGTGAAACCCTGCGATTGCCAGCGCCGCCAGTGGGTGCCGCCGGCAGGGTCCGGCCGCAGCGTCCAGGCGGCGACGAAGACCACCGGCGTCGCACTGTCGGTGCTGCGGCGCGTGAGCCGCAGCACGCGGCCATCCCAGTCGATCGCCGAGGTCTGCGGCAGCGCCACCATGGCGTCGAGGTCGGCGCTCCACTGGGACAGCGTGGTCTGCAGCGTCAGCACGGCGTCGCCGCGCTCCCGGTTCAGCGACTGGGCACGTCCCATCGCATCGAGCCCGCGCCAGCTCATGAGGGCCAGCAGCGCCATGGCGGCGATCGCCACCAGGAGCTCGATCAGCGTGAATCCGCGGGCCTGGCGCCTCATCAGTAGCGCCCCACCACCGTCGACAGCCGCAGCACCGGCGCGTCGAAGGCGTCGCGCACCTGGACGTCGACCCGGCGGAAGTTCGGATTCAGCGTCGACGTGGTCGTCACGGTCACGCCGAAACTCTGGCTGGCCTGCGTGCAGACGCCGCCGGCGTCGCCCACGGGCGGCATCTGCCGTGCCAGCCGGGCCTTGATCAGCTCGTTCTCGGCGCAGATCTGGGCCAGCATCACGTCCGTCTGCCGCTGCGCGTTGCGCGTCAATGCCATCGTGGCCTGGGTGCCGGCCATCAGCGCGATGGCGACGATGCCGAGGGCGACCAGCACCTCGATCAGGGTGAAGCCGCGCGCGGCCCGGCAGGTTCGCCTCATGGCGCCACCACCGTGAAGGGGCGCAGGCCGTCGGTGCCGATGCGCAGGCTGCGATCGGGCAGCGCGTCGGAGGTCAGCAGCACCTGCTGCGCGGCGATGATCGGGTCGGGGCCCAGCTGCAGCGCGCCCACGGCCCGGCCGTCGACCCCGATCGGCTGGGCCGAGATGCCGCCGCTCAGCCAGTTCGTCGGCAGCGCGCCGGATGGCAGGCCGTCGAAGCTGAAGTTGCCGGGCCCATCGGGCGTGACGCGCCACCGCACCGCGACGCCGCTGGCACGCGACTGCGCCCGCGCCGATTCGAGCAGGGCGGCGAGCCGCTCGGCTTCGCGGTCGAGCGTGGCCTGGCCGGAGTCCCTGAGCGAGAGCCCGACACCGGCAGTGGCCAGCGCGATGATCGCGATCACCACCAGCAGCTCGAACAGCGTGAAACCGCTCGCGCCGGGCCGGCCGTGAACGGGTTGGCGGCAGTGCGAGCTACTGCCAGCTGCCGATGTCGGCATTCTTGCCTTCGCCACCGGGCTCGCCGTCGGCGCCGAGCGAAAACACGTCGATCTCGCCCTTGACGCCCGGATTCAGGTACTGGTACGGGCGGCCCCAGGGGTCGTTCGGCAGCTTCTCGACATAGGGCTTCCAGTTGGGTGCCGCCGGGCCGCTGGTGGGGCGCGCGATCAGCGCCTGCAGCCCCTGCTCGGCGCTCGGGTAGCGCTGGTTGTCGAGCCGGTACAGCTTGAGCGCCTGCATCAGGTTGTTGACGTCGGTCTTGGCCGCGGTGACCCGGGCGTCATCGGCCCGTTCGATCACGTTGGGCACGATCAGCGCGGCCAGCACGCCGATGATGACCAGCACCACCATCAACTCGATCAAGGTGAAGCCGCGCTGGAGTGCGCGGGCGGGATAGCGGATGGAAATGGGCATGGAGGAATGATAATCCGGGCTCATGTCAGTCCCTTACGCCTCCCCTCGCTGGCCCGCGGCCGCCGCCACGACCGCCCTCTGGGCATTGGCCGCGGCGAGCGTCGTGTTCTGGGGCCTGCGGCTGGCTGCGCCGGCCGACGCGCCGGCCCCGCCGCCGGTGGCCGGCACGCCGCAGGCGGCGCCCGATCCGGCCGCGGTGGCGCGGATGCTGGGCGCCGTGTCGACCCCCGCCGCAGCGGCGCCGACGCCCGAGGCCGCCAGCCGCTTCGCGCTCCTGGGCGTGGTGGCCGATGCCGACCAGCGGGGTGTGGCGCTGATCGCCGTCGACGGCAAGCCGCCGCGGCCGTTCCGGGTCGGCGCCACGGTGGCCGACGGCTACGTGCTGCAGTCGCTCGAAGCCCGGGCCGCCGCCCTGGGCGCCAGCGCCGGCTCGGCGGCCGCCTTCACGCTGCAGCTGCCGACGCGGCCGCTGGCGACCATGACCCCGCCCGCGCCCCTGCCGCCGCAGAACTGACGCAAGACAACTAGATCAGAAAGAGCCGGTACACCGGGTTGTCGGTTTCCTCCACGAACGGGTAGCCCAGCGTCTGGAGGAAGGCATCGAAGGCCTCGTGTTCGGCCGCGGGCACCTGCAGCCCGACCAGGATGCGTCCGTAGTCGGCCCCCTGGTTGCGGTAGTGGAACAGGCTGATGTTCCAGTTCGGCCCCAGCAGGCTCAGGAACTTCAGCAGCGCCCCCGGCCGCTCGGGGAAGACGAAGCGCAGCAGCCGCTCTTCTTGCGCGAGGCTGGTGCGGCCGCCCACCATGTGGCGGATGTGTTCCTTGGCGAGCTCGTCGTGCGTGAGATCGATGGCACCGAAGCCATGCGCCACGAAGGTGTCGGCGATGGTGGTCGATTCGCCGCGCGCCGAGGTCGTCAGGCCGACGAACACATGGGCTTCCTTCGAGTCGCTGATGCGGTAGTTGAATTCGGTCACGTTGCGCGAGGCGCCGGGCAGCTGGCCGACCAGTTCGCAGAAGCGGCGGAAGCTGCCGCGCTCCTCGGGGATCGTCACCGCGAACAGCGCCTCGCGCTCCTCGCCGACCTCCGCGCGTTCGGCCACGAAGCGCAGGCGGTCGAAGTTCATGTTGGCGCCGCAGAGGATCGCGGCATAGGTTTCGCCGCGCGTGCCGCGGGCCTCGACGTACTGCTTGATCGCCGCCACCGCGAGCGCACCGGCCGGCTCGACGATGCTGCGGGTGTCGATGAAGACATCCTTGATGCCGGCGCAGACCGCATCGGTGTCGACCGTGATGAATTCGTCCACCAGTTCGCTCGAGATGCGGAAGGTCTCCTCGCCGACCAGCTTGACCGCCGTGCCGTCGGAAAACAGCCCGACGTCCGGCAGCGTCACGCGCTGGTGGGCGGCGACCGATTGCATCATCGCGTCGGAGTCGTTCATCTGCACGCCGATCACGCGAATCTCGGGCCGCAGCGCCTTGATGTAGTTGGCCACCCCCGAGATCAGGCCGCCGCCGCCGATGGCGACGAACACCGCGTGCAGCGGCCCCTGGTGCTGGCGCAGCATTTCCATGGCGATCGTGCCCTGGCCGGCGATCACGTCCGGGTCGTCGAACGGGTGCACGAAGGTGAGCCCGTGCAGCTTCTGCTGCTCGAGCGCATAGCCATAGGCGTCCGAATAGCTGTCGCCGTGCAGGTGGACCTCGCCGCCGAGCGCGCGCACCGCGTCGATCTTCAGTTGCGGGGTGGTCACCGGCATCACCACCACGGCCCGCGCCCCGAGTTTGCGCGCGCCCAGGGCCACGCCTTGCGCATGGTTGCCGGCCGAAGCGCAGATCACGCCGGCGGCGAGCTGTTCGGCGCTCAGCTGCGCCATCTTGTTGTAGGCGCCGCGCAGCTTGAAGCTGAAGACGGGCTGCTGGTCCTCGCGCTTGAGCAGCACGGTGTTGCCGAGCCTGGCGCTCAGGGCGCGCGCCGGTTCGAGCGCCGATTCGACCGCCACGTCGTAGACGCGCGCAGTCAGGATCTTCTTGAGGTAGTCGGCAGGGGTAAGGGGCGGGGTCGGGGTCGGGGAGGACATAGGGCCGCGATCATAGGCCTCGCCGAGGCGTCGGCCCGACCCCAAGAAAAAAGCCCCGGGCCTTGCGGCTCGGGGCTAAATCCACCAATTGGGAGGGTGGAGGAGACAACCGGTGCACATATGTGGATGTGCGATGAAATAAAGTATATCGGTTGATTGCTGCAATGCAACACGCCCGTTGCTTTTTTTGAACACTCAATCACGTCGTGCGGTGATTTCCCCGCTCGCGCGACGACTTTTCGGAGCTGAAGATGGAATGCACAGTAAGTTGGACCGGCAACGCCGGCACGCGATCGGCGATGGGCTTCGTCGCCGAGACCGGCAGCGGCCATGTCCTGATGATGGATGGCGCGCCGGATGCCGCCAAGCCCGAGAACGGCGGCCAGAACCTGGCTGCCCGGCCGATGGAGACGGTGCTGGCCGGGACCGGCGGCTGCACCGCCTACGACGTCGTGCACATCCTCAAGCGCGGCCGGCACCAGGTCGAGCGCTGCAGTGTCAAACTGACCAGCGAGCGGGCCGAAAAAGATCCCAAGGTCTTCACCAAGATCCACATGCACTTCACGGTGGCGGGCAAGGGCATTCCGGCGGCGGCGGTCGAACGCGCGATCGCCCTCAGCCACGACACCTACTGCTCGGCCACCATCATGCTCGGCAAGACGGCCGAGATCACGACGAGTTTCGACCTGGTGGAGGCCTGATTCAGATCCTGTGTGCGACCGTGGTCATCACACGGGACGCCATCCGCATCAAGGCCTTCGCCGGCGCCGGCAGTTCCTTGGCCCCGGCGTTCCAGGCCTGGGCCGCGTGACGGGCCTCGTCCACTTTCATCTGCTCGACTACGGCGCGCGAGGCGGTGTCGGCCGCCGGCAGGCGGTCGAGATGGCCATCGAGGTGCGCTTCGACCTGGCGCTCGGTCTCGGCCACGAAGCCCAGGCTGGTCGCATCCCCGAAGCGGCCCGCCACCAGTCCGAGCCCGAATGCGCCCAGATACCAGAGCGGGTTCAGGACCGACGCGTGGCTCCCCAGGTCGTCGATCCGCTGCTGGGTCCAGGCCAGGTGGTCGGTTTCCTCGCGCGCCGCCTCTTCGAAGTGCCGCCGCAGGGCAGGGTCCCGCGTGACCGCCGCCTGTGCCGTATAGAGTGCCTGTGCGCACACCTCCCCGACATGGTTGACCCGCATCAGGGCGCCGGCCTCGCGCCGCTCGGCCTCGCTCAGGCTGCCGCCAGCCACCGCGGGCGCGGGCAGCGCCCGCGTCGCGTGCGGCTTGGCAAAAAGAGTGCGCAGCGCCGCGTCGGCCGCGCCCAGGACGGAGTCAAGCGTTCGGTACATGAAGCGATTGGAACCGATGTACAAAATGTCACATGCATGGAGCGCCAACGTTCCACATCATGAAGCGGACAAGCGGGCCAAAGCTTTGTTGCACCGCTGCAACGAAACGCCTCACCCGGCCGCCTTTTCGGGCGAATTGCTTTGCCCTCCCGAAGCGGCTCTGGTGCAATAGCGACAACTTCCCAAAAGGAGGTTGGCCCGGGGTCCGGTGGGAGCACAAAGTGCCAGTCACGGTGAGCCCTTCGCACCGGAGCCCTATGTTTAACCTTGGAGAAACTTGCAATGAAAAAATCTCTAGTTGCCCTGGCTGCTCTGGCTGTTGCCGGTATTGCCTCGGCTCAGTCGTCGGTCACCCTGTTCGGTGTGGTTGACGCGACGATCAACGGCATTTCGAACAAGACCGACCAGCCGGTGTTCCTGGGCAACGTCAATGGCCTGCCGGTCTTCGGCGTCCAGAGCGTCACGACCAGCCAGACGAAGTTGACCAACTCGGGCTACAACTCCAGCCGCCTGGGCTTCCGTGGTACGGAAGACCTCGGTGGTGGCCTGGCTGCCAGCTTCTGGCTCGAAGCCGGCATGAGCAACGATGACGGCAACGGCGCTGCTACCGGTGGTGGCCTGAACTTCAACCGTCGTTCGACGGTCAGCCTGTCGGGCAACTTCGGTGAAGTGCGCCTCGGTCGCGACTACACCCCGACGTTCTGGAACGACACCGTGTTCGATCCGTTCGGCACCAACGGCGTGGGTACCAACCTGATCTCCACCGCCAACGGTTTCAGCAGCAACGGCGCCCGCACGGGTGGCTTCACCGCGAACAACAACTACGTTCGCGCCAGCAACTCGGTCGGCTACTTCCTGCCGCCGAACCTGGGTGGTTTCTACGGCCAGGTGATGTACTCGTTCAACGAGAAGACCAGCTACGATCCGGGCGGCCTGACCCCTCCCGGCTCGGTGGYCATCGTGAACAACCCCGCGCTGCTGCTCATTCCTGGCAATGAGCGCGCTGGCCGCTACGGTGGTGGTCGCGTCGGCTACGCCAACGGTCCCCTGGACGTTGCTATCGCCTACGGCCAAAGCACCATCGCGTCGAACTTCTACGCCGGCACGACGAACAACCTGAACACCTGGAACCTTGGTGCTTCGTACGACTTCGGCGTGGTCAAGCTGTTCGGTGAATACTCGAATGCTGAACTGAAGCAAGAGAGCTCGACGAACTTCATCGCTGGTGTGACCAACCCGTTCGGCTGGCGTAACCCCGGCGCTGACGGCTGGCTGATCGGCGCAACCGTGCCTGTCGGTCCTGGCCTGATCCGCCTGTCGTACTCGGCAGTCAACTACAAGAACACCGGTTCGCTGATCAACCCGGCCAACCCGTTCCTCGGCTTCAATGACGACGCCAAGGCTGACAAGTTCGCCCTGGGCTATGTGCACAACCTGTCGAAGCGTACGGCCCTGTACGCAACGGTGGCGTACCTGAGCAACAAGGACGGTGCTGACCTGACGCTGGGCGGCCCGGCTTTCTTCTCGTCGAGCGCCACCATCGTTACCGGCGTGCCGAAGAGCTCGACCGGCTACGACTTCGGTATCCGTCACGCTTTCTGATCTGACGCTGGCGCAAGCCAGCATCAATGGGAAGTCTTGAAAGCCACTCGACGAAAGTCGAGTGGCTTTTTTCATGGCCGAACCGGCGGCGCACCCCCGGGGAACCCCCTCTTGGGCACGCAGCTTGCTCTGCTAGCATCATTGGTCACTCTTGTTTCTGAATGATTGCTTTCGTACTGCGCCGCCTGATCCAGGCCGTGATCGTCATGGTCGCGGTTGCCTTCTTCGCCTTCCTCCTGTTCCAGTACGTGGGCGATCCGGTCGTCTTCCTGCTCGGCCAGGACGCCAAGCCCGAGCAGATCCGCGAACTGCGCGCCGCCTTGGGGCTCGACAAGCCCTTCTTCGTGCAGTTCTGGCACTTCCTGGTCAATGCGGCGCAAGGCGAGTTCGGCCTCAGCCTGCGGCAGGGCGCCAAGGTCTCGCGGCTGATCGGCGAGCGCTTCCCCGCGACGCTCGAACTGTCGCTGGTGGCCGCGGTGCTGGCGTTGGTCATCGGCATCCCGATGGGCGTCTACACGGCGCTGCGGCGCGGCAGCGTCACCAGCCAGGTCTTCATGACGCTGTCGCTGCTCGGCGTCTCGCTGCCGACCTTCCTGATCGGCATCCTGCTGATCCTGGTGTTCGCGGTGCACCTGGGCTGGTTCCCGAGCTTCGGCCGCGGCGAGACGGTGCAGATGGGCTGGTGGAGCACCGGCCTGCTGAAGTCCGATGGCTGGATGCACATCGTGCTGCCCGCGATCACGCTGGCGATCTTCCAGCTGACGCTCATCATGCGGCTGGTGCGCGCCGAGATGCTCGAAGTGCTGCGCGCCGACTACATCAAGTTCGCGCGGGCACGGGGCCTGTCCGACCGCGCGATCCATTTCGGTCATGCGCTCAAGAACACGCTGGTGCCGGTGATGACCATCACCGGGCTGCAGCTCGGCGGCCTGATCGCGTTCTCGATCATCACCGAGTCGGTATTCCAGTGGCCCGGCATGGGGCTGCTGTTCATCCAGGCCGTGACCTTCGCCGACATCCCCGTGATGGCCGCGTACCTCTGCCTGATCGCCCTCATCTTCGTCGTCATCAATCTCGTGGTCGATCTGCTCTATTTCGTGGTCGATCCGAGGTTGAGGATCAGCAACGCCGGAGGCCACTGAATGACTGAACCCCGACTGCAGGCGGCCGGCAGGCCCTTTGCGCACATCGCGCGCCTCCATCCCGAACTGACCGCGTTCCGGCGCGACCTGCACGCGCATCCCGAACTCGGCTTCGAAGAGGTCTACACCTCGGGCCGCGTCCACGAGGCGCTGAAGGCCTGCGGCGTGGACGAGATCCACACCGGCATCGGCAAGACCGGCGTGGTGGGCGTGATCCGTGGCCGCAGCACGGCCAGCGGCCGCATGCTGGGCTTGCGCGCCGACATGGATGCGCTGCCGATGGCCGAGGACAACGACTTCGAGTGGCGCTCGGGCAAGCAGGGCCTGATGCATGGCTGCGGCCACGACGGCCATACCGCGATGCTGGTCGGCGCCGCGCGCTACCTGGCCGAGACGCGCAACTTCGACGGCACCGCGGTGCTCATCTTCCAGCCCGGCGAGGAAGGTTTCGCGGGCGCCCGGGTGATGATCGAGGAGGGCCTCTTCGACCGCTTCCCGGTCGACTCGGTCTATGCCATGCACAACTGGCCCGGCATGCCGGCCGGAACGGTCGGCATCAATCGCGGCGCGATGATGGCGGCGGCCGATCGCATCACCATCGAAGTCACGGGCAAGGGCGGCCACGGGGCTCATGCCTATCTGACGGTCGACCCGGTGGTGGTGTCGGCCCACATCATCACGGCGGTGCAGAGCATCGTGTCGCGCAATGTGCGGCCGATCGATGCCGCGGTGGTCAGCATCTGCGCCGTGCACGCCGGCGACCTGGGCGCGATGAGCGTGGTGCCGGGCAAGGCGACGCTGGTCGGCACCGTGCGCACCTTCAGTTCGCGCGTGCAGGAGCAGGTCGAGCGGCGACTGGTCGAACTCAGCAGCGCGGTGGCCGCGGGCTTCGGCGCCACCGCCCAGGTGAAGTTCGAGCGCATCTATCCGGCCACCATCAACACGGCCCCCGAGGCCCAGTTCGCGGGTGACGTGGCGCAGGCCCTGGTGGGCGCGCACAACGTCGAGCGCAACATGGAGCCCAGCATGGGCGCCGAGGATTTCTCCTTCATGCTGCAGAAGAAAGCCGGCGCCTACCTGCGCATCGGTCAGGACGCCCGCGGCGGCGCTTTTCTGCACAACAGCCAGTACGACTTCAACGACGAGATTCTGCCGTTGGGCGCCGCCTTGCACGCGGGCCTGGTCGAGCAGGGCATGCCGCTGGCCGCCAAGGCCGGCACCACAAAAAACAGGACCGTCTCGACGGCCGCCTGAATCTTTCCAACCCGAGGAGTGCTTCCCATGAGTCTGAAGAAAAGCGTGGTCGCGGCCGCGATCCTGTCCGTGCTGGCGACCGCGAGCCTGATGGCCGGTGCCCAGACGATCCGCATCGCCAACCAGGGCGACGCGTTGTCGCTCGATCCGCATTCGCTCAACGAATCGCTGCAGCTCAGCGTCGCGGCCAATGTCTACGAGACCCTGACCGGCCGCAACAAGGACCTGAGCCTGGCGCCGCTCCTGGCCACCAGCTGGAAGCAGACCTCGCCCAACGTCTGGCGCTTCGAATTGCGCAAGGGCGTGCAGTTCCACGACGGCACGCCGTTCACCGCCGACGACGTGGTCTTCAGCTTCGCCCGCGCCAAGGGCGACGGCTCCGACATGAAGGCCACGCTGAGCGACATCAAGGAAGTGCGCAAGGTGGGCGACCTGGCGGTCGAGATCGAGACCAATGGCGCCTTCCCGATCCTGCCCGACGTGATCTCGCTGACCATGATCATGAGCAAGAAGTGGTGCGAGGAGAACGGCGCCGCCAAGCCGGTCGACAAGCGCAAGGGCATCGAGAACACCGCGTCGTTCAAGGCCAACGGCACCGGTCCGTTCCGCGTCCGCGAGCGCCAGCCCGATGTCCGCACCGTGTTCACGCGCAACGCCAACTACTGGGGCAAGATCGAAGGCAACGCGCAGGAGATCATCTTCACGCCGATCGCCAATCCGGCGACCCGCGTCGCCGCGCTGGTGTCGGGCCAGGTCGACGTGATGGAGCCCGTGCCGGTGCAGGACATCGCACGCATCACGGCCAGCCCCAATGCCCGCGTGATCACCGGCCCCGAGCTGCGCACCATCTTCATGGGCATGGACCAGAAGCGCGACGAGCTGCTCTATTCGAGCGTCAAGGGCAAGAACCCGTTCAAGGACAAGCGCGTGCGCCAGGCCTTCTTCCAGGCCATCGACATCGTCGGTATCCAGAAGACCGTGATGCGCGGCGCCTCGCGCCCGACCGCCTTGCTGGTCGGCCCGGGTGTCAACGGCTGGAGCGAGCAGCAGGACAAGCGCCTGCCCTTCGACGTCGACGCCGCCAAGAAGCTGCTCACCGATGCGGGCTACCCGAACGGCTTCGAAGTCACGCTGAACTGCCCGAACGACCGCTACGTGAACGACGGCCAGATCTGCCAGAGCGTGGCCTCCAACCTCGCGAAGATCGGCGTCAAGATCAACCTCGCGACCGAGACCAAGGGCACGTACTTCCCGAAGATCCTGCGCCGCGACACCAGCTTCTACCTGCTGGGCTGGACCCCGACCACCTATGACGCGCACAACGCGCTGTCGTCGCTCACCGCCTGCCCGGACGACAAGGGCACGGGCCAGTTCAACCTGGGCGCCTACTGCAATCCCAAGCTCGACGAGCTGACCAAGAAGATCCAGTCGGAAAGCGACAAGGGCAAGCGCGACGCGATGATCAAGGAAGCCTTCACGATCCACATGGACGACGTCGGCCACCTGCCGCTGCACCAGCAGTCGCTGGCCTGGGGCGTGAGCAAGAAGGTCGAGCTGACGCAGCTGGCCGACAACTTCATGTACTTCAAGTGGATGAGCATCAAGCCGTAATGCCATGGCGGGCCGCCTTCGGGCGGCCCGCTCGCTTCCGGCCATAGACGCCATCTTTTCGCTCCCCGATGAAAAAAACCCTAGCGCGCTGGCTCGACAGCGATGTCGGACACAGCTTCCGCAACTCGCCGGTCGCGATGATCGCCGCCGTCATCGCGTTCCTGTGCCTGTTCTGCGCCGTCTTCGCCGGCTGGGTGACGCCCCACAATCCCTTCGACCTGGCCACGCTCGAACTCGGCGATGCCCGCCTGCCGCCAGCCTGGAGCGCCGAGGGCTCCACCAAATACCTGTTTGGCACCGACGACCAGGGCCGGGACATTCTCTCGGCCGTGATCTACGGCGCCCGCATCTCGCTGGTCGTCGGCATCGTCTCGGTGGTGCTGTCGGTCCTGGTCGGCGTGATGCTCGGCCTGCTCGCCGGCTTCTGGGGCGGCTGGCTCGATGCCTTCCTGATGCGGGTCTGCGACGTGATGCTGTCGTTCCCGCCGATCCTGATCGCGCTGCTGATGGCCGGCGTCGGCCGGGCGCTGTTTCCCGACGCGCCGACCTCGGTCGCCTTCGGCGTGCTGATCGTCGCCATCTCGCTGACCGGCTGGGTGCAGTACGCCCGCACCGTGCGCGGCTCGACGCTGGTCGAGCGCAGCAAGGAGTACGTGCAGGCGGCGCGCGTGACCGGCGTTTCGCGCTGGCGCATCATGATGCGCCACGTGCTGCCGAACGTCATGGGGCCGGTGATGGTGCTGGCCACGATCCAGGTCGCGACCGCGATCATCACCGAAGCCACCTTGTCGTTCCTGGGCGTCGGCGTGCCGCCGACCTCGCCCTCGCTGGGCACCTTGATCCGGACCGGCAACGACTACCTGTTCTCGGGCGAATGGTGGATCACGGTGTTCCCGGGCGCGATGCTGGTGCTGATCTCTCTCAGCGTCAACCTGCTGGGCGACTGGCTGCGCGATGCCTTGAACCCGCGCTTGCGCTGAAGCTGGAGCCCCGCACATGAGTCTTCTGCAAGTTCGGAACCTGGTCGTCGAGTTCCCGCACCGCCGCGGCACGCTGCGCGCGCTCGACGACATTTCCTTCGAGATCGCGCCGGGGGAGATCCTCGGCGTGGTGGGTGAGTCCGGTGCCGGCAAGTCGCTCACCGGCGCCGCCATCATCGGCCTGCTCGAGCCGCCGGGCCGCGTGGCCGGCGGCGAGATCCTTCTTGAAGGGCAGCGCATCGACAACCTCGGCCACGAGGCGATGCGCCACATCCGCGGGCGCAAGATCGGCGCGATCTTCCAGGATCCGCTGACCTCGCTGAATCCGCTGTACACCGTGGGCCGGCAGCTGGTGGAGACCATCCGCGCGCACCTGCCGGTGAGCGAGAGCGAGGCGCGGCGGCGCGCCATCGGCCTGCTGCAGGACACGGGCATCCCGGCGGCGGAACAGCGCATCGACCACTTTCCGCACCAGTTCTCGGGCGGCATGCGGCAGCGCGTGGTGATCGCACTGGCGCTGGCGGCCGAGCCGAAGCTGATCGTCGCCGACGAGCCGACCACGGCCCTCGACGTCTCGATCCAGGCGCAGATCATCGAACTGCTCAAGGGCATCTGCAAGGATCGCGGCGCTGCGGTGATGCTGATCACCCACGACATGGGCGTGATCGCCGAGACCTGCGACCGCGTGGCCGTGATGTATGCGGGCCGGGTGGCCGAGATCGGGCCGGTGCACGAGGTGATCCACCAGCCCGCCCACCCCTACACCGCGGGCCTGATGGCCGCCATTCCAGACATGACGATGGACCGCGAACGCCTGAACCAGATCGATGGCGCGATGCCGCGCCTCAACGCGATCCCGCGCGGCTGCGCCTACAACCCGCGTTGCCCGCGCGTGTTCGACCATTGCATGACCGAGCGCCCGGACCTGTTCAACGCCGGCGCGACCCGCGCCGCCTGCTGGCTGCACGAGGTGCACACCGCGTCGCCGGCCTATGGGGGCTTGGCATGACGGCGCTGGTCCAGGCGCACGACCTGGCGAAGAGCTTCGATGTCTCGCCGCCCTGGCTCAACCGGGTGCTCGAGCGCAAGCCGCGCGTGCAGCTGAAGGCGGTCGACGGCGTGAGCTTCTCGATCGAGCGCGGCAAGACGCTGGCGCTGGTGGGCGAGTCCGGTTGCGGCAAGAGCACGGTGGCGCGCCTGCTGGTCGGCCTCTACGAGCCGACCCGTGGCGGCATGCAGTTCGACGGCCAGGACGCGCACGCCGCCTTCAAGACTCCCGCGGGGCGCATCCTGCGCCGGCGCGTGCAGATGATCTTCCAGGACCCGTACGCGAGCCTCAATCCGCGCTGGATCGTCGAGGACATCGTCGGCGAGCCGCTGCGCGAGCACGGCATCCTGAAGGAAGGCCCGGCACTCAAGGCGCGCGTGGGAGAGCTGCTGCAGTCGGTCGGCCTGAGCCCGCTCGACATGGTGAAGTACCCGCACCAGTTCTCCGGTGGACAGCGGCAGCGGATCTCGATCGCGCGGGCGCTGGCGACCCAGCCCGAGTTCCTGGTCTGCGACGAACCGACCTCGGCGCTCGACGTCAGCGTGCAGGCGCAGGTGCTCAACATCATGAAGGACCTGCAGCGCGCGCAGGGCCTGACCTATCTCTTCATCTCGCACAACCTGGCGGTGGTGCGGCATGTGGCCGACCAGGTCGGCGTGATGTATCTGGGTCGGCTGGTGGAGGTGGCGGACAAGGCGCACCTGTTCGCGACGCCGCAGCATCCCTACACCCGGATGCTGCTCGATGCGATCCCGCAGATGAAGCACACCGGCCGCCGCCGAACGCCGGTGCAGGGCGAAGTGCCCAATCCCCTGAACCCGCCGAGCGGCTGCACCTTCCATCCGCGCTGCCCGCTGGCCAACGAGCGCTGCAAGACCGAGCGGCCGCCGCTGCAGATGCTGCGCGGCGTGCAAGTCGCCTGCCACGCGGTGGAAGAAGGCCGAGACTGAGACCTTGCGGGACTGGGGCTACTGCTCTTCGCCCCAGGCGTAGCCGTCTCTGGCGATCATCGCGCTCGACGCGCTCGGCCCCCAGGTGCCGGCCGCATACGGGCGCGGCGCGCCTTCGGCGGCCCAGCTGTCGATCAGCGGCTCGACCCAGCGCCAGGCTTCTTCCTGCTCGTCGCTGCGCACGAACAGGTTCAGCCGGCCGTCGATGACGTCGAGCAGCAGCCGCTCGTAGGCACCGACGCGCTCGGTGCCGAAGCGCTTGTCGAAGTCGAGGTCGAGCTGCACCGGCGCCAACTGCGGGCCGGCATGGCGGTCGCCGTTGCGTTGCCGCTTGTCCTGCGCCTGGGCCAGCAGGTGCAGTTCGAGCCCGTCCTTGGGCTGCAGGTTGATCACCAGCTTGTTGGCCGCGTTGAGGGGCGCCCGATAGATCGCGTGCGGGGTCTCGCGGAAGCTGACCTCGATGCGCGCATCGCGCGAGCCCAGCCGCTTGCCGGTGCGGATGTAGAGCGGCACGCCGGCCCAGCGCCAGTTGGCGATCTCGGTGCGCAGCGCGACGAAGGTCTCGGTGCGGCTCTCGGGGTCGACGCCGGGCTCGTCGCGGTAGCCCTGGACGCGCTCGCCGTAGGCGGTGCCGGCTGTGTACTGGCCGCGGATCGCGTGCATCCCGATCGATTCGGCGGTCCAGGGCTTGAGCGCCCGCAGCACCTTGAGCTTCTCGTCGCGGATGGCGTCGGCGTGGGCGTTGATCGGCGGCTCCATGCCGAGCGCGCAGACCAGCTGCAGCGCATGGTTCTGCACCATGTCGCGCAGGGCGCCGGTCTGGTCGTAGAAGGCGCCGCGCTTCTCGACGCCGAGGTCTTCGCCGATCGTGATCTGGATGTTGGCGATGTATTCGCGGCGCCAGATCGGCTCGAACAGCGCGTTGCCGAAGCGCATCGCGAACAGGTTCTGCACCGAGGGCTTGCCCAGGTAGTGGTCGATGCGGAACACCTGCTGCTCGGTCAGCACCTTGCGCACCGCACTGTTGATCTCGCGGTTCGATGCCAGGTCATGGCCGAGCGGCTTCTCGAGCACCAGCCGCACGTGCGGGCCGTTGAGCCCGGCGACGGCCAGCTGCTCGACCGCCTGCGTGAAGAGCCCGGGCGCGGTCGCAAGGTACATCACGACGGTGTCGGCATTGCGCTGCTTCAGCAGTTCGCCGAGCTTGGCGTAGTCCTCGGGCTTCGAGAGGTCCATGCGCTGGAAGTACAGCATCGAGGCGAACTGCTTGAACTCCTCGGGCGAGGGCCGCTTGGCGCCCTCGACCGCCGCGAAGCGCGACTGGATCAGTTCGCGGTAGGCGTCGTCGGTGAGGTTGTCGCGCGCCACGCCGATGATGCGCCCGCCTTCGGGCAGGCTGCCGTGGCGGAAGGCCTGGAACAGCGCCGGCATCAGCTTGCGCCATGCGAGGTCACCGGTGCCGCCAAAGAGGACGAGGTCGAAACTCATGGATACATCCGTGGTGTTGTTGAGGGCCGAGCATGCAGCTTTCAGCGAATGGTACTTGTACCGATCCTGCGCGGTCCGGTACGCGATAAGCTGAAAAGCGGCCCGCGGGGCCTTTTTTGTTCTTGAGAGGTCCTGATGAAGAAAATTTTTGCGATGACCGCGGCGGCTGCGCTGCTGGGCGCCACGGGCGCCGCTTCGGCCCAGACCGTCAACGTCATCTGCTCGGTGCAGGCCGAATGGTGCAACATGATCGCCACGGTCTACGCACGCACCACCGGCGTCAAGCTCAACATGTCGCTCAAGGGCTCGGGCGAGGCGCTGGCGCAGCTGATCGCCGAGAAAGAGAACCCCAAGACCGACGTCTGGTTCGGCGGTACCGGCGACCCGCATCTGCAGGCGGCCGAATCGGGCCTGACGCTCGAATACAAGTCGCCCAGCCTGCCGCAGCTCTATCCGTGGGCGCAGCAGCAGGCCCAGCAGTCGGGCTGGAAGACCGTCGGCATCTACTCGGGGCCGCTGGGCTTCGGCTACAACACCGAACTGCTGCAGAAGAAGAAGCTGGCCGTGCCGCGCAGCTGGGCCGACCTGCTCAAGCCCGAGTACAAGGGCGACATCCAGGTCGCCAACCCGGCCTCCAGCGGCACCGCCTACACGATGATCGCGACCCTGGTCCAGCTGATGGGCGAGGACAAGGCCTTCGAGTACCTCAAGGGCCTGCACAAGAACGTCGGCCAGTACACGCGCTCGGGCACCGGACCGATCAAGGCGGTGGCGCGCGGCGAGACCGCGGTGTCGATCAGCTTCGTCCACGATGCGCCGCAGGAGCGGATGCAGGGCTTCCCGGTCCAGACCGTGACGCCGTCCGAAGGCACCGGCGCCGAGATCGGCTCGATGAGCATCGTCAAGGGTGCGCGCAACCTGGCCGAGGCCAAGAAGTTCTACGAATGGGCGCTGACGCCGCAGGCCCAGACCTTCGGCGCCGCGGCCAAGCAGTTCCAGCTGCCGTCGAACAAGGCGACGCCGGTCGACGCCAACGTGCCGGACTTCAAGAAGATCAAGATGATCGACTACGACTACGCCAAGTACGGCGCCAGCGCCGAACGCAAACGCCTGATCGCGCGCTGGGAGAAGGACGTCAATTCGCTGCCGCGCTGAGAGCATGTCTTCTCGGCGCCCCAATGCCCCGGTCTGGACCTGCGTCGCGGCGGGGCTGCTGGCCTACTTCGTGCTGCCCTGGTATGCGATCCAGGACACCAGCTGGTGGGAGGCGCTGCCGCAGGTCTTCGGTTCCGCCGAAGGCGCCAGCGGCGTCATGCAGGCGCTGCTGCAGGCCCGCAGCTGGCTCTGGATCGGGTTGATCGGGCTGGCGATCTGCGCGCTCGGCGCCCTGTTGCCCGCGGGGCGCATCCAGGGCCGGCTGCTGCTGGTGGGCGGCGCGGTCGGGGCGATCGGCCTGGCGCTCAGCGCCTTCCTGATCGGCGCTCGCGGCTGGACCCTGCCCGTTCTCAACGCCCGGCTCGGCGAGCTGCCGGTCAATCAGTTCGGCATCGGCGCCGGCGGCTTCATCGCGCTCTCGGCGCTGATCCTGCTCGCCGCTTTCGGGCTGGCGCGGCTCGGCTTCTTCAAGGGCGACCTGTTCGTCGCCGGCGCGGTGGTCGGCTGCGGCGTGCTGATGGCGCTGTTCATCGCCTACCCGGTCAGCAAGGCGCTGGCCGGTGCCTTCCTGGACGAGGACGGCCGCGCGTCCTTCGCGGCCTTCGTGGCGCGCATCGGCACCGAGCGGGTCTGGGGCCTGGGCTGCCTGGCCGGCGGCGTGCGCTGCGGCGTGGCCTGGAACACGCTGGTGCTGGCCTTGCTGACGGCCGCCGGCACCACCTTCCTCGGCACGCTGATGGCGCTGATGGCCGAGCGCGGCAGCCGGCGCTGGCAGGCGCCGCTGCGGGTGCTGGCGCTGCTGCCGATCATCACGCCGCCGTTCGTGGTCGGGCTCGGCCTGATCCTGCTCTTCGGACGCGCCGGGGTCGTCAACCAACTGCTCGAGAGCGCCTTCGGCATCGAGCCCACGCGCTGGTTCTACGGCATGCCGGGCGTGCTGGTGGCGCAGCTCTTCGCCTTCACGCCGATCGCCTTCATGATCATGCGCGGCGTGGTGCAGGGTGTCTCGCCCAGCCTCGAGGAGGCGGCGCAGATGCTGCGCGCCGACCGCCGCCGGACCTTCTTCACCGTCACCTTGCCGCTGCTCAAGCCCGGGCTCGCGAACGCCTTCCTGGTCGGCTTCATCGAGAGCATCGCGGACTTCGGCAATCCGGTGGTGGTGGGCGGCCAGTTCTCGGTGCTGTCGACCGACATCTTCTTTGCCATCGTCGGTGCCCAGTACGACCAGGGCCGCGCCGCCTCGCTGGCGTGGGTGCTGACGCTCTTCGCGCTCGGCGTGTTCGCGCTCCAGCGCGCCGTGCTCGGCAAGCAGAACTACACCACGGTCAGCGGCAAGGGCGACGCCGGCATCGCGATGGCGCTGCCGGCCGGCGTGCGCCGCACCATCTACGGCATCGCGCTGCCATGGATCGCCTTCACGGTGGTGGTCTACCTGTTCGCCTTCGCGGGCGGCTTCGTCCAGACCTGGGGCCGCGACTACACCTTCACGCTGAACCATTTCAAGACCGCGTTCGCGCTCGAATGGGGGCAGTTCGGCATCGTCTGGGCCGGCACCGCATGGAACTCGCTGATCACCACGGTCAAGCTGGCCGGCATCTCGGCGCCGCTCACCGCGGGGCTCGGCCTGCTGATCGCCTGGCTGCTGGCGCGCAACGAGTTCAAGGGGCAGGGCGCATTCGAATTCGCGGCGCTGCTGGCCTTCGCGATTCCGGGCACGGTGCTCGGCGTGAGCTACATCCTGGCCTTCAACGTGCCGCCGCTGGAGCTCACCGGAACCGGCCTGATCATCGTGCTGTGCTTCATGTTCCGGAACCTGCCGGTCGGCGTGCGGGCGGGCACGGCGGCCTTCAAGCAGCTCGACCGCTCGCTCGACGAGGCCTCGCTGATGCTGCGGGCCTCGACCTCGCAGACGCTGTTCAAGGTGGTGCTGCCGCTGCTGAAGCCGGCCCTCGTGGCGGCGCTGGTCTACAGCTTCGTGCGGGCGATGACCACGGTGAGCGCGGTGATCTTCCTGGTCACGGCCGAGAACGAACTGGCGACCACCTACATCATCGGTCGGGTCGGCAATGGCGACTACGGCATCGCGCTGGCCTACTGCACGGTGCTGATGATCCTGATGTCGGTCGCGATCGCGGCGGTGCAGCTGCTGGTCGGCGAACGCAAGCTGGGGCGGCGCAAGCAGGGCGTGCCGAGCATCGCGGTGGCCGCCCATTGAACACGGAGGACCCATGAGCCACGGCATCGAACTGCGCAACATCACCAAGCGCTACGGCAGCAATGCGCGCGCGCCGCTGGCCGTCAAGGGCATCAGCTTCGAGGTGCCCGCGGGCACCCTGACCACCATCCTCGGACCGTCGGGCTGCGGCAAGACCACCACTCTGCGCATGATCGCCGGGCTCGAGTCGCCGACCTCGGGCACGATCCTCATGGGTGGGCGCGACGTGACCACGCTGGGGCCGGCCGAGCGCAACGTCAGCATGATGTTCCAGAGCTACGCCCTGTTCCCGCACATGAACGTGATCGAGAACGTCGGCTACGGCCTGCGCATGAGCGGCCTGCGCAAGCCCGAGGCGGCGGCGCGGGCCCGAGAGGCGCTCCGGGGCGTCGGGCTGGTCGACTTCGACCAGCGGCTGCCGAGCGAACTGTCGGGCGGGCAGCAGCAGCGTGTCGCGCTGGCGCGGGCGCTGGTGCTGGAACCGGCCGTGCTGCTGTTCGACGAGCCGCTGTCCAACCTCGACGCCCGGCTGCGCCGCGAGATGCGCGAGGAGATCCGCAACCTGCAGCAAAGATTGCAACTGACGGTCGCCTATGTCACCCACGACCAGAGCGAGGCGCTCGCGGTCAGCGACCAGATCATCGTGATGGACCACGGCGTGATCGCGCAGCAGGGCACGCCGGAGCAGCTCTACGGCCACCCGACGAGCGAATTCGTGGCCGGGTTCATGGGCGAGGCGATGGTGTTCCCGGCGCTGGCCCAGCCCGACGGCCGGGTCGAGCTCGGCCCCTTGACCTTGACGCCGCGCTACGACGTCGCGCCGGGCTTCGTCAAGGTCGCGGTGCGTCCCGAGGCCTGGCTGATCGGCGCCGCCATCGGCCTGCCGGCGACCTTGCGCAAGGCGGCCTACCTGGGCAGCTTTTACGAATATGCTTTCGACACCGCGCTGGGCCCGGTGTTCGTGGTGTCGTCCGACCTCACGCGGCCGCTGGCCGCCGGTGCGCAGACCACCCTGTCCCTCGCCAGCCATGGCGTTTCCGTCGTCCCCGTTGCCTTATGAATGTCGTTTTCGATCTCGGAGCCGTGCTTCTGACCTGGGAGCCTGTCGCGCTCGTCCAGAACCAGCTGGCGCCCCACGCGCCCACGGCGGAGGCCGCGCACGCGCTCGCGCGCAAGATGTTCCATCACGAGGACTGGCTGGGTTTCGACCGCGGCACCCACAGCCTGGACGATGCCATCGGCCGGATGGCATTGCGGCTGCCGCTGCCGGCCGACCGCTTGAGCGAAGTCCTGGCGCCCATGGGCGAGCGGCTCGAGCCGATCCCGGTCACGGTCGAATTGCTGGCAAGCCTGCGGGCGCGCCGGGATGCCGGGGAGGATCTGCGGCTGTACTACCTGTCGAACATGCCGTCGCCGTACGCCCGGGTGCTCGAGTACCGGCATCCCTTCTTCCAATGGTTCGATGGCGGCATTTTTTCGGGCGATGTCCAGATGATCAAGCCGCAGCGCGAGATCTATGAACTGCTCGCCGCCCAGTACCGGCTGGCGGCCGCCGAAACCGTGTTCATCGACGACTCGCTGGCCAACGTGCTTGCGGCGCGCGAACTCGGCTGGCAAGCCATCCATTGCGAGCGGCCCAGCGCCTTGCCGGGCCAACTGGCCGGCTACCTGCCGGTCAGCTCGACCTTGTCGACATCGAAGCCCAGCGTGCGGGCGTAGTCCAGCTCGGCCTGCAGCGCGGCGTCGTCGAGCCGCGGCACCCGCGAGAGCACCCACAGGTACTTGCGGTTCGGCGTGCCGACCAGGGCCACCTGGTAGTCGCGGTCGAGCTTGAGGATCCAGTAGTCGCCCCAGACCAGCGGCAGCCAGCCCAGCCACTCGGGTGCGAAGCGCACCTCGAGGCGCCCGGCGCCGGGCTGGCCGGCGACCGGCACCTGCCGTGCCGAACCGACGGATTCGTCGAAGCTGCCGTCGGCCAGGATGCAGCGGTTGCGCACCTCGACGCTGCCGTCCTCCAGGGGCGTGTACTCGGCCGAGACGGCGCCGGTACATTGTTTCTGGAACCGGTTGGGGAGCCGCGCCTGCTCGTGCCACAGCCCTGCATAGCGCTTGAGATCCACCGGCGCCACCACCTGCAGCGGCGCGCGCATCAGGGGCGCGCCATCGGCCGGGCCGGCGACGGTCTGCGCCCTTGCCGTGCGCGAGTTGGTGAGGGCCAGCAGGGTCAGCGCGCCGCCGACGCAGAAGGCCGCCGCGAGGGTTCCGATCGAAGCGCTGTGGGCGCGGTCGTCGAAGGCGGCGGGCGGCGTTGCACGAGGGGGGCGGTAGGGCATGGGCTTCTCCGGAAAGGCGATCAATCGAAAGTCGAGCCTAGCGGGCGGCGAGTGGCCGCCGCGTCAGTCGCGGACCACACGCCATGTAGTGCTGCGGCGGGATAATGGCCGCATGAACCAACTCGATGCCCTCCGCCAATGGACCACCGTGGTCGCAGACACCGGTGATTTCCGCCAGCTCGCCCAGTTCAAGCCGCAGGATGCGACCACCAATCCGTCGCTGATCCTGAAGGCGGTCCAGAAGGCGGACTACCGTCCTCTGCTGGACGAGGTGGTCGGGAAACACAAGGGGGCACCGGTCGACGAGGTCATCGACCGCCTGCTGGTGCGTTTCGGCACCGAAATCCTGTCGATCATCCCGGGCCGGGTGTCGACCGAGGTCGATGCGCGCCTGAGTTTCGACACGCAGGCGACCATCGATCGGGCCGAGCGCATCGTCGCGCTCTATCGGGCCGAGGGCATCGATGTGTCCAAGCGCCTGCTGATCAAGATCGCCTCGACCTGGGAAGGCATCGAGGCGGCGCGCCAGCTCGAACAGAAGGGCATCCACTGCAACCTGACGCTGCTGTTCTCGTTCGCCCAGGCGGTGGCCTGCGGGGCTGCCAAGGTGCAGCTGATCTCGCCCTTCGTCGGCCGCATCTACGACTGGCACAAGAAGTCGCAGGGCAGCCAGTGGAACGAGGCCGCCAATGCGGGCGCCAACGATCCGGGCGTGAAATCCGTGCGCCAGATCTTCGACTACTACAAGAAGAACGGGATCGCGACCGAGGTGATGGGCGCCAGCTTCCGCAACGTCGGCCAGATCGCCGCGTTGGCCGGCTGCGACCTGCTCACCATCAGCCCCGAACTGCTGGCCGAACTGGCCGCCAGCGAGGCCCCGCTTTCGCATGCACTCGACGCCGAGGCGGCCCAGCGCCTGGAGATCCCGAAGGTGTCGCTCGACCAGGCCGCGTTCCGCTTCGCGCTGAACGAGGACGCCATGGCGACCGAGAAGCTGGCCGAGGGCATCCGTGCCTTCGCGGCCGATGCCGTGAAACTCGAAAACCTGATGGAGGCGTGATGACCCACATTCGCTGCGACGGCACGGCGGCCTGGGCCGCGCTCCAGAAGCACTACGACAGCGTCGGCCTGGGCTTCGACATCCGCCAGGCCTTCGCGAGCGATCCGGGGCGTTTCGCGGCGCTGAGCCAGTCGGCACCGCACGTCTTCGCCGACCTGTCGAAGAACCTCCTCGATGCGCGCACCGAGCAGCTGCTGCTCGACGTGGCGCGCGAAACGGGGCTGGAGGCGCACCGCGACGCGATGTTCGCGGGGCGCCACATCAACGCGACCGAAGACCGCGCGGTGCTGCATACCTTGCTGCGCCGGCCGGCTTCGGCGCCGGTTGGCGGCGACTTGGCCGCGGCCTTCGGCGACGTCCAGGCCACGCTCGATGCGATGCTCGCCTACGCCGAGAAAGTGCGCGCCGACTCGACCATCACCGACGTCGTCAACATCGGCATCGGGGGTTCCGACCTCGGGCCGCAGATGGCGGTGCTGGCGCTCGACCAGTTCGTCGCGCCGGGCAAACGCTTTCATTTCGTCTCGAACGTCGATGGCCACGAACTGGCCGGCATCCTGCGCGGGCTGGCGCCCGAGCACACGCTGTTCCTGATCGCCTCGAAGACCTTCACCACCGCCGAGACCATGGCCAACGCGCAGTCGGCCAAGCGCTGGTTCGAGCAGTCGGGCGGGGTCGACATCGCGCGCCACTTCGCGGCGCTCACCACCAATGTCGCGGCCGCCAAGGCCTTCGGCATCGACACCACCTTCGGTTTCTGGGACTGGGTCGGCGGCCGCTATTCGATGTGGTCGGCCATCGGGCTGCCGATCGCGCTGGCCATCGGCGCGGACGGCTTCCGGGGCCTGCTGGCCGGCGCCCACGCGATGGACGAGCACTTCCGCACCGCCCCGCTGGCGCAGAACCTGCCGGTGCGGCTCGGCCTGCTCGACGTCTGGTATCGCAATTTCCATCGGTTCACGACCCGCAGCATCGCGCCTTACCACAGCGCGCTGAAGCGCCTGCCGGCCTACCTGCAGCAGCTCGAGATGGAAAGCAACGGCAAGCAGGTCGACATGGCTGGCCAGCTGCTCACCTTCGGCACCTCGCCGGTGTTGTGGGGCGAGCCCGGAACCAACGGGCAGCATGCGTATTTCCAGATGCTGCACCAGGGCACCGACGTGACGCCGCTGGAGTTCATCGCGGTGCGCGATGCGGCGCACGATCTCCCTGGCCACCATTCCAAGCTGCTGGCCAATGCGCTGGCGCAGGCGCAGGCGCTCATGGTCGGCCAGCGCGACGCCGGCGGCCACAAGAATTTCCCCGGCAACCGGCCGAGCACCTTCTTCGTCTTCGAGCAGCTGACGCCGGAGTCGCTCGGCGCCTTCCTGGCCCTGTACGAACACCGCGTGTTCACCAGCGGCGCGCTCTGGGGCATCAACAGCTTCGACCAGTGGGGCGTCGAGCTCGGCAAGGTGCTGGCCAGGGACATCGAGCCGCGGCTGGCGTCGGGCGACGTGGTGGGGCTGGACGCCTCCACGGCCGGGCTGCTGGCGCGGCTTCGCCCGCGCGCCTAGCTTTCGTCATCACCCGGAGCAGGCTGCTCGATATGATGATTGCGGGGTTGTCCCGTGGGAAAACATCAAGAGGAGTTGCTCATGAACTTTCAACAGGCGGTCCAGACCTGCTTTCGCAAGTACGTCGAGTTTTCCGGCCGGGCGACCCGGCCCGAATACTGGTGGTTCATCCTGGCCTATGTCATCTCAGCCTTCGTGGCGGGTTTCATCCACGAGTTCCTGTACTACCTCGTGGTGCTGGCCTTCCTGCTGCCCCTGCTGGCGGTCGGCGCGCGGCGCCTGCATGACGTGGGCCGCAGCGCCTGGTTCCTGCTGCTCGGCCTGGTGCCGGTGATCGGCACCCTGGTGCTGCTCTATTTCATGGTCCAGCCCAGCCAGCCCGAGTCGAACGCCTACGGGCCGCCGTCCGGCGCCTTGCCGGCCGGCGTCTGAGGCCGCGCCACCACCGGAACGAAAAAAAGCCCCGCAGCGCAAGCTGCGGGGCTTTTTGATTGGCTTGGCGCCGGGGGCCGATTACATGCCCATGCCGCCCATGCCACCCATGCCGCCCATGTCGGGCATGCCGCCGCCGCCGGCACCGGCCTCGTCCTTCGGTGCGTCGGCGACCATGGCTTCGGTCGTCAGCAGCAGCGAGGACACCGAAGCGGCGTTCTGCAGTGCGGTGCGGGTCACCTTGGTCGGGTCCAGGATGCCCAGTTCGAGCATGTCGCCGTAGGTGTCGTTGGCGGCGTTGAAGCCGTAGTTGCCCTTGCCGGCCAACACAGCGTTCACCACCACCGAGGCTTCGCCGCCGGCGTTGTTGACGATCTCGCGCAGGGGCGCTTCGATGGCCTTGAGCACCAGCTTGATGCCGGCGTCCTGGTCAGCGTTGTCGCCCTTGAGCGAGTCGCCCACGGCTTGCTTGGCACGCAGCAGTGCCACGCCGCCGCCGGCCACGACGCCTTCTTCCACTGCAGCGCGGGTGGCGTGCAGGGCGTCTTCGACGCGCGCCTTCTTTTCCTTCATTTCGACTTCGGTGGCAGCGCCGACCTTGATCACGGCAACACCGCCGGCCAGCTTGGCCACGCGCTCTTGCAGCTTTTCGCGGTCGTAGTCGCTGGTCGCTTCTTCGATCTGCACGCGCACTTGCTTGACGCGGGCTTCGATGTCGCCGGCAGCGCCGGAGCCGTCGATGATGATGGTGTTTTCCTTGCCCACTTCGATGCGCTTGGCCTGGCCGAGGTCGGCCAGGGTCACCTTCTCGAGGGTCAGGCCCACTTCTTCAGCGATGACCTTGCCGCCCGTCAGGATGGCGATGTCTTCCAGCATGGCCTTGCGGCGGTCGCCGAAGCCAGGTGCCTTGACGGCCACGACCTTCAGGATGCCGCGGATCGTGTTCACGACCAGGGTCGCCAGGGCTTCGCCTTCGACTTCTTCGGCAATGATCAGCAGCGGACGGCCAGCCTTGGCGACTTGTTCCAGCGTCGGGAGCAGGTCGCGGATGTTGCTGATCTTCTTGTCGAACAGCAGCACGAAGGGGTTGTCCAGAATCGCGGATTGCTTTTCGGGGTTGTTGATGAAGTAGGGCGACAGGTAGCCGCGGTCGAACTGCATGCCTTCGACGACGTCGAGTTCGCTGTCGAGCGACTTGCCGTCTTCGACGGTGATCACGCCTTCCTTGCCGACCTTGTCCATCGCGTCAGCGATGAGCTTGCCGATGGTTTCGTCGCTGTTGGCCGAGATCGAGCCGACTTGCGCGATTTCCTTCGAGGTGGTGGTGGCCTTCGAAGCCTTCTTCAGCTCGGCGACCAGGGCGGTGACCGCCTTGTCGATGCCGCGCTTCAGGTCCATCGGGTTCATGCCGGCGGCGACCAGCTTGAAGCCTTCGCGAACGATGGCCTGGGCCAGCACGGTCGCGGTGGTGGTGCCGTCACCGGCGTTGTCCGAAGTCTTGGAGGCCACTTCCTTCACGAGCTGGGCGCCCATGTTCTGGAGCTTGTCCTTGAGTTCGATTTCCTTGGCGACCGACACGCCGTCCTTGGTCACGGTGGGGGCGCCGAAGGAGCGCTCGAGCACCACGTTGCGGCCCTTGGGGCCCAGGGTCACTTTGACTGCGTTGGCGAGGATGTTCACACCTTCGACCATGCGCGCGCGGGCTTCGCCGCCGAAGACTACGTCTTTTGCTGCCATGAGATTTCTCCGAGATTCAGTTGATTGGGGGTTGAAGAGAGAAGTGCTTACTTCTCGACGACCGCGAACAGGTCGTCTTCCTTCATGACCAGCAGTTCGTCGCCATCGACCTTGACGGTCTGGCCGCTGTACTTGCCGAACAGGACGCGGTCGCCGACCTTGATGTTCATCGAGATCAGGTCGCCCTTGTCGTTCTTCTTGCCAGGACCGACGGCCAGGACTTCACCCTGATCGGGCTTTTCGGCGGCGTTGTCGGGGATCACGATGCCCGAGGCGGTCTTGGTTTCGCTTTCAATGCGCTTGACGATCACGCGATCGTGCAAAGGACGAAGTTTCATTGCTTGCATCTCCTGATGGGAACGGGTTTGGGTCGGGCGTCGGCGTTGTGCCGATACCACATCGTTGGGCAGAAGGCGCTGTTAGCACTCAACTGCAACGAGTGCTAATCATAAGGGTGTTTTTTGGCTTTTCAAGGCGGGGGACTGTTTTTGCAGGCGCGTCGCGCCGCCGCGCCGGGGCCGCCCGAATGCCGGGAGGCGCGGGGCGCAATTCGTCCGACTGGCGGACCGAGGCACGCCTCGCCGACCGTGGTCCGGCATTGCGCCGGGCCGTTTCAGCCCCGCGGGGCGCCGGGCCGAAGCAGCGCTGCCAGCCTGGCGACGCCCCCGGTGCCGCTGGCCGCGCGGCCGATGAAGGCGCCCGCCGCGGCGCCGATCAGCGCCTTGCCGATCAGCGAGCGGCTGCGGCCCGTGGCCATCATGAGCAACAGACCGACGCCCAGCACGATCAGGTGCTCGCCCGGCAGGTCCGGCCGGTTGGCGTCTGCTTCCTTGACGGTCTTGATCAACGAGTCGAGATTCATGAGGTCTCCGCAACTGAAAAGCCGTTCATAGACCGGGCGCCAAGGCTTCGGTGTAGGCGACGGCCGGCGGCTGCATCCGCCGGTCGTGCCTTCACGGCGCCGGCGAGATCGCCGCGTCTACGATGGTCTGGGCCTCGGCCAGGATCCGCTGCAGGTGCTCGGCGCCGCGGAAGCTCTCGCCGTAGATCTTGTAGATGTCCTCGGTGCCCGACGGCCGGGCGGCGAACCAGCCGTTCTGCGCGATCACCTTGATGCCGCCGATCGCGCCGCCATTGCCGGGGGCATGGCTCAGCACGCTCTCGATCGGCTCGCCGGCCAGCTCGGTCGCGTGGAGCTGCTGCGGGCTCAGCGCCGACAGCTGTTTCTTCTGCTGACGGCTGGCGGGCGCATCGATGCGGTTCGAGACCGGGCTGCCGAACTCGTTCGCCAGCTCGGCGTAGAGCGCACCGGGGTCGCGGCCTGTTCGGGCGGTGATCTCGCCGGCCAGCAGCGCCGCGGTGATGCCGTCCTTGTCGGTGGTCCAGACCGAGCCGTCGCGGCGCAGGAAGGTGGCGCCGGCGCTTTCCTCGCCGACGAAGCCGAGCGAGCCGTCGACCAGGCCGTCCACGAACCACTTGAAGCCCACCGGCACTTCGTAGAGCCGTCGGCCGAGCCGCTTCGCCAGGGCATCGATCAGCCGCGTCGAGACCACCGTCTTGCCGACCGCCGCATCGGCGCCCCACTGCGGGCGGTGGCGGAACAGATAGTCGATCGCGACCGACAGGTAGTGGTTGGGCTGCAGCAGGCCGGCGCTGCGGGTGACGATGCCATGGCGGTCGTGGTCGGTGTCGCAGGCCACGCCGACGTCGAAGCGGTCCTTGATGTCGAGCAGCCGCTGCATCGCGTAGGTCGACGACGGGTCCATGCGGATCTGGCCGTCCCAGTCGAGCGTCATGAAGGCGAAGCGCGGATCGACCGTCTCGCTGACCACGCTGAGGTCGATCCGGTAGCGCTCGGCGATCGCCCCCCAGTAGTGGACCCCGGCACCGCCGAGCGGGTCGACGCCCATGCGCACGCCCGCTTCGCGGATCAGGGCCATGTCGATCACGTTGTCGAGGTCGCCGACGTAGGCCGCCACGAAGTCATGGCGGTGCGTGGTGGCGGCCTTCAGGGCCCGCTCGTGCGGCATCCGGCGCACGCCCGCGAGCCCTTTCTCGAGGAAGCCATTGGCCGCCTCCTGCACCGGGCCCGTGATGTCCTGGCCGGCCGGTCCGCCATTGGGCGGGTTGTACTTGAAGCCGCCGTCGCGCGGCGGATTGTGCGACGGCGTGACCACGATGCCGTCGGCCAGCCCGCTGGTGCGGCCGCGGTTGTAGGTGAGGATGGCATGCGACAGCGCGGGGGTCGGCGTGTATTCGTCGCCGCTGGCCAGCATCACCTCGACGCCGTTGGCGGCCAGCACCTCGAGCGCGCTGGCCGCCGCGGGGGCCGACAGCGCGTGCGTGTCGATGCCGAGGTAGAGCGGCCCGTCGATGCCCTGGGCCCGGCGGTGGTCGCAGATCGCCTGGGTCATCGCCAGCACGTGCCATTCGTTGAACGAACGCTCGAAGGCGCAGCCGCGATGGCCCGAGGTGCCGAAGGCGACCCGTTCGGTCGCGACCCCCGGGTCGGGGCGCTCGGCGAGATAGGCGGCGAGCAGCGCGTCGACGTCGACGAGGCTGTCCACGGGGGCCGGCTGGCCGGCGAGAGGGCTGAGTCGTGAGGCCATGAAAGCTCCTGGTCGATGTCCGAGTGTCTCAAAGGATGGGCCATTGGCGCATCTCGATGATGCGTTCGATGGTGATGTCGGGGGCCGGATGACCGGCCAACGCCTGCGGGGCGAGCGCGTACTGGCCCTGGCGCGGAAAGACCGTGGTCAGCCGTTCGCCCCATCCGGCCTTCATCGCCGAGAGGATGCGCGGCTTGTCGTCGATCATCACGTAGCGGCGGGCCGGATAGCGCTCCTGCACCGCATCCAGCATCAGCTCCTTGTGGATGTAGATCAGCACCCGCCCATCGACCGCCTGCCACAGGCCCGAGCGCTGCACCTTGCGCGGCTGGAAGACCGCGTCGCCATCCGACAGGATCACCGGCAGGCCGAAGCGCTGCAGGTGCGCGATGACTTGCAGGGCACCGGGATAGAGCCGTTCGGCGAAAGGGTAGTCGAGCAGGAAGCTCGACATCCGCAGCAGCCGCGGATCGCTCATGTCGGCGCCGGGCCCGCCCAGGCGATAGCGTTGCAGCGCACCCAGGTAGTCGGTGTAGCCGAGCTCGTCGCGCAGTTCCTCGAAACCGCGCCAGTAGCGCTCGGCCCCCCCGGGGCCGAGGTCGTCGACCAGGCGGCGGCGCAGGTCGTGGAGCACACCGTCGAAGTCGAGCAGCGTGTTGTCGACGTCGAGCAAGAAGACGATGTCCTGCATTGGCGATCTCCTAGAGCAGGTCGCTCGGCACGAACCACGAGAACAGCAGCAGCTTGATCTTCACCAGCATGCTGGCCTCGGGCTCGTCGTCGTACACCGCGTTCTCGCCATCGGTGCTGACCCATTGGATCTTGTCGGTGCCGGGTTTCAGCCGCAGTTCGTACGCGCTTTCGACATTGTCGACCTGGTAGGCGTCGAGCAGGCGGTGCGCGACCTCGAAGCTCTCCAGGCGCACCCCGAGCTCGGTGTTGATGTGGGCCGAACGGGGATCGAAGTTGAGCGAGCCGATCAGCGACCACTCGCGGTCGATCAGCGCCAGCTTGGCATGCAGGCGCCCGCGCGACTGGCGGAACACCTTGCGCAGGTTCAGGCTGCGCTTGATCTGCTCGGAGCTCACTTCGTAGAGGCGTACGCCGAGGCGGAGCATCTCGACCCGGTAGTTGTTGTAGTTGATGTTGACCAGCGGCTCGTCGGTGTCGGCCAGCGAGTTGGTGGCGACGCTGATGCGGACGTCGCGGGCGCGCAGCCGGGCGAGCTGCGCCATGCCCTCCTCGCCGGGCAGGAAGTAGGGCGACACGATGTCGACGCTGAAGCGCGCCAGGTCGAGCTGCACCCGCATGCGCTCGGCCACGGTCGGGGGGCGGCGTTCGCTGGCCCACTCGCCGTCGTCGGTCTGCAGCGCCTTGGTGGGCGAGTCCGACACCGCGTTGGCCCGCGCCGGGATCATCTCGAACCGGCCCTGGGCGATCAGGCTGCCGAGCGGCGGGTCGCCGAACATGTCGGTCTCGGGCGGTGCCGGGGGCAACGGCGCTTCCTTGCGCGAGGTCCGCCGGTCGAACTCGGCCCGCAGCTCGGCGGTCGATTCGATCGCCGGCACGATGGTGTGCAGCGGGTAGACCACCTCGCTGTTCCAGTAGTTGTCGAAGATGGTCTGCAGCTCGGTCACGACCGGTCCGGCCAGCAGCATGTCGAGGTCGATGAAGTTGGCGCCCTCGCTGCGCAGGAAATACTCGTCCGCCAGGTTGCGCCCGCCCACGATCGCGAAGGCGCCATCGGCCATGAAGAGCTTGTTGTGCATGCGGTGGTTGAGCCGACGGAAATCGGCCGCGAAACCCATCCAGCGGGTGGCCGAATGGTCGCGGCCGGCCACGAAGGGGTTGAACAGCCGGATCTCCACGTTCGGCCAGGTGGCCAGGCCGAGCAGCAGCGGATCCAGCTTGGTCGTGTAGAAGTCGTCCAGCAGCAGACGCACCCGGACCCCGCGCCGGGCGGCGTCGCGCAGCTCTCGCAGAATCAGCTTGCCGGTCTTGTCGTTGCCCAGCAGGTAGTACTGCAGGTCGAGCGAGGACTGGGCGCGCCGGATCAGCTCCAGCCGCGCGTCCAGCGCGAAGGCGCCCTGCGCCAGCACCCGCGCGCCCGACAGGCCTTCGGGCGAGCTGCCGAAGGGCGCGGCGAGCCGGCCCAGTTCGTTGGACGTCGAGGCCGCAATGGCCGGGACATAGGGCGATGCGGGGACAGCCGGCAGCCCGGCGCAGGCCGACAGCAGGCAGGCGAGGGCGAGGACCAGACAGCGAAGCAGCATGGGGGAGACCGCGGCAAGGCGACCGGAAGGGGCTCCGCCCCGGATGGACGGCCCGCGGATCGTAGCCGTCCGACCATATTGTTGCGTCAGGTCGGGTATCGGGTTTCTTCGCGCGATAGGGTGTTGCCCACCCGGGAGCGGCGAAGCGCACAACGCAGAATCGCCGCGATGAGATTCTCTGCCGTCCCCACCGCTTGCCTCCTGCTCGCAGCCTGGTTCCCGGCCCAGGCCCAGGAACAGGACCAGGCCCGGGACACCGGAAGCGCACCGACGCTGGGCGAGATCACGGTCTCCACACCGGCCGGCCCGACGCCACTTTTCGATGTCGCCGGCTCGGTCGACCGGGTGGAGGGCGCGGCCATGCGCGACAGCCGGCTCGGCGTGAACCTGTCGGAAAGCCTGAGCGGCGTGCCCGGGCTGCAGATCCAGAACCGGCAGAACTACGCGCAGGACCTGCAGATCTCGATCCGCGGCTTCGGCGCCCGCTCCACCTTCGGCGTGCGCGGCGTGCGGCTGTATGTCGACGGCATTCCGGCGACCTTGCCCGACGGCCAGGGCCAGACCTCCAACATCGACATCGGCTCCGTGGACCACGTCGAGGTGCTGCGCGGCCCGTTCTCGGCGCTCTACGGCAACTCCTCGGGCGGCGTGGTGCAGACCTTCACCGAGACCGGCGAGGGGCCGCCCAAACTCGGCTTCTCGATGGCCGCGGCCAGCTTCGGCACGACCCGTACCGGGGTCATGGCCAGCGGCTCCTCCGGTGCGGTCGACTACCTCCTGAGCGCCGGGCGCTTCGAGACCGACGGCTACCGCGACCACAGCGCGGCCGATCGCGACATCGTCAACGGCAAGTTCGGCCTCGCGCTCGACGACGGCAGCCGACTGACGCTGGTCGCCAACAGCGTGCACCTGAATGCGCAGGACCCGCTCGGGCTGACGGCCGAGCAGTACGCGCTGAACCGGCGCAGCGCGGCCGTCGCGACGCAGTTCGACACCCGCAAGAGCGTCGACCAGACGCAGGCCGGCCTGACCTACGAGCGCCGCCTCGACGGCGACAACGCGCTGCGCATGATGGTCTACGGCGGCGAGCGCAAGACCTCGCAGTACCAGGCGATCCCGCCCTCCGCTCAGTCGAGCCCGACCAGCGCCGGGGGCGTGATCGGGCTGGACCGCGACTTCGGCGGGGCCGACCTGCGGTGGATCTCGCAGATGCGACTGGCCGACCGGCCGTTCGAGCTCGTCGCCGGGCTGGAATACAACAAGCTGCGCGAGCACCGCACCGGCTACGAGAACTTCCTGGGGCCGGTCGCGCGGCCGGTGCTGGGCGTCCAGGGCCGGCTGCGGCGCAACGAGATCAACGAGGTCTACAACCTCGACCCCTACCTGCAGGGCAACTGGCGCTTCGCCGATCGCTGGACGCTCGAGGCCGGCGTGCGCCGCAGCAGCGTGGACTTCGATTCGCAAGACCACTACATCGTCGGCGCCAACGGCAACGACAGCGGCAGCGCGCGCTACACCGAGACGCTGCCGGTGGCGTCGCTGCGCTACGAGGCCACGCGCGACCTCGCCCTCTACACCTCGGTGGGCCGAGGCTTCGAGACGCCGACGCTGAACGAGCTCTCGTACCGTCCCGACGGGCAGGGCGGGCTCAACTTCGCGCTGCAGCCGGCGGTCAACGACAGTGTCGAAGTGGGCGCCAAGGCGCGCCTGGCGGGCGGCCTGCTCACGGCGGCGCTGTTCAAGACCCGGACCAGCGACGAAATCGTGACCGCCACCAACATCGGCGGCCGTGCCACGTTCCAGAACGCAGGCCGCACCATGCGCGACGGCTTCGAGCTGGCCTGGCAGCACGAGACCGAGGACCACTGGCGCACCCAGCTGGCCTACACCTGGCTCGACGCCCGCTACAGCGACACCTTCTGCGCCGCGGTGCCGTGCACGGCGGCGGGCCTGGTGCCGGCCGGCAACCGGATTCCGGGCATCGCACCGCAAGCGCTGTTCGCCTCCTACGGCTGGGTGCCGCCCCAGGGCTGGCGTGTCGGCACCGAGCTGCGCGCGCTCTCGAGCATCGAGGCCAACGACCGCAACACGGTCAGCGCACCGGGCTACGCGGTGGTCGCGCTATTCGCGGGCTACCTCATGCAGTGGCAGCGCTGGGACCTGAATGCCTTCGCGCGCATCGACAACCTGTTCGACCGCCAATACATCGGCTCGGTGATCGTCAACGAGGGCAATGCCCGCTACTACGAGCCGGCACCGGGGCGCAACTGGACGATCGGCATGAGTGCGGCGTATCGTTTCTGAGTCCCGGAAAGTGGGAGCAGACCATGGAATTCAAGGATCGACGCGACGCCGGCCGTGCGCTCGCCAAGGCACTGGAAGCCTGGCGCGGGCGGCCCGGCGTATTGGTGCTGGCGCTGCCGCGCGGCGGCGTTCCGGTGGCCTGGGAAGTCGCCCGCGCGCTCGGTGCGCCACTCGATGTGCTGGTGGTGCGCAAGCTGGGTTTTCCGGGGCAGGAAGAGTATGCAATGGGCGCCATAGCACCCGGCGGCGTGCGCGTCATGGGCGAGGCGGACGCTGGCTGGCCGGTCTCGGCACGGGAGCTCGAAGCCGTCGTCGCGCGTGAACAGGCCGAGCTGGTGCGGCGTGAGCAGCGCTACCGCGGCGGACGACCGCCGCTCGATCTGGCCGGTCGCGTCCTGATCCTGGTGGACGACGGCCTCGCGACCGGTGCAACCATGCGCGCTGCGGTGCAGGCGGCGCGCGCCGGCAATCCGAAGCAGGTCATCGTCGCCGTGCCGGTGGCTTCGACCGAGGCCGTGCAAAGCCTGAGTGCGCTGGCCGACGAGGTGGTGTGCCTCTTCACGCCGGAGCACTTTCGTGCGGTGGGCCTCTGGTACCAGGACTTCACGCAGACGAGTGACGAAGAGGTGGACAGGCTGCTGGCGTGAGGCTGCCAGGAGACGGCGGGGTCGAGCAGGGGCGGCCCCACGCCGACGGCGTACTCTGCTCCGCGAATGTCCCCCGCCCTTCGGGCTCCTCCTTTATTTCGCTGCGCAGAGCACGCCCTCGCCACCGCCCGGGATGCACCCGAGCCAAACCCGGCCCCAAAGAAAAAGCCTGCGAATGCAGGCGCATCCGCAGGCTCGGGGAGGCTGAATGCCCGACGGGATCAGAGGCCGGCGGCAGCGCGCAGCGCCTGCGCGTTGGCCGTGCTTTCCCAGGTGAACTCGGGCTCTTCGCGGCCGAAGTGGCCGTAGGCGGCCGTCTTGCCGTAGATCGGGCGCAGCAGGTCGAGCATCTGGATGATGCCCTTGGGACGCAGGTCGAAATGCTCCTGGACCAGTGCGGCGATCTTCTCGTCGGAGATGACGCCGGTGCCTTCGGTGTAGACCGTCACGTTCATCGGCTTGGCGACGCCGATCGCGTAGGCGACCTGGATCTGGCACTGGCGCGCCAGGCCGGCGGCCACGATGTTCTTGGCCACGTAGCGCGCGGCATAGGCGGCCGACCGGTCGACCTTGCTCGGGTCCTTGCCCGAGAACGCGCCGCCGCCGTGCGGGCAGGCGCCGCCGTAGGTGTCGACGATGATCTTGCGGCCGGTCAGGCCGCAGTCGCCCTGCGGGCCGCCGATGACGAAACGGCCGGTCGGGTTGATCAGATAGCGCGTCTCCTTGAGCCACTCCTTGGGCAGCACGGGCTTGATGATCTCCTCGATCACGGCTTCGACGAACGAGGCCTTCATCTTGGTCGGCGTCTCGCTCTGGTCGGGGTGGTGCTGGGTCGAGAGCACCACGGTGTCGATGCTGTGCGGCTTGCCGTCGACATAGCGCATCGTGACCTGGCTCTTGGCGTCGGGACGCAGGAAGGGCAGGCGGCCGTCCTTGCGCAGCTGGGCCTGGCGCTCGACCAGCCGGTGGGCGTAGTAGATCGGCGCGGGCATCATCTCGGGCGTCTCGTCGCAGGCGTAGCCGAACATCAGGCCCTGGTCGCCGGCGCCGGTGTTGAGGTGGTCGTCGCTGGCGTGGTCGACGCCCTGGGCGATGTCGTTGGACTGCTTGTCGTAGCAGACCATGACGGCGCAGCCCTTGTAGTCGATGCCGTAGTCGGTGTTGTCGTAGCCGATGCGCTTGATGGTGTCGCGCGCCACCTGGATGTAGTCGACGTGCGCGTTGGTCGTGATCTCGCCCGCGAGCACCACCAGGCCGGTGTTGGTCAGCGTCTCGGCGGCCACGCGCGAGCGCGGGTCCTGTTCGAAGATCGCGTCGAGGATCGCGTCCGAGATCTGGTCGGCCACCTTGTCGGGATGGCCTTCGGAGACGGATTCGGAAGTAAAGAGGAAATCGTTCGCCATGTGTTTCAAACTCCGTAGCAGCAGGTCAATTGGCGCGTTGCCAACCCGTTTCGGAGCTCTGGCGAACGCTTTAGCAGTAGTGTTTAACGTCGCCCTGCAAGTAGTTCCATAACTCGGCGACAATTTGCATTCTATCCGAGCCGCGCTGTACCCTGCGCGCGCGTCCCTCTCCATCCCCATGTTTCGATGATTGCCTTGTTCAGATTGCTCGCTCGTGTTCCGCTGCCCGTGATGCATGCGGTGGGCGGCTGGTTGGGCTGGCTGGTCTGGTGGTTCGCACCCGACTACCGCCGCCGTTTCCGCGAGAACGCCGAGGCGGCGGGCTTCACGCCGGCGCAGTACCGCCCCGCGATCGCCGCCGCCGGCGCCATGGTCGGCGAGCTGCCCTGGGTCTGGGCCCGTCCGCGCGACGAGAGCCTCTTGCCGCACATCGTGCGCTGGGACGGCATCGAGGCCTTCGAGGCCGCGCTGGCCGCGCGCAAGGGCGTGATCCTGGTGTCGCCGCACCTGGGCAGCTGGGAAACCTTCGGCCAGGCGGTGGGCGAGCGCTTCTTCAAGGACTACGGTCCGATCACGGCCCTGTTCCGGCCGGCGCGCAAGAAATTCATGGCCGACCTGATCGCCGGTTCGCGCGACCGGCCCGGGCTGCAGACCCTGCCGACCACCGTCTCCGGCGTGCGGGGCCTGATCCGAACGCTGCGCGGCGGCGGCTACACCGGGCTGCTGCCCGACCAGGTGCCGCCGCTGGGCCAGGGGGTCTGGGCACCGTTCCTGGGCCGGCCGGCCTACACGATGACCCTGCTGCCGCGGTTGGCGCAGCAGACCGGTGCCCGGGTCTTCCTAGGGGTCTGCGAGCGGCTGCCGCGCGGCGCCGGCTATGCGATCCGGTTCGTGCCCTTCGACGGCACCGCGATGAGCGACCCCAAGGCCACGCCGGAGGCCGCCGCCACGGCGATGAACGAAGGCATCGAGAAGCTGATCCGCGCCCTGCCGGGGCAATACGTCTGGGACTACGCCCGCTACAAGCAGCCGCGCGCCGAGGCGGCGGTGGAGGCGGCGACATGAGCAAGCTCACTTCGAAGCTCGGCATCGGCTTCATGCGGGCACTGGCGCACGTGCCGTTCCCGCTCGTGCGCGGCTTCGGGGCGGTGCTCGGGCGCGTGCTGCACGTGCTGGCAGTGCCGCGGCGGCGCGTGGTCGACACCAACCTGGCGCTGTGCTTTCCGACCCGGTCGGAGGCCGAACGGCGCCGCATGGCGCGTCAGACCTTCGTCTACGTGGCGCAGTCCTGGTTCGACCGCAGCTGGCTCTGGCATGCGCCGGAGGCGGTGGTGGCGCGCCGCCTCAAGGTGGTGGGCGCGGCCGACGTGATCGAGGAGATCGCCCACGGCCACGAGCCGATGATCCTGTTCGCGCCGCATTTCTACGGCCTCGACGCGGCCGCCACGGCGCTCACGATGCACACCGACCGGCCGTCGACCACCATCTACACCACGCAGCGCGATCCGATGATCGACCAGTGGGTCAGCGAGGGCCGCAAGCGCTTCGGCAACGTGATCACGCTGAACCGGGTCGACGGCATCAAGCCGATCGTCGCCGGCCTGCGCAAGGGCGGCCTGCTGTACCTGCTGCCGGACATGGACTTCGGCCGCGACCAGACGGTGTTCGTGCCCTTCTACGGCGTGCAGGCGGCCACCGTGCCCTCGCTGTCGCGCTTCGCGCGGCTGGGGCGGGCCAAGGTGGTGCCGGTGGTCTCGAAGCTCACCCCCGACGGCTACGAGATCGAGGTGCTGCCGGCCTGGAAAGACTTCCCGAGCGATGACCCGGTGGCCGACACCGCCCTCATGAACCAGCGCCTGCAGGGCTACATCGACACCATGCCGTCGCAGTATTACTGGGTGCATCGGCGCTTCAAGACCCGGCCCGAGGGCGAGAAACCAGTTTATTGAGTCCGGCGCAGGAAGGCCTCGATCTCGCCGGCGACGAACTTGGGCTGCTCATGCACCACCCAGTGCGTGGCGCCCGGCACCCGGACGATCTCGAGCTTCGGCACGTAGTCCTCCAGGCCTTCCAGCAGACCGGGCAGCAGCGCCTTGTCGTCGAGCGCCCACAGGACCAGGGTGGGTGCGGCGACCGTGAGCTTGTCGTGGGGCATCTCCGGCATCGCGGGCGCCGGCTGGCCGGGCATGGCCGGCTTCAGCGGTGTGACGCGATACAGGTTGCAGGCGCCCTTGAGGCCCGCATCCCAGACCTTGCGGTACTGGTCCTTGACCGGCTCCGTGAGCCAGCCGAAGCCATCGGCGCCGGCCTTCATGCCGAGGAACATCGGCCACATGCGGCGGTAGTCGTCGGCCGCCAGCAGCGCCTCGGCATCCGGCCGGGCCAGGAAGTTCATGTAGGCGCTCGCGGCCTGCTGGTCCGGGTTGTTCTGCAACTCGCGGGCGAAGGTGCCGGGATGCGGCGAGTTGATGATCACCAGGCGTCCCAGCCGGTCGCCGTGCCGGTTGCCGAAACCCCAGCCGAAGGCGCCGCCCCAGTCGTGCGCCACCAGCACCTCGATGCGGCCGGCCGGGTTCTCGCTGGCCGCCAGTTCGGCGAGGTCCTGCACCAGGAGGTGGGCCCGGTAGGCCGAGACCTCGGTGGGCGCGCTCGACTGTTCGAAGCCGCGCAGGTTCGGTGCGATGCAGCGGAAGCCGCCGTGCTCGGGCGCGGCGAAGTATTCGAGCAGTTCGTCCCAGATGAACGCGGCCTCGGGAAAACCGTGCAGGAACACCATCAGCGGCCGGCCGGGCGCGCCGGCCGCGCGGCAGCTCAGGGTGGTGCCGTTCGGCAGTGCGCGGGCGAAAGTCTCGATCACAGGCTGTCTCCTTCGTTGTCCATGCGGCGAGGAGGCCAGCGCCGGATTCAGGGCTGCTCGTCGATGGGGGCTTGCTCGGATGCCGGCTCGGAAGGCGGCGCGGGCTGCCCGTCTTCCGGGTGCGCCCAGCGCCACAGCAGCTCGGCCGCCTCGTCCACGCCGTGCTGCTTCAGGGCCGAGAACAGTTTGACCTCGCCGCCGCCGGCCTGCAGTCGCGCAATCGACAGCGCCTTGGCGCCGTCCGAGCGCGTGAGCTTGTCCGACTTGGTGAGCAGCACCAGGAACTTGAGCCCCTGCTCGACCCGCGGCCGGATCACGTCGAGCAGGATGTCGTCGAGCTCGGTCAGGCCGTGGCGCGGATCGCACATCAGCACCACGCCGCGCAGGTTCGGACGGGTCATCAGGTAGTTGCCCATCACGCGCTGCCAGCGCAGCTTGGCCTCCTTGGGCACGGCCGCATAGCCATAGCCGGGCAGGTCGGCGAGCACGGCGTCGTCGACCTTCTGCTTGCCGACGCCGAACAGGTTGATGTGCTGGGTCCGGCCCGGTGTCTTCGAGGCGAAGGCCAGCCGGGTCTGCTGGGTCAGGGTATTGATGGCGGTCGACTTGCCGGCATTCGAGCGGCCGACGAAGGCGATCTCGGGCAGGTCGAAGGTCGGCAGATGCTCGAGCTGGGGGGCGCTCGTGAGGAAGTGGGCAGTGTGCAGCCAGCCGCGCGCCACACGGGCGCGTTCGGCCGCCTGGGGGTCGACGGTGGTCGCTTTGCGGGAGTAGCTGGCGGCGGGCTTCCGCGGCGGGGTGGTCATCGATGGGCTTTCGGTACGGGTCGCCATTGTAGAATCGCCGGGTTTTGCGCCATAAATCCAAGCCCCCGATATGAAGTTGTTTGCCAAATTTCTGCTTGCAGCCCTGTTGGGCGCCGCCGCCAGTGCCAGCTTCGCGGCTGACGAGCCCGCTGCAAAGCCGGCTGCCGAGGCGCCCGCCAAGGCACCGAAGCCCGACCCCGCCAAGGGCGATACGGTCTTCAATGCCACGCCGGCAAACAGCCAGAGCTGCGCCTCGTGCCACAACGCGGACGGAAATTCGGCCATCGCGGCGAACCCCAAGCTGGCGCAGCAGCACCCCGAATACATCCTCAAGCAACTGCAGGACTTCAAGTCCGGCAAGCGCAAGAGCGCGATCATGAAGCCCATGGCCACGGCGCTGTCGGACGACGACATGCGCAACATCGCCTGGTTCGTGACCTCGAAAAAGATCAAGCCGGGCTTCGCCAAGGAGAAGGACCTGGTCGGCCTGGGCGAGCGGATCTTCCGCGGCGGCATCGCCGATCGCCAGATCCCGGCCTGCGCCGGCTGCCACAGCCCGAACGGCGCCGGCATCCCGGCCCAATACCCGCGCCTGGGCGGCCAGCACGCCGAATACACTGCGCAGCAGCTGACCCTGTTCCGCGAAGGCACCCGCCTCAATTCGCCGGTCATGACCGGGGTGGCGGCCAAGCTCAGCAACAAGGAAATCACCGCGGTCGCCGACTACATCGCCGGCCTGCGCTGAACGCCGGGCCTCCAAGCCTGAACCAACCGCCAATAACAAACTCCTAACAAGGCGGGTCCATCCGGCAGGATGGCCCGCCTTGTTTGCTTTCCACGCCTCGCACCGATGTCAGTCTCCACCCACGGCCTTCGCGTCCGCCGCGGCCCCCACGCGGTCCGCGCGGCGGTGGAGCTGTTCTCGTCGATGCGCTTCGCGATCGCGCTGCTGACCATCATCTGCATCGCCTCGATCATCGGCACCGTGCTGAAGCAGCACGAGCCGGTCGGCAACTACGTGAACCAGTTCGGCCCCTTCTGGGCCGAGCTGTTCCGCGCCGCCAGGCTCGACTCCATCTACAGCGCCTGGTGGTTCCTGCTGATCCTGCTGTTCCTGGTGGTCAGCACCTCGCTGTGCATCGCGCGCAACACACCGCACATCCTGCGCGACCTGAAGACCGTGAAGGAAGGCATCCGGGCCCAGAGCCTGAAGGCCTTCGGACAGCGCGCCGAGGCCGTGCTGGCCGAGACGCCCGACAGCGCCGCCAAGCGCATCGGCGAGCTGCTGGCCGGCGGCGGCTGGAAAGTCAAGCTGCAGCACCGCGAGGCCGAAGGGCAGAGCCAGGGCTGGATGGTCGCCGCGCGCGCCGGCGGGGCCCACAAGCTCGGCTACATCGCCGCCCACGGCGCGATCGTGCTGGTCTGCATCGGCGGCCTGTTCGACGGCGACCTTGTCGTGCGGGCCCAGACCTGGTTCAACGGCAAGAGCGTCTACACCGGCGGCGGCCTGATCAAGGACGTGGCGCCCGAGCATCGGCTGTCGCCGCGCAACCCGACCTTCCGCGGCAACATCCTGGTGCCCGAGGGCGCGCAATCCAGCGTCGCGATCCTGAACCAGGCCGACGGCGTGCTGCTCCAGGACCTTCCGTTCTCGATCGAGCTCAAGAAGTTCATCGTCGAGTACTACTCGACCGGCATGCCCAAGCTGTTCGCCAGCGAAGTGGTGCTGCACGACCGCGAGACCGGCGAGCAGCTGCCCAGGCGCATCGAGGTCAACCACCCGGCCAGCTACAAGGGCGTCGAGATCTACCAGTCGAGCTTCGACGACGGCGGCTCCAGCGTGAAGCTCAAGGCGGTGCCGATGGGCGCGGCCGCCAAGCCCTTCGAGATCGACGGCACCATCGGCGGCAGCAGCGAGATCACCAACGGCAACGACCGGCTCACGCTCGAGCTGGTGGCGCTGCGCGTCATCAACGTCGAGAACTTCGCCGACGGCGGCGGCGCCATGACCAGCGGCGCCGACGTCCGCAAGGTCGACCTGCGGCACGACCTCGAGTCGCGCCTTGGCGCGGCCAACAAGACCAACAAGCCCAAGGTGCTGCGCAACATCGGCCCCAGCATCGGCTACAAGCTGCGCGACGCTTCGGGGCAGGCGCGCGAGTTCCAGAACTACATGGTGCCGGTCGACACCGGGGACGGCCAGCCGGTGTTCCTGCTCGGGGTGCGCGAGCGGCCCGAGGACCCCTTCCGCTACCTGCGCGTGCCGGCCGACGAGCAAGGCTCGATGGAAGGCTTCGTGCGCATGCGCGCCGCCCTGGCCGATGCCAAGTTGCGCGACCGCGCCCTCGACCGCTACATCGCGCGCGCCACCGATCCCAAGCGGCCCGAGCTGGCCGCCCAGCTGCGCGCCTCCGCGGCCCGGGCGCTGGCCCTGTTCGCGGGCACCGAGCGCGCCAAGGTCGACGCGGTCAGCAGCGGCGGCTGGCAGGCGGTGGCCGAGTTCATGGAGGCCAACGTGCCCGAGGCCGAGCGCGAACGCGCGGCCGCCGTGCTGGTGCGCATCCTCAATGACGTGCTGTTCGAGGTGCTCAACCTGAGCCGCGAGCAGGCCGGCCTGGCCGCCATGCCGCCCGACGAGAAGTCGCAGCTTTTCCTTACGCAGGCGGTGCTGGCGATCAGCGACGCCCACTTCTATCCGGCCCCGGTCGCGATGATGATGTCCGACTTCAAGCAGGTCCAGGCCAGCGTCTTCCAGGTCGCGCGAGCCCCTGGCAAGAACATCGTCTATCTCGGCTGTCTGTTGCTGATCGTGGGCATTTTTGCGATGCTGTACGTGCGCGAGCGCCGGCTCTGGGTGTGGCTCGCGAAGGACGGCGACGACGCCCGGGGCACGGCGGCGACCCTGGCTTTCTCGGTCAACCGCAAGACCATCGACAGCGACCGCGAATTCGAGCACTTGAAGCACAAGCTGCTCGCCATCACGAAAGACACCGCGTCATGACGACCACCACGCTCACTCTCAACGACAGCTGGCTCTCCCGCCGCAACGCCCTCGACTGGGTGTTCGCGCTGCTGGTGCTGGCGGGCGCCGTCTTCGCCTTCTCGCGCTACCACGGTGCGATGGACTACTACGAGCAGACGATCCTGGTGGCGGCCGTGCCCGCCGCCGTCTGGCTGGGCTGGTTCTGGCGGCCGCTGCGGGTGCTGGCGATCGTGGTCGCGGCCGCCGCACTGCTGGCCATCGCGTCCTACCAGGGCGACCTGGCGCGTGCCGACAGCGTCTTCTGGCTCAAGTACTTCCTGTCAAGCCAGTCGGCCATCCTCTGGATGAGCGTGCTGTTCTTCATGAGCACGATCTTCTACTGGATCGGTTTCTTCAGCGGCCGCCAGGGCGACGCCATGGACCTGATCGGCTCGCGGCTGGCCTGGGCCGCGGTCACGATGGCGCTGATCGGCAGCATGGTGCGCTGGTACGAGAGCCACCAGCTCGGCCCCGACATCGGCCACATCCCGGTCAGCAACCTGTACGAGGTGTTCGTCCTCTTCTGCTGGCTCACCGCCACCTTCTACCTGTACTTCGAATGGCGCTACCGCACCCGCGCGCTGGGTGCCTTCGTGATGCTGGTGGTCAGCGCCGCGGTCGGTTTCCTGCTCTGGTACACGCTGGTGCGCGACGCCCACGAGATCCAGCCGCTGGTGCCGGCGCTGCAGAGCTGGTGGATGAAGCTGCACGTGCCGGCCAACTTCATCGGCTACGGCACCTTCTCGCTCGCCGCCATGGTGGCCTTCGCCTACCTGATCAAGGAGCAGGCCGCCGAGACCCGCTGGTACAAGCTGACGCCGATCTGGCTGCTCGGCGTGGCGCTGTGCTTCGTGCCGGTGGCGTTCCGCCAGCGCGTGCAGGAGGCTGGCGGCAGCTACTGGGTCGGCTATGCCGCGATCTCGGCGCTGATCGCCGCCGGCATCCTGATGGGCCGCAAGCGCATCGCGGCGCGGCTGCCGGCCAACGAGGTGCTCGACGACGTGATGTACAAGTCGATCACGGTCGGCTTCGCCTTCTTCACCATCGCCACCGTGCTGGGCGCGCTGTGGGCGGCCGATGCCTGGGGCGGCTACTGGAGCTGGGACCCGAAGGAAACCTGGGCGCTGATCGTCTGGCTCAACTACGCGGCCTGGCTGCACATGCGGCTCGTGAAGGGCCTCCGAGGCACCGTGGCGGCCTGGTGGGCGCTCGGCGGCCTGGCCGTGACCACTTTCGCGTTCCTCGGCGTCAACATGTTCCTGAGCGGGCTGCACAGCTACGGCACGCTCTAGCGCGGTCTTTGCGCGTGGAATGATCCGGGGGCGTGCCTGGCGCGTAACCGGATCGGCATCGGCAACGAACTCCCCCTGACTGAGCGTTTTCAGGCGAAAGGCATTTCATGTTGATTCATTCCCGCGACGACGGCTTCCTCCACCCGCGTTCGAGCGAGATCACGCCCAAGGGCGTCTACGAAGGCCGGCGCGACATGCTGCGCTGGATGGCCGGCGGTGTCGCAGGCGCGGCCATGGCTTCCTGGGCGGCGCGTGACGCACTGGCGCAGGCGGCGGCACCGGGCAAGCTGGCGCCGCTCGCGGGCGCGAAATCGGCGGTGCCTGGCGCCCAGACGATGGAAAAGCTGACCGACTACAAGGATGCCACCAGCTACAACAACTTCTACGAGTTCGGCACCGACAAGGGCGATCCGGTGAAGAACGCCGGCACCCTGAAGACCCGGCCCTGGACCGTCGAGGTCGAAGGCCTGGTCAAGAAGCCCGGCAAGTACGGCATCGAGGACCTGCTCAAGCTCAGCGCCCAGGAAGAGCGCATCTACCGGCTGCGCTGCGTCGAGGGCTGGTCGATGGTGATCCCGTGGGTCGGCTATTCGCTGTCGGAACTGATCAAGAAGGTCGAGCCGCAGGGCAACGCCAAGTACGTCGAGTTCCTGACGCTGGCCGATCCCAAGACCATGCCCTTCGTCGGCTCGCGCGTGCTCGACTGGCCCTATGCCGAGGGCCTGCGCATGGACGAGGCGATGCATCCGCTGACCTTGCTGACTTTCGGCATGTACGGCGAGGTGCTGCCGAACCAGAACGGCGCCCCGGTGCGCATCGTGGTGCCCTGGAAGTACGGCTTCAAGAGCGCCAAGTCGATCGTCAAGATCCGCTTCGTCGAGAAGGAGCCGGGCACGGCCTGGAACAAGGCCGCGGCCAACGAGTACGGCTTCTATTCCAACGTCAATCCGAACGTCGACCACCCGCGCTGGAGCCAGGCGACCGAGCGGCGCATCGGCGATGGCGGGGGGCTGTTCGCCAAGCGCGCGAAGACCCAGATGTTCAACGGCTACGAGGCCCAGGTCGGCCAGTTGTATGCCGGCATGGACTTGAAGAAGAATTATTGAGACCTTGCGGGACAGACCAAGAAACCGCGCAGCGGTTTTTGCGCTGTCCCCAACCGATCAAAAGACATTCATGAACAAGCTGCTGATGCACCCGGCCGCCAAGCCGGTGGTGTTCGTGCTCTGCCTGCTGCCCTTCGCCTGGCTGTTCTACGGCGCGCTGACCGACGGCCTTGGTGCCAACCCGGCCGAGTATTTGATCCGCTCGACCGGCGACTGGACCTTGCGCTTCATCTGCATCGTGCTGGCCGTGACGCCCTTGCGCGTCATCGCCAAGGCGAACGCGCTGGCACGCTTTCGGCGCATGCTGGGCCTGTTCGCGTACTTCTATGTCGTGGTGCACCTGTTGAGCTACAGCTGGTTCGACATGGGGTTCGAGATGGCCGACATCGCCAAGGACATCGCCAAGCGACCGTTCATCCTGGTCGGCTTCTCGGCCTTCGTGCTGCTGACGCCGCTGGCCGCGACCTCGTTCAACCGCGCCATCAAGGCGCTGGGCGCGAAGCGCTGGCAGGCGCTGCACAAGCTGGTCTACGGCATCGCCGCGCTCGGCCTGCTGCACTTCTTCTGGATGCGGGCCGGCAAGAACAACTTCGCCGAAGTGTTCGTCTACGCCGGGATCATCGCCGTGCTGCTCGGCTGGCGCGTGTGGAACTTCGCGCGCAAGAAGAGGGAAGGCGGCCAGGCGCCGCGGCCGATCGCCGCCGCACCCCGGGCGCCGGTCAGTCGTTGATGCGCTCGCTCGCGAGCTGGTCGTCGATCGATTCGCGGCGCCGGATCAGCGTCGCCTGCGTGCCGCTCACCAGCACTTCGGCCGCGCGGCCGCGCGTGTTGTAGTTGCTGGCCATGGCCATGCAGTAGGCGCCCGCGGACAGCACCGCGAGCAGGTCGCCCGACGCCACCTGGAGCGCGCGGTCGCGGCCGATCCAGTCGCCGCTCTCGCAGACCGGGCCGACCACGTCGTAGGTCGTGGCCGGGCCGGCGCGCTCGGCCAGCGGCACGATCTGGTGGAAGGCCTGGTACATGGCCGGACGGGGCAGGTCGTTCATGGCCGCATCGACGATGCAGAAGTTCTTTTCCTCGCCCGGCTTGAGGTACAGCACCTCGGTCACGCAGACGCCGGCGTTGCCGACCAGCGAGCGGCCGGGCTCGACGATCAGCCGGCGCTGGCCGAAGCCGCGTGCGTCGAGCCGCACGAGCAGCTGCTGCCAGAGCGCATCGGCGGCGGGCGGCGTGTCGCCGTTGTAGTCGATGCCCAGGCCGCCGCCGAAGTCGAGATGGTGCAGCGGCACGCCGGCCGCCTCGATCGCCTCGACCAGGTCGAGCACGCGCTCGAGGGCCTCGAGGTAGGGCGAGGCGTCGGTGATCTGGGAGCCGATGTGGCAGTCGATGCCGACCACCTGCAGGCCCTGCAGCGAGGCCGCGTGCCTGTAGATCGGGACTGCGCGGTCGTGGGCGACGCCGAACTTGTTGCCCTTGAGCCCGGTCGAGATGTAGGGATGGGTCTTCGGGTCGACGTTGGGATTGATGCGGATGCTGACCGCGGCGCGGCGGCCTTCTTCGAGCGCGACCGCATTGAGCACGTCGAGCTCGGCTTCGCTTTCGACATTGAAGCAGCCGATGCCGGCCGCCAGCGCCTGCCGCATCTCGGCCCGGGTCTTGCCGACGCCCGAGAAGATCACCTTGGCCGGATCGGCGCCGGCGGCCAGCACCCGCGCCAGTTCGCCGCCGGAGACGATGTCGAAGCCGCAGCCGGCCTCGGCGAAGACGCGCAGCACGCCCAGCGAGGAATTGGCCTTGATCGCGTAGCAGACCATCGCATCGCGGCCCTCGAAGCCGCGCTGGTAGGCGGCGAGGGCGTCGAGCATCCATTGCTTCGAGTAGACGAACAGGGGGGTGCCGTATTGCTGCGCCAGTTCGGCGAGCGGCCGGCCTTCGACCTGCAGGGCGCCGTCGTGGCGCGCGATGTGGGGATGGCCCGGGAGCCGTGCGGCGGCGTTCACTGGCTGGCTCCTGCGGGGGCGCTGCTGGCGGCTGCCGGCGGCTTGGCCGGGGCATCGCCGGCGGCGCTGGCGGGCGGCGTGGGCAGCAGCAGGCCGGGCAGCGTGGTGCGTTCCTTGGCGAGCGGATCGGTGGGCAGGTACAGCGAGCCCTTCTGGCCGCAGGCCGCGAGGCCGACCCCGACGAGCGCGAGGCCAAAGGCGCTCACTAGAATTTGGCGAACATTCAACATGGCGAAATTGTAATGACCGACCCCGAATACATGGACCGCGCGGAAGCCGCACTGGCAGCGATCGAGCGCAGCTGCGACCGAATCAACGACGAGAGCGACGTCGACATCGACAACCAGCGGGTCGGGGGAATGATCACGATCATCTTCGGCAACGGCAGCCAGCTGATCGTCAACCTGCAGAAGCCGCTGCAGGAGATCTGGCTCGCCGCGCGTTCCGGCGGCTACCACTACCGGCACGACGGCCGCGCCTGGGTCGACACCAAGACCGGCGAGGAATTCTTCGACAACCTGTCGCGCGAGGCGACCCGGCAATCAGGCCAGCCGCTCCAGTTCATCGCCGGCTGAGCGAGACGGCGTAACGATCTCCCTCGGCCGGCGCAGCCCGGCCCGTTGGTGAAACACCGCGGAACTGGCTTTGCCGGGCCGCTGGTGTTGCCCCCGGTAGGGGGTGGGCGCCCCACACGAAGTGAGGGGCAACCTGGGGGCGAGCCTAATTCCTGAAGAGGTCCAGGATCCGGCTGCGCTCCTCCACCGGCGCCGGCGCGCTGATCGGCGGTGCCGCGATCGCCTCCGCCGGCGGCGTCGGTCCGCTGTCGACGCCCAGGCTGGCGACGCCGCGGCCCGGCGCGTAGTCGTCGTAGTACCACTCGCCGCCGACATTCACCACGCCCGGCGGCGCCGGCACCTCGGCCACCGGCACGCCTTTGATCGCGGTCTCCATGAAGTTGATCCAGATCGGCAGGCTCAGCCCGCCGCCGGTCTCGCGGTCGCCCAGCTTGCGCGGCGTGTCGTAGCCCATCCACGCGACTGCCGCCATGGTGGGCTGGAAGCCCGCGAACCAGGCATCGAGCGAGTCGTTGGTGGTGCCGGTCTTGCCGTAGATGTCGGTCCGCTTGAGCGTCGCCTGCGCCTTGGCCGCGGTGCCGCCGCTGGCCACCGACTGCAGCAGGCTGGCCATCAGGAAGGCGTTGCGCTGCGGCACCGCACGCAGGGTCTCGTTGAGCAGCGGCGGCTGCTTGTCGACCAGCACCTTGTCCTTGTGGTCGGTCACGCGGGTCACGAGGTAGGGGTTGACGCGATAGCCGCCGTTGGCGAACACCGAGTACGCGGTCGCCATCTGCATCGGCGTCACCGAGCCCGCGCCCAGCGCCATCGGCAGGTAGGCCGGGTGCTTCTCGCGCTCGAAGCCGAAGTTGGTGACCCAGTCCTGGGCGTAGCGGGTGCCGATCGACTGCAGGATGCGGATCGACACCATGTTCTTCGACTTCATCAGCGCCCGGCGCATCGACATCGGGCCTTCGAAGGTGCCGTCGTAGTTCTTCGGCTCCCAGGGCTGGCCGCCGGTGGTGCCGGCATCGAAGAAGAGCGGCGCATCATTGATCACGGTGCTGGGCGTGAAGCCCTTCTCGAGCGCGGCCGAATAGATGAAGGGCTTGAAGCTCGAACCCGGCTGGCGCCAGGCCTGCGTGACGTGGTTGAACTTGTTCTTGTCGAAGTCGAAGCCGCCGATCATCGCCTTGACGGCGCCGTCGCGCGGATCCATGGCGACGAAAGCGCCTTCCACCTCGGGCAGCTGGGTGATTTCCCAGGCGCCCTTCGGGGTCTTCACGACCCGGATCACGGCGCCGCGCCGGATCCGGATGTTGGGCGGCGCCTTGTCCGACAGCCCGGACTGTGCCGGCTTCAGGCCGTCGCCGGTGATCTGGACCGCGTCGCCGTTGCCGCGCACCGCCTGGATCTCCTTGGCGTTCGCCTTCAGCACCACGGCCGACATGACGTCGCCGTTGTCGGGGTGGTCGGCCAACGCATCGTCGACCGCTTCGTCGAGCTCCTTGGGGTCGTTCGGAAGGTCGACGAATTTTTCGGGGCCACGGTAGATCTGGCGCCGCTCGTAGTCCATGATCCCGCGCCGCAGCGCACGGTAGGCCGCCGCCTGGTCGGCCGCGACCAGCGTGGTGTAGACCTTGAGCCCGCGCGTGTAGGTGCTGTCGCCGTACTGCGCGTACATCAGCTGGCGCACGGTCTCGGCCACGTACTCGGCGTGCAGCCGCGTCGGGTCGGCGGCGTCGCGCAGGTGCAGTTCCTCCTTGCGGGCCTGGGCGGCCTGGTCGGCGTTGATGAAGCCGGCCTCCTGCATGCGGTCGATCACGTACAGCTGGCGGCCGCGGGCGCGGGCCGGGTTGTTGACCGGGTTGTTGGCGCCCGGTGCCTTCGGCAGGCCGGCGAGCATCGCCGCCTGGGCGATCGTGATGTCCGACAGCGGCTTGCCGAAATAGGCCTCGGAGGCGGCCGCGAAGCCGTAAGCGCGGTTGCCCAGGTAGATCTGGTTGAGGTAGATCTCGAGGATCTGGTCCTTGCTCAGCAGGTGCTCGAGCTTGAAGGTCAGCAGCACTTCGTAGATCTTGCGGGTCAGCGTCTTTTCGGAGCTGAGGTAGACGTTGCGCGCCACCTGCATCGTGATGGTCGACGCGCCCTGGCTCTTGGCCCGGTTCATGTTGGCCATGCCGGCCCGCAGCATGCCCTTGTAGTCGACGCCGCCGTGCTCGTAGAAGCGGGCGTCCTCGGCGGCCAGCACCGCATCCTTCATGATCTTCGGGATGGTCGCGATCGGCGTCAGATTGCGGCGCTCTTCGCCGAACTCGCCGATCAGGATCCCTTCGGCCGAAAACACCCGCAGCGGCAGCTTGGGACGGTAGTCGGCGAGTTCGGAGATGTCAGGCAGGTTGGGGTAGGCGACCGCCAGCGCGACCGCGATCACGCAGATCAGCGCGACTGTCCCGGCCACCACGAGGCCGAGGCTCCACAGGATCAGGCGAAGCAACCATTTCAGCCAGGCCGGGCGTTTGGGAACGGGAGCCTTCGCAGGCCCTTTGGGTCGAGAGTTTTCGGGCATTGAGGCTGTTGGAGTCTGAGCGCATTATAAAAACGCGCCGCCGTAGGACGGCGCCGCGGTAGCAGTTAGGACCCAAGTACTCTTATTTGTGACGCAAGTTGCAGTTCCGAACTGTTACGTCGACTTTTGACAACGATTGCTCACTCACTGGGGATTCGGCGCTTGGATTGGCTTGCACCTTGCTGCTAGCATGCAACCACTCGCAATTATTTCCAATCGTTACAAACGGATGGGATCGAACTTGACTGCTCTCGGATCGTTGTTTCGCCGCCAGCCCGCGCCTCTGCTCGGGCTCGACGTCAGTTCGTCCAGCGTCAAGCTGGTCGAACTCGGCCGTGACGCGAGCGGCAAGCTGGTGCTCGAGCGCTGTGCGATCGAGCCCCTCGAACGCGGCTGGATCACCGACGGCAATGTCGAGAAGTTCGACGAAGTCGCGGAGGCCGTGCGGCGCGTGGTCCGCAAGAGCGGCACCCGCACCAAGAATGTCGCGCTGGCCCTGCCGCCGTCGGCGGTGATCACCAAGAAGATCATCCTGCCCGGCGGCATGAGCGAGCAGGAGCTCGAGATCCAGGTCGAGTCGGAAGCCAACCAGTACATCCCGTTCTCGCTGGACGAGGTGAGCCTCGATTTCTGCGTCATCGGGCAGAGTGCCAACTCGGCCGGCGATGTCGAGGTGCTGATCGCCGCCTCCCGCAAGGAAAAGGTGCAGGACCGCCAGGGCCTGGCCGAGGCCTCGGGTCTCAAGGCCGTGATCCTCGACGTCGAGTCCTATGCCTCCCGGCTGGCGACGGCGCGCCTGATCGAGCAACTGCCCGGCCAGGGCCAGGACGCCGTGGTCGCGCTGTTCGAGGTCGGTGCCTTCACCACCAGCATGCAGGTGCTGCGCAACCAGGAAGTCCTGTATGACCGTGACCAGGCTTTCGGCGGCGCCCAGCTGACCCAGCTCATCGTTCGCCAATACGGCTTCTCGGCCGAGGAAGCCGAGGCCAAGAAGCGCAGCGGCGAACTGCCCGACGACTACGCGGCCGGCGTGCTCAAGCCCTTCGTGGCCAGCATCGCGCAGGAAATCGCCCGGGCGCTGCAGTTCTTCTTCACGAGCACGCCGCACAACCGCGTCGACTACGTTCTGCTGGCGGGCGGATCGGCGGGCCTGCCCGGCCTCACGAGCGCAGTCACGCGCCAGACCTCGTTCGCCTGCTCGCTGGTCAACCCGTTCGACGGCATGGAGATCGGCAGCAGCATCCGCGAGAAGAAGGTGCGGCGCGAGGCGGCCTCCTACCTGACGTCCTGCGGCCTCGCGATGCGGAGGTTCCTGCAGTGATCCTGATCAATCTGCTTCCGCACCGCGAAGCCGCGCGCAAGCGCCGTCGCGAGACTTTCTATGCCACGCTGGGTCTTTCCGCCGTGCTGGGCGGGCTCATCGCGGTCACCGCGTTCCTCTGGTTCCAGGCCCAGATCTCGAACCAGCAGTCGAAAAACGCGCTGCTGAAGACCGAGATCACCAAACTCGAGACGGAGATCAAGGAGATTTCCACGCTGCAGGCCGAGATCGCCGCCTTGCGCGCCCGCCAGACGGCGGTCGAAGACCTGCAAGGCGACCGCAACCTGCCCGTCCACCTGCTCAACGAGCTGGTCCGGCAGCTGCCGGACGGGGTCTACATCACCAGCATGAAGCAGGAAAACCAGACCGTCACGCTGCAGGGCATGGCGCAGTCGAACGAGCGGGTCTCCGAGCTGCTCCGCAACCTGGGCAACAGCAGCCCGTGGCTGGTCAAGCCCGAGCTCATCGAGATCACTTCGGCGACGGTGAGCCTGAGTGCGCGCGATCAGCGGCGGGTCGCCAACTTCAGGATGCGCATCGGCCTCAAGCGGCCGACCGACGCCCAGAAACCACCCGCCGGCGCGCCCGCGGCCATCAAGGCGAAGGGGTAAGCGCTCATGGCAAAGAAACGCCCTTCCGAGAGGTTCGACCTCGCACTGGCCCTGCGCCGCTTCAGCCAGCAGTTCCAGGGGCTGAACCCCAACGATCCGTCGGTCTGGCCACCGGTGCCGCGGTACGCCCTGTGCGTCGCCGTGGTCGCGGCGGTGCTGGCGGCGCTGTGGTTCGTCTGGCTCACCAATTCGAACGACGAGCTCGATGCCGAGCGCGCCAAGGAAGTCACCCTCAGGGCCGACTACCAGAAGAAGGTGGCGCAGGCCGCCAACCTCGATCTGCTCAAGAAGCAGCGCGAGCAGGTGCAGCAATACGTCACGCTGCTCGAGAAGCAGCTGCCCAGCAAGGCCGAGATGGATGCGCTGCTGTCGGACATCAACCAGGCCGGCCTGGGCCGCAGCCTCCAGTTCGAGCTGTTCCGTCCGGGTCAGATTTCGGTCAAGGACTACTACGCCGAGCTCCCGATCGCGGTCCGCGTGACCGGCCGCTACCACGACATGGGTGCCTTCGCCGCCGACATCGCGAACCTGTCGCGGATCGTGACGCTGAACAACCTCTCGGTGGCGCCGCAAAAAGACGGCGTGCTGGTCATGGACGCCACGGCGCGCACCTATCGCTACCTCGACGAGGAAGAGCAGGCGGCGCAGAAGCGCGCAGCCGCCGCGGCTGCGGGGGCCAAGAAGAAATGAGAACGCTCAGCTGTCTATGGATCGCGGTCGCAGCCGTCGGGCTGACCGGCTGCTTCGGCTCGGAGCAGGAAGACCTCCAGCGCTGGATGGCCGAACAGCGCGCGCAGGTGAAGCCCAGCGTGCCGCCGATCACCGAACCGAAGAAGTTCACGCCGCAGGCGTACACCGAGGCCGCGGCCTTCGACCCGTTCAACATTCAGAAGCTGACGCAGGCGCTGCGCCGGGACTCGGCCCAGCCCAGCACCTCGGGCCTGATCGCGCCCGAACTGGCGCGTCGCAAGGAAGCGCTCGAGGCCTTCCCGCTCGACTCCATGGCGATGGTCGGCAGCCTGAGCCGCAATGGCCAGCCGGTGGCGCTGATCAGCGTCGACAAGCTGCTCTACCAGGTGCGGGTCGGCAACTATCTGGGACTCAACTACGGGCGCATCACCCGTATCAGCGAAACCGAACTCGGCTTGCGTGAAATCGTGCAGGACGCTGCCGGTGAATGGATCGAACGCGTCGCGACGCTGCAGTTGCAAGAGAAGGCGAAATGAACCAACAAAAATCTATGCTTGCGCAGTGGCTGCGCGTGGCCGGTGCCGCGATCGTGGCCTTCGGTGCCGCGGCAGTCGTTCATGCGCAGAACGCGATCGAATCGGTCACGAGTTCTATGCAGTCCGGCGCCGAGGTGATCCGGGTCGACTTCACCCAGCCGCTGGCCGCGGCGCCGACCGGCTTCGCGATCCAGTCGCCGGCCCGTGTCGCGCTTGATTTTCCGGGCGTGACCAACGCCATCGGCCGCAACGCGATCGAGGTCAACCAGGGCAACCTGCGCTCGGTCAACGTGGTCCAGGCCGGCGATCGCACGCGCCTGGTCCTGAACCTGAAGCAGGCCACCGCCTACAAGACCGAGATCCAGGGCAAGTCCCTGCTGGTCTCGCTGGAACCGGTCGCGGGGGCCGCACTGGCCGCTTCGACGCCGTCCGCCTTCGCCGAGAACCGCAACCGCGACATGCTGCCCCTGCGCGATGTGGATTTCCGCCTGGGCAGCGACAACACCGGCCGCGTGATCGTCGACCTCGCCAACAACCAGGTGGGCGTCGACATCCGCCAGCAGGGCAAGAACCTGGTGGTCGAGTTCACCAAGTCGACCCTGCCCGAAGGCCTGCGCCGTCGCCTCGACGTCTCCGACTTCGGCACCCCGGTGCAGCTCGTGACCACCCAGCAGGTCGGCGACCGCGTCCGGATGGTGATCGAGCCGCGCGGCGAGTGGGAGCACAGCGCCTACCAGAGCGAGAACCAGTTCGTGGTCGAAGTGCGTCCGCGCAAGATCGATCCGACCAAGCTGACGCAGGGCGTCGGCTACAACGGCGAAAAGCTGTCGCTGAACTTCCAGAACATCGAAGTGCGCTCGCTGCTGCAGGTGATCGCCGACTTCACCAACTTCAACATCGTGACCTCCGACTCGGTGACGGGTTCGCTGACCCTGCGCCTGAAGGACGTGCCCTGGGACCAGGCGCTCGACATCATCCTGCAGGCCAAGAACCTGGGCATGCGCAAGAACGGCAGCGTGCTCTGGATCGCACCGAAAGACGAGATCAACGCCAAGGAAAAGATGGAGTTCGAGGCCCAGGCCGCGATCCAGAACCTGGAGCCGCTGCGCACCCAGTCGTTCCAGCTCAACTACACCAAGGCGATCCAGATCGCCCAGGGCCTGACCGGCACCGGCGCTTCCAGCGGCGGCGGCGGCGGCAGCAGCACCACCCGCATCCTGAGCCCGCGCGGCAGCGTGATCGCCGAAGCCCGCACCAACCAGCTGTTCGTCTCGGACATCCCGTCGCGGCTGGTGCAGGTGGCCGAGCTGATCCAGAAGCTGGACATCCCGGTGCGCCAGGTGCTGATCGAGGCCCGCATCGTCGAGGCGTCCGACACCTTCGGCAAGTCGCTGGGCGTGCGCCTCGGCGGCGGCGCGCTGAACAACAACAACGCAATCGGGCCGACGACCTTCATCCCCGGGACCGCCACGACGCCGCCGAACCTGATCTCGACCCCGACGGGCAGCAATTTCGTCAACCTGCCGTCGACCGGTGTCTCCGGCAACGGCAATGCGCCGGGCACCTTCGCGATCTCGCTGTTCAATTCGAGCCTCTCGCGCATCCTGAACCTCGAGATCTCGGCCCTCGAAGCCGACGGCAAGGGCAAGGTGGTGTCGAGCCCGCGTGTCGTGACCGCCGACCAGACCAAGGCGCTCATCGAGCAGGGCACCGAACTGCCCTACCAGGTCGCGACTTCCAGCGGCGCCACCTCGATCGCCTTCCGCAAGGCCAACCTGAAGCTCGAGGTGACGCCGCAGATCACGCCCGAGGGCAACATCATCCTGACGCTGGACGTCAACAAGGACACGGTGGGTCAGCCGACCACCGCCGGCTTCGCGATCAACACGAAGCACGTGCAGACCGAGGTGTTGGTCGAAAACGGCGGCACGGTCGTCATCGGTGGTATCTTCGAGCTCACCGAATCCAACGACGAATCGCGCATCCCGGTGCTTGGTGAGGTGCCCTACCTCGGGGCGCTGTTCCGGACGCGCACTCGCACTGCCAACAAAACTGAAATGCTCGTCTTCATCACCCCGAAAATGATCACCGACCGCAACGCTGCGCGCTGACGCGCGGCGTTCGCAGCTTTGCATGGCGGTCGCACTCGTCGGCTTGCCCGGCGCCGGCAAATCCGCGATTGGCCGGCGCCTTGCGCAGCGCCTTCAACTTCCCTTCGTCGACAGCGATCACGTGATCGAGGAGCGGATCGGCTGCTCGATCCGCGACTATTTCGAGCGCGAAGGAGAGGCCAGTTTCCGGGATGTTGAGCAATCCGTGATCGCCGAGCTGGCCGCCGCGCCGCATGGCGTGGTCGCCACCGGTGGCGGCTGCGTCTTGCGCGAGGCCAATCGGCAGGCCCTGCGGGCCGGCTTCCATGTGCTCTACCTGCGCTCGCTGCCCGAGGACCTGTTCCGCCGGCTGCGCCACGACGTCAAGCGTCCGCTGCTGCAGGTGGCCGATCCGCTGGGCCGGCTGCGCGAGCTCCATGACGCGCGCGACCCCCTCTACCGCGAGACCGCCCACGAAACCGTCGAGACCGGCCGGCCGTCGATCTCGGTGGTGGTCAACATCATCGTGATGCAGCTGGAACTCGCCGGCGTGGTGGTGCCCCCCGACCCAGGCCCGCTGACAGACTGACCGGCCTCCGGGGCCGGGCCGGACCCGCGCCGCCGCATGCACCTAAACTCGGGGGATGCCATTGCCAGTCCCTCCCGAACGCGTCGAGATCCAACTCGGCGAGCGCAGCTACCAGATCCTGATCGGCAGCGACCTGCTGGGCGATCCGCGCAGCTTCGCGGCCGCCCCTTCGGCCGCCAGCGCCCTGATCGTCACCAACACCACCGTGGCGCCGCTCTATGCGGCCACCCTGCGCGAGGCGCTGGCCGGCCGCTACCGCGAGGTGCACGTGCTCGAGCTGCCCGATGGCGAAGCGCACAAGGACTGGCAGACCCTGAACCGGGTCTTCGACGCCTTGCTGGCCCGCGGCGCCGATCGCAAGACGGTGCTGTTCGCGCTGGGCGGCGGCGTGGTGGGCGACATGACCGGATTCGCCGCCGCCAGCTACATGCGGGGCGTGCCCTTCGTGCAGGTGCCGACGACGCTGCTGGCGCAGGTCGATTCGTCGGTCGGCGGCAAGACCGCGATCAACCACCCCCTGGGCAAGAACATGATCGGCGCCTTCTACCAGCCGCAGCTGGTGTTGTGCGACCTGGCGACGCTGGCCAGCCTGCCGCCGCGCGAGCTCAGCGCCGGGCTGGCCGAGGTCATCAAGTACGGGCCGATCTACGACCTGGACTTCCTGGCCTGGATCGAGGCCCACATCGATGCGCTGATCGCCCGCGAGCCCGCGGCGCTGGCGCATGCTGTCAAGCGCAGCTGCGAAATCAAGGCCGAGGTCGTGGGCCAGGACGAACGCGAAGCCGGCCTGCGCGCGATCCTCAATTTCGGCCATACCTTCGGCCATGCGATCGAGTCCGGGCTCGGCTATGGCGAATGGCTGCACGGCGAGGCGGTCGGCTGCGGCATGGTCCTGGCGGCGCAGCTGTCGGCGCGTCTCGGCGGCATCGATGCCGCCTTCGTCGAGCGGCTGACCGCGCTGGTGCGGCGTGCCGGCCTGCCGGTGGTCGCGCCCGCCCTGGGCGCCGAGCGCTACCTGGAACTGATGCGGGTCGACAAGAAATCCGAGGCCGGCGAAATCCGCTTCGTGGTGCTCGACAAGCCCGGTTCGGCGGTCGTGCGCGGCGCGCCCGATGCCATGGTGCGCGAAGTCCTGGCGCAGTGCTGCGCCGCTTGATCTTGCCGGGCTTCTTCCGATGAGCCTCGCGCCCTACGCCAGCGATCCGGCCCGCTCGCGCGGCCGGCGTCATGCCGAGGCGCCGGCGCCGACCCGCGACGACTTCCAGCGCGACCGCGACCGCATCGTGCACTCGACCGCCTTCCGGCGCCTGGTCTACAAGACCCAGGTGTTCCTGAACCACGAGGGTGATCTGTTTCGCACCCGCCTGACGCACTCGCTCGAGGTCGCGCAGCTCGGACGTTCGATCGCGCGGGCGCTGCGGCTCAATGAAGACCTGGTCGAGGCGATCGCGCTGGCCCACGACCTCGGCCACACCCCCTTCGGCCATGCCGGACAGGATGCGCTCGACGCCTGCATGCAGGCGCATGGCGGCTTCGAGCACAACCTGCAGAGCCTGCGCGTGGTCGACGAACTCGAGCACCGATATCCGCAATACGACGGCCTCAACCTGAGCTTCGAGACTCGCGAAGGCATCCTCAAGCACTGTTCGCGCGCCAATGCCGAGCGGATCGAGGCCGCGGAGCCCGGTGGGGTGGGGCGGCGCTTCTGCGACCGGACCCAGCCCGGCCTGGAAGCGCAACTGTGCAACCTGGCCGACGAGATCGCCTACAACGCCCACGACATCGACGACGGCGTCAGGTCGGGCTTGATCAGCATCGAGCTCCTGGGCGAGGTCGACCTGTTCGATCGCCACCGGCGCGAGGCCTTGGCCGAGCACCCGGGGCTGGAAGGGCGGCGGGTGCTCTACGAGACGATCCGCCGCATGCTGAGCGCCCAGGTCTACGACGTCATCGACGCCACGCGGGGCGCGCTCGAAGCGGCCGCGCCGGCCGACGCCGACGCGGTCCGGCGAAGCGACCCGCTGGTGCTTTTCAGTGCCGGGATGCGGGCCGAATCCACGGCGCTCAAGCGCTTCCTGTTTCGCAATCTGTACCGCCATCCGCAAGTGGTGCAGACCGCCGAACAGGCGCAGGGCGTGGTGCGTGCGCTGTTCGATGCCTACCTGGCGGCGCCGGCGGAAATGCCCGAGACCTTCGCCCGTCGCGACGACCGGCAGCGCGGCGTGGCGGACTACATCGCCGGCATGACCGATAGGTTCGCGATCCGGGAGTACGAGCGCCTCACGGGGCAGCGGTGGGTGCCATGAGCCCCCTTGCGACCCGTCCCGGGATTCCGGTCGCCGCGCTGGCGGTCGTCGCCGGCGGCGTCGCCGCGGCGCTGCATATCGGCAAGCTGCCGCCGGCGGTGCCCGCCTTGCAGGCCAGCCTGGGCATCGGGCTGGTGCAGGCGGGATTTTTGCTGTCGCTGGTGCAGGTCGCCGGCATGAGCCTGGGCCTGGGTGTCGGGTTGATGGCCGACGCCATCGGTCTTCGACGCAGCATGCTGGCCGGACTGGCGCTGCTCGCCGTCGCCAGTGCGGCCGGTGGCGGTGTCGGCGTCTGGGTCGACGATCCGGCGCAGGCCTTTGCCTGGCTGCTCGCGCTGCGGGCGCTCGAGGGGGTCGGCTTCCTGTTGGCCGTGATGCCAGGGCCGGGACTGATCCGTGCCGTCGCGCCGGTGGGTGCCGACAAGGCCGCCATCGGACTCTGGGGGGCCTACATGCCGCTCGGGGTGGCATTGGCGCTGCTGGTCGGGCCGGCGCTGATCGCCCAGTCCGGCTGGCCCGGTTGGTGGTGCGCCCTGGCGGCGGCTTCGGCCTGCGCGGCCGTCTGGGTCGCGCTGGCGGTGCCGGCCGACGGCGCCCGCGTCCGCGTGGCGTCCGTCGGTTCGGCAGAAGGGTGGGGCGTTCGCCTGCGCGACACACTGAGCGCGGGCGGTCCGTGGACGCTGGCGCTGGCTTTCGCGGTCTACTCCTCGCAATGGATCGCCGTGATCGGATTCCTGCCGGCGATCTATGTCGACGCCGGCGTCCCGAGTGGCTGGAACGCGGCACTGACCGCGCTCGCCGCGGCCCTCAACATCATCGGCAACGTGGTCGGCGGCCGGCTGCTCCAGCAAGGGCTGCCACCGGTTCGGCTGCTGCGCTGGGGCTTCGTCGCGATGGCGCTCGCGAGCGTCGCGGCCTTTCTGCGGATCGGTGCGCCCGAGACCGCCTGGAGCCTGCCGCCGGCCCTGCGCTACCTGGCGGTCTGCCTGTTCTCGCTCGGCGGCGGCATGGTGCCGGCGACCTTGTTCATGCTCAGCGTGCGGCTGGCGCCTGGGCCCGCCACGGTCTCGACCACCGTGGGCATGATGCAGCAGGCCTCGTCGTTCGGGCAGTTCGTCGCCCCGCCGGTCGTGGCCTGGCTGGCCCATCGCATGGGCGGCTGGCAATGGACCTGGATCGTCACCCTGTCGTGCTCGCTGGCCGGCCTGGGCCTGGCGGCCCGGCTGGCGCGGCCGGTCTCCAGGAGGGGCACGGCATGATCGACAGCGCTCCGATCTCCGCTGCGCAAGCCGAGGCCGACACCCGGCGCTGGCTCGAGCGCGCCGTGATCGGGCTCAACCTGTGCCCCTTCGCCAAGGCCGTGCACGTGCGTGGCCAGGTTCACTATGCCGTCTACCTGGCGGGCGACGAATCCGGACTGATCGACGCGCTGCTCGCCGAAGCCCGGGCGCTGGCGGCCAGCGCTGCGTCGGAGCGCGACACCACGCTGCTGATGGCACCGAACACGCTGGCCGATTTCCTCGACTTCAACGATTTCACGGGGCGTGCCGAACGGCGCCTGGCGCGCGCCGGCTTCGACGGCGTGTTCCAGCTGGCGAGTTTTCACCCGCGCTTCCAGTTCGGCGGCACCGAGGCCGACGACATCACCAACGCCACCAACCGGGCGCCTTATCCCACGCTGCACCTGCTGCGCGAAGACAGCGTGAGCCGGGCGGTGGACGCCTTTCCGGAGGCCGAGGCGATCTTCGGCCGCAACATCGAGACGCTCGAAGCGTTGGGCGCCGACGGCTGGGCCGCGCTCGACGTCGGGCCTGGGAGTGCATCATGAACAAGGCGTCGAAGGCGTCCAGGGCCGAGGCGGAAGTGCTGGCCGAATTGCGGCCGGGACAATCGGTCGAGCTGCTGAAGGAACTGCACATCCTCACGCGTGAAGGCCGGCTCAACCAGGATTCGCGGCGCAAGCTCAAGCAGGTCTACCACCTGTTCCAGTTCATCGAGAAGCTGCTGCGCGAGCTCCCTGGCGAAGGGGCCGAGGCGTCGCTGGCCGACCATGGCGCCGGCAAGTCGTACCTCGGCTTCATCATCTACGACCTGTTCTTCAAGCAGGGCGGCGCCGGCCATGTCTACGGCATCGAGACCCGGGCCGAGCTGGTCGAGAAATCGCGCGCGCTGGCCGCGCGGCTGGGCTTCGACCGCATGGCTTTCCTCAATCTCACGGTGGCCGAATCCGCGACCGCGGCGGAGCTGCCGCCGCGGATCGATGTCGTCACCGCGCTCCATGCCTGCGACACGGCCACCGACGACGCGATCGCCTTCGGGCTGGCCAAGCAGGCGCGCTTCATGGTGCTGGTGCCTTGCTGCCAGGCCGAGGTCGCCGCCTGCCTGCGCGAGACCAAGGCGCTGGCGCTGTCCCGCACGCCGCTGGCGGAGCTGTGGCGCCATCCGCTGCACACGCGCGAGATCGGCAGCCAGCTCACCAACGTGCTGCGCTGCCTGTACCTCGAAGCCAGCGGCTACCAGGTCACGGTGACGGAGCTCGTGGGCTGGGAGCACAGCATGAAGAACGAGCTCATCATCGCGCGCCGCACCGGGCAGCGCAAAGCCGGCGCGGCCGAGCGGCTGCGCGAGCTGCTCGAGCAGTTCGGCCTGACATCGCTGCTCGAGACGCGCTTCCGACTGGCCTGAGCCGGCGCGCCGCCCGTCACCCTCCTGCGCCGTCCTCCGCCATGGCACGACTGCCCCGCCTCACGCTCGCCGGCCAGCCGCACCACGTGATCCAGCGCGGCAACAACCGGCAGGCGGTGTTCCTGGATCGCGCCGACCGCGAGATGTTCCTCGGCCTGCTGGGCGAGAACGCCACGCGATTCGGCATCGCGCTGCACGCCTATGTCCTGATGGACAACCATTTCCACCTGCTGGCCACGCCGTCGACCGCCGACGGCCTGCCGCAATGGATGCAGGCCGTGGGGCGGCGCTACGTGCGCTACTTCAACGACCGGCACGGGCGCAGCGGGACCCTGTGGGAGGGGCGCTACAAGTCGACGCTGATCCAGACCGACCGCTACCTGTTCGCCTGCATGGCCTACATCGACCTGAATCCGGTGCGCGCCGGTCTGGTGGCCGAGGCGCGCGAGCATCCGTGGTCGAGCCACGGGCACTACGCCGGCCTGGTGCACGACAAACTGCTGACGCCGCACCCGCTCTACTGGACGCTGGGCAATACGCCCTTCGCCCGCGAGGCCGCCTATGCCGAAATGGTGCGCGCAGGCGTTCCGGCCGCCGCGCAGGCGCTGCTGACCGAAGCGACGTTGCACGGATGGGCCGCCGGCGACCCTGAATTCGTCGAATCGTTACAAAAAACGACAGGCCGGCGAACGGTCAAGGCACGCTCGGGAAGGCCGCCGCTGCCTCGAAAAGCGTAGCGCAAAGTGTCAAATCTCCCGTCAGTGCTTGATCGATTGCTACAGTTTTTGATATGTCCCTAATTTAAAGTCGACGAGATTTATCGGAAATAAATTGGAATCTGACCCCAATTAAAAGGTTTGGCATTATTTGTGCAAAGCAATATGCTCCTTTTCCCTGCGAAAACTGAAGGAGCACGCCCATGACGACGGCTGCCGAGATCCAGCATCTCCAAGAACACGGTCTTTATTCCGCCGCTGACGAGCACGACGCCTGCGGCGTCGGCTTCGTGGCCCACATCAAGGGCGAAAAGAGCCATGCCATCGTGTTGCAGGGCCTCAAGATTCTCGAGAATCTGGACCACCGCGGCGCAGTGGGCGCCGACAAGCTCATGGGCGACGGCGCCGGCATCCTGATCCAGCTGCCCGACCTGCTGTATCGCGAAGAGATGGCCAAGCAGGGCGTGACCCTGCCGCCGCCCGGCGAGTACGGCGTCGGCATGATCTTCCTGCCCAAGGAGCACGCCTCGCGCGAGGCCTGCGAGCAGGAGATGGAGCGCGCGATCAAGGTCGAAGGCCAGGTGCTGCTGGGCTGGCGCGACGTGCCGGTCAACCGCGAAATGCCGATGTCGCCCAACGTGCGCGCCAAGGAGCCGCTGCTGCGCCAGGTCTTCATCGGCCGCGGCAACGACGTCATCGTGCAGGACGCGCTGGAGCGCAAGCTCTACGTGATCCGCAAGACCGCCAGCGCCAACATCCAGCGCCTGAAGCTCAAGCACAGCAAGGAATACTACGTGCCGAGCATGTCGAGCCGCACGGTGGTCTACAAGGGCCTGCTGCTGGCCGACCAGGTCGGTACCTACTACCTCGACCTGCAGGACAAGCGCTGCGTCTCGGCCCTGGGCTTGGTGCACCAGCGCTTCTCGACCAACACCTTCCCCGAGTGGCCGCTGGCCCACCCGTACCGCTATGTCGCCCACAACGGCGAAATCAACACGGTCAAGGGCAACTACAACTGGATGAAGGCGCGCGAAGGCGTGATGTCCTCGCCGGTGCTTGGCGCCGACCTGCAGAAGCTGTATCCGATCAGCTTCGCCGGCCAGTCCGACACCGCCACCTTCGACAACTGCCTCGAGCTGCTGACGATGGCCGGCTACCCGATCAGCCAGGCCGTGATGATGATGATTCCCGAGCCCTGGGAGCAGCACGCGACGATGGACCCGCGTCGCCGCGCGTTCTACGAGTACCACGCCGCGATGCTCGAGCCCTGGGACGGCCCGGCCTCGATCGTCTTCACCGACGGCCGTCAGATCGGCGCCACGCTCGACCGCAACGGCCTGCGCCCGTCGCGCTACTGCGTGACCGACGACGACCTGGTCATCATGGGTTCCGAATCCGGCGTTCTGCCCGTGCCCGAGCAGAAGATCGTCCGCAAGTGGCGCCTGCAGCCCGGCAAGATGTTCCTGATCGACCTCGAGCAGGGCCGCATGATCGACGACGAGGAAGTCAAGGCGACGCTGGCCAACAGCAAGCCTTACAAGCAGTGGATCGAGAACCTGCGCATCAAGCTCGACAGCGTCGAGGCCGAGGCCGTGCAGCCGCCGCCGAGCCAGGTCAGCCTGCTCGATCGCCAGCAGGCCTTCGGCTACACCCAGGAAGACATCAAGTTCCTGATGAGCCCGATGGCGGCGGCCGGCGAGGAAGGCATCGGCTCGATGGGCAACGACAGCCCGCTGGCCGTGCTGTCGAACAAGAACAAGCCGCTCTACAACTACTTCAAGCAGTTGTTCGCGCAAGTGACCAACCCGCCGATCGACCCGATCCGCGAGGCGATCGTGATGTCGCTGGTGTCGTTCATCGGCCCGAAGCCGAACCTGCTCGACATCAACCAGGTCAACCCGCCGATGCGGCTCGAGGTGAGCCAGCCGATCCTCGACTTCGCCGACATGGCGAAGCTGCGCGACATCGGCAAGTACACGCAGGGCAAGTTCAAGAGCCATACGCTCGACATCACCTACCCGCTGGCCTGGGGCGACGAAGGCGTGGAAGCCAAGCTGGCCTCGCTGTGCGCGGAGGCGGTCGATGCGATCAAGGGCGGCCACAACATCCTGATCGTCAGCGACCGCAACGTCGGCCCGACGCAGGTCGCGATCCCGGCGCTGCTGGCGCTGTCTGCGATCCACCAGTACCTGGTGCGCGAAGGCCTGCGCACGACCGCCGGCCTGGTGGTCGAGACCGGCTCGGCGCGGGAAGTGCATCACTTCGGCGTGCTCGCGGGCTACGGCGCCGAAGCCGTGCACCCGTACCTGGCGATGGAAACGCTGGCGGCGATGCATGAAGACCTCTCCGGCGACCTGAGCGCCGACAAGGCCATCTACAACTACGTCAAGGCGGTCGGCAAGGGTCTGTCGAAGATCATGTCGAAGATGGGTGTCAGCACCTACATGAGCTACTGCGGCGCCCAGCTGTTCGAGGCCATCGGCCTGAACACCGAGACGGTCGAGAAGTACTTCACCGGCACCGCCAGCCGGGTGCAGGGCATCGGCGTGTTCGAGATCGCCCAGGAAGGCATCCGCATGCACAAGGCGGCCTTCAGCGACGATCCGGTGCTGGCCCACATGCTCGACGCCGGCGGCGAATACGCCTGGCGCACCCGCGGCGAAGAGCACATGTGGACGCCCGACGCCATCGCCAAGCTGCAGCACAGCACGCGCGCCAACAACTTCAGCACCTACAAGGAATACGCGCAGCTGATCAACGACCAGAACCGCCGGCACCTGACGCTGCGCGGCCTGTTCGAGTTCAAGATCGATCCGGCCAAGGCCATCTCCGTCGACGAGGTCGAGCCGGCCGCCGAGATCGTCAAGCGCTTCGCCACCGGCGCCATGTCGCTCGGCTCGATCAGCACCGAGGCGCACGCCACCCTGGCGGTGGCGATGAACCGCATCGGCGGCAAGAGCAACACCGGCGAAGGCGGCGAAGACCCGGCGCGCTACCGCAACGAGCTCAAGGGCATCCCGATCAAGATGGGCGACACGCTCAAGAGCGTGATCGGCGAGGCCAATGTCGAGGTCGACCTGCCGCTGCAGGACGGCGACTCGCTGCGTTCGAAGATCAAGCAGGTCGCCTCGGGCCGCTTCGGCGTCACGGCCGAGTACCTGTCGTCGGCCGACCAGGTGCAGATCAAGATGGCGCAGGGCGCCAAGCCCGGCGAGGGCGGCCAGCTGCCCGGCGGCAAGGTCACGAAGTACATCGGCCAGATGCGCTACTCGGTGCCCGGCGTGGGCCTGATCTCGCCGCCGCCGCACCACGACATCTACTCGATCGAGGACCTGGCCCAGCTGATCCACGACCTGAAGAACGTCGCGCCGCATGCCAGCGTCAGCGTCAAGCTGGTGAGCGAAGTCGGCGTCGGCACCATCGCCGCGGGCGTCGCCAAGTGCAAGAGCGACCACGTCGTGATCGCCGGCCACGACGGCGGCACCGGCGCCTCGCCGTGGTCGTCGATCAAGCATGCCGGCAGCCCGTGGGAGATCGGCCTGGCCGAGACCCAGCAGACGCTGGTGCTGAACCGCCTGCGCGGCCGCATCCGGGTGCAGGCCGACGGCCAGATGAAGACCGGCCGCGACGTCGCCATCGGCGCCTTGCTGGGTGCCGACGAGTTCGGCTTCGCGACCGCGCCGCTGGTGGTCGAGGGCTGCATCATGATGCGCAAGTGCCACCTGAACACCTGCCCGGTGGGCGTCGCGACGCAAGACCCGGTGCTGCGCAAGAAGTTCTCGGGAAAGCCCGAGCACGTGGTCAACTTCTTCTTCTTCGTGGCCGAGGAAGTGCGCCAGATCATGGCCCAGCTCGGCATCCGCAAGTTCGACGACCTGATCGGCCGTTCCGACCTGCTCGACACCAAGACCGGCATCGAGCACTGGAAGGCCCGCGGCCTGGACTTCAGCCGCCTGTTCGCCCAGCCCAACGTGCCGGCCGAGGTGCCGCGCTTCCATGTCGAGAACCAGGACCACGGCCTCGAGAAGAGCCTGGACGTCAAGTTGATCGAGCGTTCGCGCCCGGCCATCGACAAGGGCGAGAAGGTGCAGTTCATCGAGGTGGCGCGCAACGTCAACCGCTCGGTCGGCGCCATGCTCTCGGGCGCGCTGACCAAGGTGCATCCGCAGGGCCTGCCCGACGATTCGATCCGCATCCAGCTCGAAGGCACGGGCGGCCAGTCCTTCGGCGCCTTCCTGGCGCGCGGCATCACGCTCTACCTGATCGGCGATGCCAACGACTACACCGGCAAGGGCCTGTCGGGCGGCCGCGTGGTGGTGCGCCCGAGCCTGGACTTCCGCGGCGAGGCGGCGCGCAACACGATCGTCGGCAACACCGCGCTGTATGGCGCGACCACCGGCGAGGCCTACCTCTGCGGCGTGGCCGGCGAGCGCTTCGCGGTACGGCTGTCGGGCGCCACCGCGGTGGTCGAAGGCACCGGCGACCATGGCTGCGAATACATGACCGGCGGCACGGTCGCGGTGCTGGGCCAGACCGGACGCAACTTCGCGGCCGGCATGAGCGGCGGCGTCGCCTTCGTCTACGACGAGGACGGCCAGTTCGCCTCCCGCTGCAACCTGTCGATGGTGTCGCTCGACAAGGTGCTGACCTCGGCCGAGCAGAGCGCCAGCGTGCACCGCAAGGTCTGGCACGAAGGCGAGACCGACGAGGCGCAGCTGCGCAAGCTGCTCGAGGACCATCACCGCTGGACCGGCAGCAAGCGCGCCCGCGAACTGCTCGACAACTGGGCCGTTTCGCGCACCAAGTTCGTCAAGGTGTTCCCGAACGAATACAAGCGCGCGCTGGCCGAGATCCACGACCGCGAGGTCGAGCTCACGAGCAGCGGCAACAACGCGCATGCCGGCATGGAGCCGCATGCGGCCGCCAAGCCGGTGGCGGCGGTCTGAGCGACAACGAACAGAACAGGAAAGCACGATGGGAAAAATCACCGGCTTCATGGAGCATGAGCGCATCGAAGAGGGCTACAAGCCGATCGAGGAGCGGGTCAAGCATCACAAGGAATTCGTGGTCGGCCTCGACGAGGCACAGGCCAAGGTCCAGGGCGCGCGCTGCATGGACTGCGGCACGCCGTTCTGCAACAGCGGCTGCCCGGTCAACAACATCATTCCGGACTTCAACGACCTGGTGTATCGGGCCGACTGGCAGAGCGCCTTCGTGGTGCTCGACTCGACCAACAACTTCCCCGAGTTCACCGGCCGCATCTGCCCCGCGCCCTGCGAGGCGGCCTGCGTGCTCAACGTGAACGACGATCCGGTCGGCATCAAGTCGATCGAGCACGCGATCATCGACCGTGCCTGGGACGAAGGCTGGGTGGCGGCCCGTCCGGCCAAGCACAAGACCGGCAAGAAGGTCGCCGTGGTCGGGTCCGGCCCGGCGGGCATGGCGGCAGCCCAGCAACTGGCGCGGGTCGGCCACGACGTCACCTTGTTCGAGAAGAACGACCGCATCGGCGGCCTGCTGCGCTACGGCATCCCCGACTTCAAGATGGAGAAGGTGCACATCGATCGCCGCGTCGAGCAGATGAAGGCCGAAGGCGTGACCTTCCGCACCGGCGTGATGGTCGGCGCCGCCAAGGATCCGCTGGGCAAGGGCTCCAAGGTCACCAACTGGGCCAAGGAGACCGTGACGCCCGAGCAGCTTGGCAAGGAGTTCGACGCGGTGCTGCTGACCGGCGGCGCCGAGCAGTCGCGCGACCTGCCGGTGCCCGGCCGCGACCTCGACGGCATCCATTTCGCGATGGAGTTCCTGCCGCAGCAGAACAAGATCAACGCCGGCGACAAGGTCAAGGGCCAGCTGCGCGCCGATGGCAAGCACGTGATCGTGATCGGCGGCGGCGACACCGGCTCCGACTGCGTGGGCACCAGCAACCGCCACGGTGCCGCGAGCGTGACCCAGTTCGAGCTGATGCCGCAGCCGCCCGAGGAAGAGAACCGCCCGCTGACCTGGCCCTACTGGCCGTACAAGCTGCGCACCAGTTCCAGCCACGAAGAGGGCTGCGAGCGCGAGTTCGCCATCTCCACCAAGGAATTCATCGGCGAAAAGGGCAAGGTCACGGGCCTGAAGACGGTTCGCGTCGAGTGGAAGGACGGCAAGATGGTCGAGGTGGCCGGCAGCGAGCAGGTGCTCAAGGCCGACCTGGTGCTGCTGGCGATGGGCTTCGTGAGCCCGGTGGCCAATGTGCTGGACGCCTTCGGCGTCGAGAAGGATGCCCGCGGCAATGCCAAGGCCAGCGTCGATTTCATCGGCGGCTACGCGACCAACGTGCCCAAGGTGTTCGCCGCCGGAGACATCCGCCGCGGCCAGTCGCTGGTGGTCTGGGCGATCCGCGAGGGCCGCCAGGCGGCCCGCTCGGTCGACGAGTTCCTGATGGGCTTCAGCGACCTGCCGCGCTGAACTGGCCCCCACGCTCCCCCACTGCGTGTGGGTCGCTGCCCCCCGAGGGGGCCGCAGGCCGCCTTGGGGCGGCCCGGCGCCGGCCCAAGGCCCCCACGCTCCCCCACTGCGTGCGGGTCGCTGCCCCCCGAGGGGGCCGCAGGCCGCCTTGGGGCGGCCCGGCGCCGGCCCAAGGCCCCCACGCTCCCCCACTGCGTGTGGGTCGCTGCCCCCCGAGGGGGCCGCAGGCCGCCTTGGGGCGGCCCGGCGCCGGCCTGGGTGCCTTCGATCCGGTGCGTTTTTCAGAATCGTCGTAGGCACAGCCTGTTACGCGCTTCCCTTATCATTGGCTGTTACCGCGAGCCGGGATGTCCTCATGTGGGACGCCCCGGCTTTTTCATTGCCATGGATCCATCACCTGCCACTTCCCTCGTTGAGTTCCGCGACGTCGTCTTCGGCTATGGCGACCGCGCCATCCTCGATGGCGTCTCGTTCCGCGTGCCGCGTGGCAAGGTGACCGCGTTGATGGGCGCCTCGGGCGGCGGCAAGACCACCGTGCTGCGCCTGATCGGCGGGCAGGTGCGGGCGCGCCGTGGCGATGTGCTGGTCGACGGCCATGACGTCGGCCGGATGGCGCCCGATGCGCTCTATGCCGCCCGGCGCCGCATGGGCATGCTGTTCCAGTTCGGCGCGCTCTTCACCGACATGAGCGTGTTCGACAACGTGGCCTTCCCGCTGCGCGAGCACACCCGCCTGTCCGAAGGCTTGATCCGGGACATCGTGCTGATGAAGCTCGACGCCGTCGGCCTGCGCGGCGCCCGCGAGCTGATGCCGAGCGAAGTCTCGGGCGGCATGGCGCGGCGCGTGGCGCTGGCCAGGGCGATCGCGCTCGACCCCGACCTCGTCATGTACGACGAGCCCTTCGCCGGCCTCGACCCGATCTCGCTCGGCACCGCGGCGCGGCTGATCCGGCAGCTCAACGACACGCTGGGGCTCACCAGCGTGATCGTGTCGCACGACCTCGAAGAAACCTTCCGCATCGCCGACCACGTGATCATCCTCGCCAACGGCGGCATCGCCGCCCAGGGCAGCCCGGACGCGGTGCGCGCCAGCGCCGACCCGCTGGTCCACCAGTTCGTCAATGCGCTGCCCGAGGGGCCGGTGCATTTCCACTACCCCGCGGTGGCCGTCGAGGCCGATTTCGGCAACTCGCAGGGGGGGCGTGAATGAGCCCCCGCCCGGCCGCTCCGAAGGGGGCTCGCACCGCAGTGCGCAGCACGGAGGTTTCCGCATGACCCCCCCGCCCGGCCGCTCCGAAGAGGGCTCGCACCGCAGTGCGAAGCACGGAGGTTTCCTCATGACCCCCCGCCCGGCCGCTCCGAAGGGGACTCGCACCGCAGTGCGCAGCACGGAGGTTGGCGTATGAGCTGGTACAAGCCGGCCGACGTCGGCTTCGCCGTGCGCAGCAAGCTGGCCGACCTCGGTCTGGGCGCGCGCCTTTTCTTCCAGCTCGTGGGGCAGGGTGCGCGCAGCCTGCGCCGCTTCGGCCTGGTGCGCGACCAGATCCACTTCCTGGGCAACTACTCGCTGGCGATCATCGCCGTCTCCGGACTGTTCGTCGGCTTCGTGCTGGGCTTGCAGGGTTACTACACGCTGCAGCGCTACGGCTCGTCCGAGGCGCTGGGCCTGCTGGTCGCATTGAGCCTGGTGCGCGAGCTCGGCCCGGTCGTGGCGGCGCTGCTGTTCGCGGGCCGTGCCGGCACCTCGCTCACCGCCGAGATCGGCCTCATGAAGGCTGGCGAGCAGCTCAGCGCGATGGAGATGATGGCGGTCGACCCGGTCCAGCGCATCCTGGCGCCGCGCTTCTGGGGCGGCGTGATCACCATGCCCCTGCTGGCGGCGGTGTTCAGCGCGGTCGGCGTGATCGGCGGCTATGTCGTCGGGGTGCTGATGCTGGGCCTCGACGCGGGGGCCTTCTGGGGCCAGATGCAGGGCGGCGTCGACGTCTGGAAGGACGTCGGCAACGGCGTCGTCAAGAGCATCGTCTTCGGGGTCGCCGTGACTTTCATCGCCCTGCTGCAGGGCTACCAGGCCCAGCCGACGCCCGAGGGAGTCTCCCGCGCCACCACCCGCACGGTGGTCGTCGCCTCGCTCACCGTGCTCGGGCTCGATTTCATGCTGACCGCCATGATGTTCAGCATCTAGGCTCCACGTTCACTGAGAGTGCAACACATGCAACGTTCCAACAATGACATCTGGGTCGGCCTGTTCGTGCTGATCGGCGGCGCGGCGCTGCTGTTCCTGGCGCTGCAGTCGGCCAACCTGCTGAGCCTGAACTTCCAGAAGACCTATGCGGTGACCGCGCGCTTCGACAACATCGGCGGGCTCAAGCCCCAAACCGCGGTCAAGAGCGCCGGCGTGGTGGTCGGGCGCGTCGAATCCATCACGTTCGACGACAAGAACTTTCAGGCGGCCGTGACGCTGGCGCTGCAAAATCGCTACAGTTTCCCCAAGGACAGCTCGTTCAAGATCCTGACCAGCGGCCTGCTGGGCGAGCAATACATCGGCATCGAGGCCGGCGCCGACGAAAAGACCCTTCAAGCCGGCGATGTCGTGACCGATACCCAATCAGCGGTCGTGCTCGAGAACCTGATCAGCCAGTTCCTGTACAGCAAGGCGGCCGAAGGAAGCACGCCATCCGGTAACGCCAACAACAAGAAATGAAACCACGAACTCCTCTCGCCGGCCGGGTCGCGTGCGTGCGCATCGCCAATGGCCTGCGCGCAGCAGGCGCCGCCGGCGTCCTCGCCTTCGTCACGGGTTGCGCCACCGGCCCGAACGCCAATCCGGCCGATCCGCTGGAGCCGCTCAACCGGCAGGTGTATCGCTTCAACAACGCGCTCGACGATGCGGTCCTGAAGCCGGCCGCGACGGTCTACGTCAAGGTGCTGCCCTCGCCGGTGCGCACCGGCGTGAACAATTTCTTCGGCAACCTCTCCGACGTCTGGAGCTTCGCCAACAGCGTGGCGCAGCTCAAGCTCCAGGACAGCGCGCAGACTTTCATGCGCCTGAACGTCAACACGTTCTTCGGCCTCGGCGGGATCCTGGACGTCGCGACCGAACTCGGCATCGACCGCCACAGCGAGGACTTCGGCCAGACGCTGGGCCGCTGGGGCGTTCCGGCGGGCCCGTACCTGATCCTGCCCCTGCTCGGCCCCTCCACGCTGCGCGACACCGCGGCCTTGCCACTGGACCTCCGGGGCGACCTGCTGAGCGGCGTGTCGGACATCTCGGTGCGCAACTCGATGTACGCTCTCCGCCTGATCGACATCCGCGCCAACCTGTTGCGCGTCGGCCAGCTGCTCGAGGATGCGGCGCTCGACAGGTACACCTTCACCCGTGACGCCTTCCTGCAGCGCCGCCGCAACGACGTGCACGACGGAAACCTGCCCGACGAGGGCAACTAAGGCCTTGCGCGGGCGGGGCCATTGCATTCGGTTGCAGGCCCTGAGCCGCGATGTGGAACCCTCTGTGTGGCGTGGACTCGAAACCGGTTGGGCGAACGCCTCACTTTTGATGACAAGGGATTGACTCGATGAACCAGATTCTTCAACGCCGCACCCTGGGACGGTTGGCGCTGGGTGGCCTGCTGCTGGCGGCTGCCGCTGCCGGATTCGTGCGGCCGGCCCTGGCCGCGGACGAGGCGCCCGATGCGCTCGTGAAGCGGCTGTCTTCCGACGTGCTGGACACGATCAAGGCCGACAAGTCGATCAAGGCGGGCGATGTCGGCAAGATCATGCAGCTGGTCGATACCAAGATCATGCCGAACGTGAACTTCCTGCGCATGACCTCCTCGGCCGTCGGTCCGGCCTGGCGCCAGGCCACGCCGGAGCAGCAGAAGCGGCTCGAGGATGCGTTCAAGACCCTGCTGGTGCGCACCTACGCGGGCGCCCTCGACCAGGTCAGCGACCAGACCGTCGTCGTGCGCCCGTTCCGTGGCTCGGCCGACGACAAGGAGGTGCTCGTGCGCACCGAAGTCAAGGGCAGCGGCGATCCGGTGCAGCTCGACTACCGGCTCGAGAAGACCCCCGGCGAGGCTGGCGGCTGGAAGATCTACAACATCAACGTCCTGGGCGTATGGCTGGTGGATACCTACCGCACCCAGTTCGCGCAGCAGATCAACGCCAAGGGCATCGACGGCCTGATCGCGGCCCTCGAGGCGCGCAACAAGAACAACGGCAAGGGCTGAGCCGGCCATGCTGGTGCTGCCACCCAAGTTGACGCACGACGAGGCACCGGCCTGCGCCTACATGCTCCAGCGCGGCCTGGCCGGTCAGACCGACACGGCCACGGTGGTCGACGCCAGCGCGCTGGTCCACTTCGACTCCTCGGCGCTGGCGGTGCTGCTCGAGTGCCGGCGCGAGTCCAGCGCGCTCGGCCGCGGTTTCGCGGTCAAGGGCCTGCCGGCCCGCCTGCGCGAACTGGCCGCCCTGTACGGAATCGCAGGCCTTTTGCCCGCCGCGCCTTGAATGGGCTCGCCCCCAGGTTGCCCGGCACTTCGTGTCCGGGCGCCCACCCCCTGCCGGGGGCGCAGTCAGCGGCCCGGCAAGCCGGTTCCGCGACTGCCCACGAACAGGCGTGCGCTGCGCGCCGCCGAGAACAAGCACGACGCCTCTCTTCCATCGGCCGGCGCAGCCAGGCCCGTTGGTGAAACACCGCGGAACCGGCTTCGCCGGGCCGCTGGTGTTGCCCCCGGCAGGGGGTGGGCGGGCTACACGAAGTGAGCCCAACCTGGGGGCGAGCTTAAAATAGCGGGTTCCCATGCCCGCGATCTCCTTCCAGTCGGTCTCCAAGACCTATCCCCCCTCACGCCAGCAACGAAGCCAGGGCAAGCCCGGGCTCCGCGCCGTCGATGACGTGAGCTTCCAGATCGAAGAGGGCGAGTTCTTCGGCCTCCTGGGGCCGAACGGGGCCGGCAAGACCACCCTGATCAGCATGCTCGCCGGGCTGTCGCGCCCGACCAGCGGCGCCATCGCGGTCCACGGCTTCGACGTCCAGAAGGACTACGCCCAAGCCCGCCGCCAACTCGGCGTGGTGCCGCAGGAGCTGGTCTTCGACCCGTTCTTCAACGTCCGCGAGGCGCTGCGGATCCAGTCGGGCTATTTCGGCATCAAGAACAACGACGCCTGGATCGACGAACTCCTGCAGAGCCTCGGCCTGGCCGACAAGGCCGGCGCCAACATGCGCCAGCTCTCGGGCGGCATGAAGCGGCGCGTGCTGGTGGCCCAGGCGCTGGTCCACAAGCCGCCTGTGATCGTGCTGGACGAGCCCACCGCCGGCGTCGACGTCGAGCTGCGCCAGACGCTGTGGCAGTTCGTCGCCAAGCTCAACAAGCAGGGCAGCACGGTGCTGCTGACCACCCACTATCTCGAAGAGGCCGAGGCGCTGTGCCATCGGATCGCGATGCTCAAGCAAGGCCGCGTGATTGCGCTCGACCGCACCAGCGAGCTGCTGCGGTCGGCCGCCAGCAACGTGCTGCGCTTCAAGACCGACGGCATGCTGCCCTGGGCGATCGCCCAGAACGCCCGCATCACGGGCCGCATCGTGCAGCTGCCGGCGCAGAACGCCCACGAGGTCGAGCAGCTGCTGGCCGCGATCCGCGAAGCCGGGCTCGATGTCGAGGACGTCGAGATGCGCAAGGCCGACCTCGAGGACGTCTTCATCGACCTGATGGCCGGCGAGCAGACGCCGCTGGAGGTCGCAAGATGATGATCAACGCTCTTGGGTGGCGCGCGCTTCTGTACAAGGAAACGCTGCGCTTCTGGAAGGTCGGCTTCCAGACCGTCGGCGCCCCGGTGCTGACCGCGGTGCTCTACCTGGCGGTCTTCGGCCATGTGCTCGAGGACCACGTCAAGGTCTTCGGCACCGTGAGCTACACCGCCTTCCTGGTCCCGGGCCTGGTGATGATGAGCGTGCTGCAGAACGCCTTCGCCAACAGCTCGTCGTCGATCATCCAGAGCAAGATCATGGGCAGCCTGGTGTTCGTGCTGCTGACGCCGCTGTCGCACTGGGGCTGGTTCCTCGCCTACGTGGGGTCGTCGATCGTGCGCGGGCTGGCGGTGGGCCTGGGCGTGTTCATCGTCACCGCCTTTTTTGCGCTGCCGAGCTTCGTGGCGCCGCTATGGATCCTGGTGTTCGCCTTTCTGGGCGCCGCCATCCTCGGCACGCTGGGCCTGATCGCCGGCCTCTGGGCCGAGAAATTCGACCAGATGGCGGTGTTCCAGAACTTCCTGATCATGCCGATGACCTTCCTGTCCGGCGTGTTCTATTCGATCGGGTCGCTGCCGCCTTTCTGGCAGACGGTGAGCCACCTGAACCCCTTCTTCTACATGATCGATGGCTTTCGCTACGGCTTCTTCGGCATCAGCGATGCATCGCCCTGGCTGAGCCTGGCGATCGTCGGCAGTGCCTGGCTGGTGGTCAGCGCGATCGCCGTGCACCTCCTGCGCATCGGCTACAAGATCCGCGGATGAAAACCAACCATGACAGCTGACGAACTCCAATCGATCATCCAGGCCGGCCTGGCCTGCGACCACATCACGCTCGAGGGCGATGGCCGCCACTGGTATGCCACCATCGTCTCCGCCGAATTCGAGGGCAAGCGTGCCATCCAGCGGCATCAGCGGGTCTATGCCACCCTCGGTGCGAAAATGCACACCGACGAAGTGCACGCGCTCTCGATGAAAACCTTCACGCCTGCCGAATGGGCAGGCCAGTCTCGCTAGACCTCCGCTGGATTCCTCATGGACAAACTTCTGATTCGCGGCGGGCGCAAGCTTCGCGGCGAGGTACTCATTTCCGGCGCCAAGAATGCCGCGCTGCCCGAACTCTGCGCGGCCCTGCTGACCGATCGCCCCGTCACGCTGCACAACGTGCCGCGCCTGAAGGACGTCGCGACCATGCTCAAGCTGGTCCACAACATGGGCGTGCGTGCCGAGCGCGACGACAACGGCACGGTGCGCATCGACGCCCGCTCGCTCGAGGTGCCCGAGGCACCCTACGAACTGGTCAAGACGATGCGGGCCTCGGTGCTCGCGCTCGGCCCGCTGCTGGCGCGCTTCGGCAGGGCCAAGGTCTCGCTGCCGGGCGGCTGCGCGATCGGCTCGCGTCCGGTCGACCAGCACATCAAGGGCCTGCAGGCCATGGGTGCCGAGATCGTGGTCGAGCACGGCTACATGGTGGCGGGCATCGGCGGTGGCCGCAAACGCCTGCACGGCGCCCGCATCACCACCGACATGGTGACGGTCACCGGCACCGAGAACTTCCTCATGGCGGCGGCGCTGGCCGAGGGCGAGACGGTGCTCGAGAACGCCGCCCAGGAGCCTGAGATCGCCGACCTGGCCGAGATGCTGATCGCCATGGGCGCGAAGATCGAGGGCCACGGCACCAGCCGCATCCGCATCCAGGGCGTCGAGCGCCTCGATGGCTGCACGCACCAGGTGGTGGCCGATCGCATCGAGGCCGGCACCTTCCTGTGCGCCGTGGCCGCGGCCGGCGGCGACGTGTTCCTGAAGCATGGCCGGGCCGACCATCTCGATGCCGTGATCGAGAAGCTGCGCGAAGCCGGCGCCCAGGTGTCGGCGGTCGACGGCGGCATCCGGGTGCAGAGCCAGGGCCGGCTCAAGGCACAGAGCTTCCGCACCACCGAGTACCCGGGCTTCCCGACCGACATGCAGGCCCAGTTCATGGCGCTCAACGCGATCGCCGAAGGCACCTCGACCGTCACCGAGACGATCTTCGAGAACCGCTTCATGCACGTCGACGAGATGCTGCGTCTCGGCGCCAAGATCCAGACCGACGGCAAGGTCGCGGTGATCGAGGGCGTGCGCCAACTGTCCGGCGCCACCGTGATGGCCACCGACCTGCGCGCCTCGGCCAGCCTCGTGATCGCCGGCCTGGTGGCCGATGGCGAGACCCTGGTCGACCGCATCTACCACCTCGACCGCGGCTACGACCGCATGGAAGGCAAGCTGCGCGGCATCGGCGCCGATATCGAGCGGGTGGCCGGGCCGGCCGAGGTGCAGCCGTGATCACCCTGGCGCTGTCGAAGGGCCGCATCTTCGAGGAGACCCTGCCGCTCTTGGCCGCGGCCGGCATCGAGGTCACCGAAGACCCCGAGAAATCGCGCAAGCTGATCCTCTCCACCACAAGGCCCGATGTCCGCGTGGTGCTGGTGCGCGCCTCCGACGTGCCGACCTACGTCCAGTACGGCGGCGCCGACCTCGGCGTGACCGGGCTCGACGTGCTGCTCGAGCACGGCAACCAGGGCCTCTACCAGCCGCTCGACCTGCGCATCGCGGCCTGCCGCCTCAGCGTGGCGGTGCGCGCCGACTACGACTACGCCTCGGCCGTCAAGCAAGGCTCGCGGCTCAAGGTGGCGACCAAGTACGTCGGCCTGGCGCGCGAATTCTTCGCCAGCAAGGGCGTGCACGTCGACCTGATCAAGCTTTACGGCAGCATGGAACTGGCGCCGCTCACGGGGCTGGCCGATGCCATCGTCGACCTGGTCTCGACCGGCAACACGCTCAAGGCCAACCATCTGGTCGAGGTTGAACGCATCATGGACATCAGCGCCCGGCTGGTGGTCAACCAGGCCGCGCTCAAGCTCAAGCAAGAGCCCATCCGCCGCATCGTCGATGCCTTCGCATCGGCCCTCCCGACATGAACCTGAAAGCCGCTCCCGCCCGCCTGTCCACCGCATCGGCCACCTTCGAGGCCGAATTCAAGGCGCGCCTGCATTGGTCGGCCGAAGCGGATGCGGCCATCGAGCAGGTGGTGGCCGACATCCTGGCCGACGTTCGGCAGCGGGGCGACGAGGCCGTGCTCGACTACACGCGGCGTTTCGATCGCCTCGACGTCGACGGCCTGCCGGCGCTGGAACTCACGGCCGCCGAGTTGCGCGCTGCCTTCGAGTCGCTGCCGGCGGAGCAGAAAGTTGCCCTCCAGGCCGCGGCAAGCCGCGTCAGGAGCTACCACGAGGCCCAGAAGAAGGCGAGCGGCGAGAGCTGGAGCTACCGCGATGCCGACGGCACGCTGCTCGGCCAGAAGGTCACGCCGCTGGACCGCGTCGGCATCTACGTGCCGGGCGGCAAGGCCGCCTATCCATCGAGCGTGCTCATGAACGCGATCCCGGCGCACGTGGCCGGTGTCGGCGAGATCGTCATGGTGGTGCCGACGCCGGGCGGCGAGCGCAACCCGCTGGTGCTCGCCGCCGCCCACGTGGCCGGTGTCACGCGCGCCTTCACGATCGGCGGCGCCCAGGCGGTGGCGGCCCTGGCCTACGGCACGGCCACGATTCCGGCGGTCGACAAGATCACCGGGCCCGGCAATGCCTACGTGGCGGCCGCCAAGCGGCGTGTGTTCGGCACCGTCGGCATCGACATGATCGCCGGCCCGAGCGAAATTCTGGTGCTGGCCGACGGCAGCACGCCGCCCGAGTGGGTCGCGATGGATCTGTTCAGCCAGGCCGAGCATGACGAACTCGCGCAGAGCATCCTGTTGAGTCCTGACGCCGCCTACATCGAACGCGTGCAGCAGGAGATCGACCGCCTGCTGCCCTCGATGCCACGCGCCGAGATCATTGCCGCCTCGCTCAACGGCCGCGGCGCGCTGATCCACACGCGCAGCATGGAAGAAGCCTGCGAAATCAGCAACCGGATCGCACCCGAACACCTCGAAGTCAGCAGCCAGGAGCCCCACCGCTGGGAGCCGCTGCTCAGGCACGCCGGCGCGATATTTCTCGGTGCCTACACCAGCGAAAGCCTGGGCGACTACTGCGCCGGCCCCAACCATGTGCTGCCGACCAGCGGCACGGCACGCTTCAGCTCGCCGCTCGGGGTCTACGATTTCCAGAAGCGCTCGAGCCTGATCGAAGTCAGCGAGGAGGGCGCCCAGGCGCTCGGGCAGGTGGCCTCGGTGCTCGCCCATGGCGAGGGCCTGCAGGCCCACGCCCGGGCGGCCGAGATGCGGCTGCGCCAGCGCTGATTTCGGTTAGCCTGCGGCCATGAGCAGTTTCGTCAGCTACCTCCGGCGCTACCGGGACCCGCATGGCGCGCTCGGCATGCTCGGGCCGGCCTGCCGGCGCGTCGGCACCGTGCAATTGGTGCGGGTGCCGATGCACCCGGTGCTGGCCGACGTCGCGCCGCTGCCGCGCCGTGCCAGCGGCATGCTGGGCAAGCTCTTCGGCCACCTGAGGCTCATCCCCAGGGCCTGGATGGCGGGCGGACGGACGCTGTTCATCCGCGAGTTCCTGACGGTCCCGCTGTTCCTGGTCGCGCCGGCCCTCTGGCTGCGCCGGCGCTCGCTGTGGTTCCTGTGCCATCACAACGTCGGCCAGGCGGCCCGGCATCCGGTGCATCGCCTGATGCTGCGTATCCTCTATGCGGTCGGCTTTCGCTTCGTCGTCTACGAGACGATCGACACCTGGCGCCCGGTCGCGGCGCATCCGGACCCGTCCCGCATCATCGCCATGCCGACGCCGATTCCGGAGCTCGCGCGCAGCGCGCCGGTGCGCGATCCGGTCGGGCGGAAGATGGTGGTCGGCTTCATCGGCAGCTTCCGGGCCGAGAAGTCGCCGCGCTGGGCGCTCGATGCCATCGCCGGCGCCAGCGCCGAGGGCCGTTTCACGCCGCCGATCGAACTGCTGGTCGGCACCGCCGACGCAGACTTCCTGGACCGCTGGAAGGACCGTGCGACCGTCATCAACACCACCCTGCGCGCCGACTACCTGCGTGCGCTCGAGTCGTGCGACGTCGTGGTCCTGCCCTATGACGAGTCGGCCTACAGCTACCGGATCTCCGGCGTGCTCGCGGAAGCGGTGGGGCTGGGCTGCCTGGTGGTGGCCCCCGACCTGCCTGCGCTGCGCGACCAGGTGGACCTGCCGCTGCCGGCCGGTGCCTGCTACCGCGACCGCGCCGAACTGGTCGAATGCGTGCAGCGGGCGGCCGACATGGCGCGCCAGCCGGCCAGGGCCGAGGCCGTCCAGGCGCACCGGGAGCACCGGTCGATGGACGCCGTGACCCGGGCCATTGCACGGATGGGAGCCGCCGCATGAAGCAGGACGCCATGGACCTCCAGAACAGCAGGCACCCGTGGAGCCTGGGCCACAAGCTGCGGCGGGTGATCTGGATGATCGTCTGGACCCTGCTGGGCAGGCTGGGGCCGCGTGCGCTGTCGCCGCTGCGCGTGCGCCTGCTGCGCCTCTTCGGCGCCCGGGTGGGGCAGGGCGTGCTGGTGTGCCCCGGCGTCAAGGTGCTGATGCCCTGGAACCTGCGCATCGGCGACTACACGGCGATCGCCGAGGGCGTGGACATCTACAACTTCGGCGAAGTCCGCATCGGCTCGAACACCTGCGTCTCGCAGGGCGTCTGGCTGTGCACCGGATCCCACGACTACAACGTGCCCAACTTCCCGCTGATCTGGGACGACATCCAGGTCGGCGACCGGGTCTGGATCGCTGCCCAGAGCTTCATCGGACCGGGTGTCAGCGTCGGCGATGGCGCCGTGGTGGGCGCACGCTCGGTCGTGACCCGCGATCTCGAAGCCTGGTCGGTTTCTGCAGGCAATCCATGCGTATTCATCAAGCCGCGCCGCCACGACTAGGCCGAGGCCTGCGCGCCGCCGTGGCCTGCGCGCTGCTGCTGATACTGCCGGCGCTCGCCCAGGCGATGTCGATCCGCGAGCTGCGCACGCTCGAGGCCAACGAGAAAGACGGCAAGGCCTACGCCAGCTACTACCTGGTGGGCGTCATGGAAGGCCTGCGCGAAGCCAACGACGCCGGACAGCGCGCCGGCCAGAAGCCGCTGTTCTGCATCAACGGCCGCCGGCTCGAGCCCGTGATGGCGCGCTCCCTCTATCAAACCGAACTGACACGCAACGCCGACAGCTACGAGGCCGACATGCCGGTGCAGCTCGTGCTCTCGGCGGCACTGCGCAACAGCTATCGCTGCAACCCCTGAATCCGAACCAGCCCCGAATGACCGCCACCGACGATACCCGCCGCGCGCTCGGCCGCATCCGCGCCGACGTGCAATCCATGCATGCCTACGCCGTGCAGGACGCCCGCGGCCTGCTGAAGCTCGACGCGATGGAAAACCCCCACGGCCTGGCGCCGGCGCTGCAGGCCGCCCTCGGCGAGCGGCTCGGCGCGCTGGCGCTGAACCGATACCCTGGCGAGCGCGGCGCCGACCTGCAGCGCGCGCTGGCGGCGCACGCCGGCATGCCGGAGGGCTTCGCGCTGATGCTGGGCAACGGCTCGGACGAGCTGATCTCCTTGCTGGCGATCGCCTGCGACCTGCCGGGCGCCACGGTGCTGGCGCCGGTGCCCGGCTTCGTGATGTACGCCATGAGCGCCCAGCTGCAGGGCCTGCGCTTCGTCGGCGTTCCGCTCTCGGCCGACTTCGAGCTCGACGAGGGCGCCATGCTCGACGCCATCGCCCGCGAGAAGCCGGCCATCGTGTTCCTGGCCTACCCGAACAACCCGACCGCCAATCTCTGGGACGACGCAGTGATCGAGAAGATCGTCCAGGCCCAGGGCGCCCAGGGCGGGCTGGTGGTCATCGACGAGGCCTACCAGCCCTTCGCCGGCCGCAGCTACATCGACCGCGTGGCGCGCCACGGCCATGTGCTGCTGATGCGCACGCTGAGCAAGTTCGGCCTGGCCGGCGCCCGCCTGGGCTACCTGATGGGCCCGGCGGCGCTGGTGGCCGAGATCGACAAGGTGCGCCCGCCCTACAACATCAGCGTGCTGAACTGCGAGTGCGCCCTGTTCGCCCTCGAGCACGCCGATGTGTTCGCCGCCCAGGCGGCCGAGATCCGCAGCCAGCGCGCCGTCGTGGTGGCGCGGCTGGCCCGCCTGCCGGCGGTCCGGAGCTGGCCGAGCGAGGCCAACATGATCCTGATCCGGGTGCCCGACGCGGCAAAGACCTTCGAGGGAATGAAGGCACGCGGCGTGCTGGTCAAGAACGTTTCTAAAATGCACCCATTGCTCGCCAACTGCCTGCGCCTGACGGTCGGAACCGCCGACGAGAATGCGCAGATGCTCGCGGCCCTCGAAGCCTCACTATGAACACCCCACTGGCACCCGAAGCCGTCATCGCCACCGGCGCGCGCGCGGCGTCCGTCACCCGCAACACGGCCGAGACCAAGATCACGGTCAAGCTCGACCTCGACGGCACCGGCCGCGCGAAACTCTCGACCGGCATCGGCTTTTTCGACCACATGCTCGACCAGATCGCCCGCCACGGCCTGATCGACCTCGACATCGACTGCCAGGGCGACCTGCACATCGACGGCCACCACACGGTCGAGGACGTCGGCATCACCCTGGGCCAGGCGGTCGCCAAGGCGGTCGGCGACAAGAAGGGCATCCGCCGCTACGGGCATGCGTATGTGCCGCTCGACGAGGCGCTGAGCCGTGTCGTGATCGATTTCTCGGGCCGCCCGGGTCTGGTCATGGACGTGCCCTTCACCAGCGGCATGATCGGCACCTTCGACAGCCAGCTGACCTACGAGTTCTTCCACGGCTTCGCCAACCACGCCTTCGTGACCCTGCACATCGACAACCTCAAGGGCGTCAACGCGCACCACCAGTGCGAGACCGTGTTCAAGGCCTTCGCGCGGGCGCTGCGGGCGGCGCTCGAGCTCGATCCGCGCTCGGCCGGCGTCATTCCCTCGACCAAGGGCTCCCTCTGACCGTGTCGACTGCAAACAACACCGTGGCCGTGGTCGACTACGGCATGGGCAACCTGCGCTCGGTGTCGCAGGCCGTGCAGCACGCCGCCGACCAGGTCGGGGTGGAGGTGTTCGTCACCTCCGACCCCGACGTGGTGCGCCGGGCCACCCGCGTGGTCCTTCCGGGACAGGGCGCCATGCCCGACTGCATGCGCGAACTGGCCGACTCCGGCCTCCTCGACTCGGTGCTCGAGGCCGCCGCCAGCAAGCCGCTGTTCGGCGTCTGCGTCGGCATGCAGATGCTGCTGTCGCACAGCGACGAAGGTCCGACCGATGGCCTGGGCCTGATCCCGGGCCAGGTCCGGAAGTTCGAGCTCGAAGGCCGGCTGCAGCCGGACGGCAGCCGCTTCAAGGTGCCGCAGATGGGCTGGAACCAGGTTTTCCAGACCCGGCCTCACCCGGTCTGGGCCGGCGTGCCCGACCAGAGCTATTTCTATTTCGTCCACAGCTTCTATGCCCGGCCCGCCGATCCCGCGCACAGCGCCGGGGAGGCCGACTATGGCGAGCGCTTTACCGCTGCCGTCGCACGCGATAATATTTTCGCTACCCAGTTCCACCCGGAGAAGAGTGCGGACCACGGGTTGCAGCTCTATCGAAATTTCCTCCACTGGAACCCCTGACGCATTGAACGCCTCCACCGTTCGGCCCGGGCCTGTGCCCGCGGCCCGCCGGGTTCTGAGTACCATCGCGCTTTTCCCCGTCCGCAATCCCGCACCACCATGCTCCTCATTCCTGCGATCGACCTCAAGGATGGCCACTGCGTTCGTCTCAAGCAAGGCGATATGGACCAGTCCACCACTTTCAGCGAAGACCCGGCCGCGATGGCGCGCAAGTGGCTCGAAGCCGGTGCCCGCCGCCTCCACCTGGTCGACCTGAACGGCGCCTTCGCGGGCAAGCCGCAGAACCACGCGGCGATCAAGGCGATCCTGAAGGCGGTCGGCGACGACATCCCGGTGCAGCTGGGCGGCGGCATCCGCGACCTGGACACCATCGAGCGCTACATCGACGACGGCCTGCGCTACGTCATCATCGGCACCGCCGCGGTCAAGAACCCGGGCTTCCTGAAGGACGCCTGCAGCGCGTTCGGCGGCCACATCATCGTCGGCCTGGACGCCAAGGACGGCAAGGTCGCCACCGACGGCTGGAGCAAGCTGACCGGGCACGAGGTCGCCGACCTCGGCAAGAAATTCGAGGACTACGGCGTCGAGTCGATCATCTACACCGACATCGGCCGCGACGGCATGCTGTCGGGCATCAACATCGATGCCACCGTGCGGCTGGCCCAGGCGCTGACGATCCCCGTGATCGCCTCGGGCGGGCTCTCGAACATGGCCGACATCGACAAGCTGTGCGCGGTCGAGGCGGACGGCATCGAAGGCGTCATCTGCGGCCGCGCCATCTATTCGGGCGACCTGGACTTCGCCGCCGCCCAGGCCCGGGCCGACGAGCTCGCGGTCTAGGGTTCAGGTCCGGGCCGACTACTCGGCCTTGATGGCCATCGCCTGGATGATCGTTTCCAGCTGCGGGCTCATCGGCAGGTCGAGGCTGGTGCCGCCGGGCAGCTTGCGCAGGAACCAGCGCTTGTATTGGCGCTCGATCTCCCCGTCCTCGGCCAGCATCTGGAAGGTGTCGTTGACCACCTTCGCCATCTCCGGATCGCCCTTGCGGTACATCACGCCGTAGGGGTCGTAGGACAGGAAGTCGCCGACCACCTGGTAGTCGGTCGGGCCCTGCGCGCTGCCCCTGTCCTGGGCGATCAGGCCATACAGCAGCACCTCGTCGGTCGCGAAGGCCTCCGCCTTGCCGGACTTCACGAGCGCGAACGATTCGGCGTGGTCGCGCGAAACGACCAGCTCCAGGCCCAGCTTGAAGCGCGCCGACAGATCGCGCATCGTCTTCTCGTTGGTGGTCCCGGCGGTCACGGCCACCGGCTTGCCGGCGAGGTCGCGGAAGGACTGGATCGGCGAGCCTTTCCTGACCAGCAGCCGGGTGCCCGAGACGAACATCGTCGGCGAGAAGGCGACCCGCTTCTGCCGCTCCAGGTTGCTGGTGGTCGAGCCGCATTCGAGGTCGACCTGGCCGCTCGCCACGGCATCGATGCGGGTCTCGGCGGTCACCGGCAGCCACCGGATCTCCAGCGTCTTGTGCACCGCATCGCCCATCGCCTCGACCACCGCCTTGCACAGCTCGATCGAGTAGCCGATCGGCTCCTTGCGCGGCGACAGGAAGGAAAACGGCACCGAGGATTCGCGGTAGCCGATCACGACCGCCCCCGCCGTCCGTACCTTGGCCAGCGTGCCGCTGAGCGCGGCGGGCGTCACCGGCGTCGGATCGGACTGGGCGAACGCGGCTGGCGCCAGGCCCAGCAGTGCTCCCAGCAGCGCGGCGGTGGTCGCCAGGGTCCGTACGGCGCTCATTTCGGGGGCCTCAGGCATGCACCGGATGGGCGAGGGTGGCGGCGCTTTCGATGTCCATCGCCCGCGCATTGGCCGCGGCGTCGCTTTCGGAGAGCAGTTCGCCCTCCCACTTGGCGACCACCGCCGTGGCGATCGAGTTGCCCACCGCGTTGGTGGCCGACCGGCCCATGTCCAGGAAGGTGTCGACGCCGAGGATCAGCAGCAGCCCGGCTTCGGGGATGTTGAACTGGTTCAGGGTCGCGGCGATCACGACCAGCGAGGCGCGCGGCACGCCGGCCATGCCCTTCGAGGTCAGCATCAGGATCAGCAGCATCGTGAGCTGGGTGCCGAGCGACAGCGGGATGTCGTAGGCCTGGGCGATGAACAGCACCGCGAAGGTGCAGTACATCATCGAGCCGTCGAGATTGAACGAATAGCCCATCGGCATCACGAAGCTGGAGATCTTGCGCTTGACGCCGAAGCGGTCGAGTGCGATCAGGATCTTGGGGTAGGCCGCTTCCGAGCTGGCGGTCGCGAACGAGAGCAGGAACGGCTCCCGGATCAGCTTCAGCAGCGTCACGATGCGCGGCCCGAGGAAGAAGAACCCGGCCAGGGCCAGCAGTGCCCACAGGATGAACAGGCTCAGGTAGAAGCCGCCCATGAAGACCGCGAACTTGAGCAGGATGCCCAGCCCGTTGACCGCCACCGTGGCCGCCATGGCGGCCAGCACCGCCAGCGGCGCCAGCTTCATCACGTAGCCGGTGATCTTGAGCATGGCGTGGGACAGCTCCTCGATCGCGTTGACCAGCGTGCGGGCCTTCTCGCCGAGCGAGGCCAGCGCGACGCCGAAGAACATCGAGAACACCACGATCTGCAGGATCTCGTTGTTGGCCATGGCCTCGACGAAGGACTTCGGCACCACGTGGCTGACGAAATCCTTGAGCGTGAACTTGGAGGTGGCGAGGTTGGCGGACGACCCGATCTCGGGCAGCGGCAGCCCGAGGTCGTGGCCCGGCTGCAGCAGGTTGGCCATCATGAGACCGAGCAGCAACGAGACCAGCGAGGCGGTGATGAACCAGCCCAGCGCCTTGCCGAACACCCGTCCGACGGCGGCCGCGTCGCCCATGTGGGCAATGCCGACGACCAGGGTGGAGAACACCAGCGGCCCGATCAGCATCTTGATCAGGCGCAGGAACACGTCCGACATGATCGAGATGTAGCCGGCGATCTCGCCGGCGGTTCTCTTGTTCGGGAAGTTGACGAAGACCATGTAGCCGATGGCGATCCCGATCAGCATCGCGATCAGGATCCAGGCGGCCGGCGGCAGTTTCCTTCTCATGGAGGCGCTCCTCGTTGCGAGTTGTTTTGAAGCGGGATCCGTGTCGCCGGTGTCCAAACGCAACCGCCGGCCAAACCTAGAATCGGGCCATGACCCTCCAAGCCCTCGTCTTTCGTGGCCAGCCGGCCGTGCGGCTGGCGCTGCCCGGCGGCGACAGTTGCACTGTAGCGCTGCACGGCGCTCATGTGTTGTCGTGGACCACGGCCGATGGCGTCGAGCGGCTCTACCTGAGCCCCGACGCCCGCTTCGACGGCCAGAGCCCGATCCGCGGCGGCATCCCGGTCTGCTGGCCGCAGTTCAACCTGCGCGGCCCACTCCCCAAGCACGGCTTTGCCCGCACCCTGCCGTGGACGGCCGAGCCGCAGGCCGACGACCGACGCGACACCGTCGTGCTGGCCTTGCGCGACGGCGCCGCCACGCGGGCGCTCTGGCCGCACGCGTTCCGGGCCCGGCTGACCGTCACCCTGGCCGCGCGTTCGCTGCGCGTCGCCCTGGCCATCGACAACATGGGCGGCGAACCCTGGTCCTTCGCGGCGGCGCTTCACAGCTACCTGCGGGTCGACGAGGCCACCGAGGCCCGGCTCGAGGGCCTGCAGGGCGCCAACCGCTGGGATGCGGTGCGCGACGACCGCCATGTCGAGATGGCGCCGGCGCTGGCCTTCGGCAGCGAATTCGACAGCGTCTACGCCGCGCCCGCCCGGCCGCTGCGGCTGGTCCAGCCTTCGGGCACACTCGAGATCTCGCAAAGCGCGAGCTGCACCGAGACCGTGGTCTGGAACCCGGGCCCGCTGCTCGCCGCCAAGCTCGACGACCTGCCCGACGATGGCTGGCGCCACATGCTCTGCGTCGAGGCCGCCCGCATCGACGAACCCGTGCTGCTGGCGCCCGGCGCGCAGTGGCAGGGCTGGCAACAGCTCAGGGTCGCCTGAACCTCTTTTTGCCCGAACCACACCATGCTTGCCAAACGCATCATTCCCTGTCTCGACGTCACCGGCGGCCGCGTCGTCAAGGGTGTCAATTTCGTCGAACTGCGCGACGCCGGAGACCCGGTCGAGATCGCGGCCCGCTACAACGCGCAGGGCGCCGACGAGCTCACCTTCCTCGACATCACCGCCACCAGCGACGGCCGCGACCTGATCCTGCCGATCATCGAGGCGGTGGCCTCCCAGGTCTTCATCCCGCTGACCGTCGGCGGCGGCGTGCGCACCGTGGCCGACGTGCGCCGGCTGCTCAATGCCGGGGCCGACAAGACCAGCTTCAATTCGGCCGCGATCGCCGATCCGCAGGTCATCGAGGACGCCTCGCAGAAATACGGCGCCCAGTGCATCGTGGTGGCGATCGACGCCAAGCGGCGCTCGCCCGAGGATGCCGCCCGGCGCGGCCCGGGCTGGGACGTCTACAGCCATGGCGGGCGCAAGAACACCGGCCTCGACGCCGTGCAGTGGGCGGTCGAGATGGCGCGCCGCGGCGCCGGCGAGATCCTCCTGACCAGCATGGACCGCGACGGCACGAAGAGCGGTTTCGACCTCGARCTGACGCGGGCCGTGAGCGATGCCGTCAGCGTGCCGGTGATCGCCTCCGGCGGTGTCGGCAGCCTGGAGCACCTGGCCGACGGCATCCAGACCGGCGGCGCCGACGCCGTGCTGGCGGCGAGCATCTTCCACTATGGGGAGTTCACGGTCGGCGAGGCCAAGGCCCGGATGGCGGCGCGCGGCATCCCGGTGCGTCTGTGACCGACAATAGCCCGCTATGAACTGGCTCGACGAAGTGAAATGGGACGCGAACGGCCTGGTGCCGGTGATCGCGCAGGAACAGGGCAGCAACGACGTGCTGATGTTCGCCTGGATGGACCGCGAGGCGCTGGCCAGGACGGCGGAGCTCGGCCGCGCCGTGTACTTCAGCCGTTCCCGCCAGAAGCTCTGGTTCAAGGGCGAGGAATCCGGCCACGTCCAGACCGTGCACGAGATCCGGATCGACTGCGACAACGACGTGGTGCTGCTCAAGGTCACGCAGCAGGGCCACGAGCCCGGCATTGCCTGCCACACCGGCCGCCACAGCTGCTTCTTCAGCAAGTACCAGAACGGCCAGTGGATCGCGACCGAGCCGGTCTTGAAAGACCCGGCCTCGATCTACACATCGTCCCCAAGATGAGCACCGAACCCCGCAACGCCGAAGACGCCCTGGCGCGCCTGGCCGCCGTGATCGAAAGCCGCCTGCCGTCGCGCGGCGGCGACCCCGACAAGAGCTATGTCGCCCGCCTGCTGCACCGCGGTCCCGACGCCTTCCTGAAGAAGATCGGCGAGGAGGCGACCGAAGTCGTGATGGCCGCCAAGGATGCCGACCACGGCGGCGACCGCGCCAAACTGGTGAACGAAGTCGCCGACCTGTGGTTCCACAGCATGGTGGCGCTCGCGCACTACGGCTTCTCGCCGGCCGACGTGGTCGCCGAACTGGAGCGCCGCGAGGGCACCAGCGGCATCGAGGAAAAGGCCCTGCGCAAGGCGCAGGATCGCGAAGCTTCCAACGACTGAAAGGAGCGCACGCCATGCCCAACGACATCGTGACCGTCGAGCCCGACGACTCGCTCAAGACCTGGGGCTGGGTCAGCTACATCCTGCACCTGGTGGTGGCGATCGGCGCCGTGCTGCCCGGCGCCCAGGCCTCGATCGGGCTGCTGGTGATCGCGCTGGTGATCGACCTCGTCAAGCGCGACGATGCCGCCGGCACCTGGCAGGCGTCGCACTTCAGCTGGCGCATCCGCTCGGTGCTGTGGGCCGGCGTCCTGTACGTCCTGACCTCGTGGCTGTGGCTGCTTTTCCTGGTGCCGGGCTGGATCGCCTGGGCACTGATTTCGCTTTGGTTCCTCTATCGCATCGTCAAGGGGATGGTGCGCATGAACGCGGGCCGTCCCATGGATACCAGCAATGTCATCTGACCCGAACTGCATCTTCTGCAAAATCATCGAGGGCAAGATTCCCTCGCGCAAGGTCTACGAGGACGACGAACTGTTCGTCTTCCACGACATCGCGCCCTGGGCGCCGATACATTTCATGATCGTCCCGAAGCGCCACATCCCGTCGATGGCCCAGGTCACGGCCGACGACGCGGGGCTGCTGGGCCGGATCATGACCCTGGCGCCCAAGCTGGCGATCGAGCAGGGCTGCCGGCCGTATCCCGACGGCGGGTTCCGCATCGTGGTCAATACCGGCGCCGAGGGCGGGCAGGAGGTGCACCATCTCCATGTGCACGTCATGGGTGGTCCGCGGCCCTGGCTGCGGGGCTGAAAGCCATCCTTTCGGCCGGTCATTCGGCGCCGACTAAAATGCGACACATTCTTCAGGAGTAATCCATGGGTTCACTTTCCATCTGGCACTGGCTGATCGTGCTGCTCGTCGTCGTGATGATCTTCGGCACCAAGAAGCTGCGCAACATGGGGTCCGACCTCGGTGGCGCCGTGAAAGGCTTCAAGGACGGCATGAAGGACGGCGCGAGCACCGATGCGCCGACCGCCGCCGGCCCGAACGCCCAGGTGAGCGGCAACAGCACCGCCGACAAGACCACGATCGACGTCGAAGCGCGTCAGAAGTCCTGAGCCAGACCGTTCCGTGATCGATCTCGGCATCTCGAAACTGGCCCTGATCGGCGCCGTGGCGCTGATCGTCATCGGGCCGGAGAAGCTGCCGCGCGTGGCGCGCACCGTCGGCACCCTGCTCGGCAAGGCGCAGCGCTACGTCAACGACGTCAAGGCCGAGGTCAATCGGTCGATGGACCTCGACGAACTGCGAAAGATGAAAGACACCGTGCAGGAGGCTGCGCGCGACGTCGAGCAGAGCATCCAGTCCGGCGCCAGCGACTTCGAGAAGCAGTTCTCGGAAAGCGGCCAGACCTTGTCCGCGCTGTCGGACACCGCGCCCGCCTATCCCGAGTACAAGCACCCACGCAAGAACTGGCGCCTGAAGCAGGGCGCCACGCCGCAGTGGTACAAGGCGCGCAACGGCGTGCGCACCAAGGCGCTCTCGGGCGCGGCGCGCGTCGCCCGCTACCGCCCTCACAAAATCAATTAGGCGCAAGCAAGCGAAGGGCGGCGCACAGCGCGCGCCGATTTCTGAACGCAGCGTCCCCACATGGCCGATTCCACAGACAAGAACAAAGAAGACGAACTGGCCGGCACCGAGCAGCCCTTCGTCCAGCACCTGATGGAGCTGCGGGATCGCCTGCTCTATTGCGTCTACGGCCTGGTCGTGGCCGGTGTGCTGCTGGCCATCTGGCCCGGGCCCGCCGGGCTGATCGACATGATCGCGGTGCCGATCCGCGCCCACATGCCGCCGGATGCCAAGCTGATCGCCATCGGCGTCTTCTCGCCGTTCTTCGTGCCGCTCAAGGTGCTGGCGATGACGGCCGTGCTGCTGGCGCTGCCCTGGCTCATGTACCAGGCCTGGATGTTCGTGGCGCCCGGCCTCTACAGCCACGAGAAGAAGTTCGCGCTGCCGCTGATCTTCTTCGGCAGCCTGCTGGCCTATTGCGGCATCGCCTTTGTCCAGTTCTTCGTGCTGGACAAGATGTTCGGCTTCATCCAGAAGTTCACGCCGCCCTCGGTCAACGCGACGCCCGACATCTCGTCCTATGTGGAGGCGATCCTGTCGCTCTACATCGCCTTCGGGGTCGCTTTCCAGGTACCGATCGTGGTGATGCTGCTGGTCCGCTTCGAGCTCGTCACGATCGAGAAGCTGCGGTCGTTCCGCGGCTACTTCATCGTGCTGGCCTTCGTGGTCGCCGCGGTGCTGACGCCGCCCGACGTCGTCTCGCAGCTCGCACTGGCGATTCCGATGTGCCTGCTGTACGAGGTCGGCATCGTCGGCGCCCGCTACTTCACCAAGTTCAGCAAGCCGGCAGAGGAAAGCGCCGATTCGGCACAGTCCTGAACGGCAGCCGGCTTATTCGGCGTCGCTGCTCGGCACCCGGCGCACCGGCGACTTGGGGCGCAGGCCCGGCGTCACGTCCAGTTCCAGCTTGTCGCTGCCCCGCTGAAGCGCGAAGCGCGTCGCCGTTCCCGGCTTGAGCCCGGCGACGGCGCTCAGCAGCTCCTGCGTGTTGCCCACGCTCTTCTCGGCCACGCCCGTGATCACGTCGCCGGGACGCACCCCCGCCTTGGCGGCCGGGCCGTTCTGCAGCACGCCGGTGATGATCACGCCGCTGCTGGCCTTGACGCCGAAAGTCTCGGCCAGTTCGGGCGAAAGGTCGTTGGGCTCGACGCCGATCCAGCCGCGCGTGACCTTGCCGGCCTTGACGATGTCCTCCAGCACCTGCTTGGCGGTCGAGACCGGGATCGCGAAGCCGATGCCCATGCTCCCGCCCGAGCGGGAGTAGATCGCCGTGTTGATGCCTTCGAGGTTGCCGTTGACGTCGATCAGCGCGCCGCCCGAATTGCCCGGGTTGATGGCGGCATCGGTCTGGATGAAATTCTCGAAGGTGTTGATGCCGAGCTGGTTGCGCCCGAGCGCCGAGACGATGCCGCTGGTCACGGTCTGGCCGACGCCGAAGGGGTTGCCGATGGCCAGCACCTGGTCGCCGACCTGCAGCGCGTCGGAGTTGCCCAGCACGATCACGGGCAGCTTGTCGAGCTCGATCTTGAGCACCGCCAGGTCGGTGTCGGGGTCGGTGCCGATCACCTTGCCGCGCGCGTGCCGGCTGTCGTTGAGCGTGACGTCGATTTCGTCCGCGCCCTCGACCACGTGGTTGTTGGTCAGGATGTAGCCGTCGGCGCTGACGATCACGCCGCTGCCGAGGCCGATCTGCGGCTGGTCGCCCTGGTCGCCGAAGAAGAAGCGGAACCAGGGGTCGTTGCTGCGCGGTGAGCGCTGGGCCGCCTTGCTGGTGTTGATGCTGACCACGGCCGGCGACGCCTTCTTGGCCGCGGCGCTCAGGCTGCCGGCGGCGATGCTGCCGGCCGGCGCGGCAGGAGCTTCGACCACCGAGACCAGGCCGTTGAGCGGGCCGGTGCGCCGGTTCAGCCATTCGGGCTTGAGCGTCGCGACGACGAAAAAGGCCGCCAGCAGGACGGTCACGGCTTGGGCAAACAGCAGCCAGGTGCGTTTCATGAAAAAGCGGGAAGCAAAGCGCCAATTGTCCCCCAAAGGGTTCTGCGCTTCGGTCGATCCCCGCCGGCGAGCCCGGCAGCGTCGGCAAGAATAAGGGAAAACCCTTAAAATAGACGGACTTGCAGCCGGACACCCTATCGGGACCGATCCGGCGTGACGCGCGCGAGACCCCGCCGCGATTCGCCTTGGCAAGAAGCGTGCGCTCCTTCCGGGGCGCCTTGTCCCGCCAATCGCCTTTCGCCCGCCCATGACCGCTCAACTCCTTGCCGATGGCGCCGCCGCGCCTGCAAGCCGCGCCCGCCCGCTCGGCGCCCGCGACTACCAGACGCTCGCCCTGTCCGCCCTCGGCGGCACGCTCGAGTTCTACGACTTCGTCATCTACGTCTTCTTTGCCACCGTGCTGGGCGGCCTGTTCTTCCCGGTCGACATGCCGGACTGGCTGCGCCAGCTGCAGACCTTCGGGATCTTCGCCGCCGGCTACCTGGCACGTCCCCTGGGCGGCATCGTGATCGCCCATTTCGGCGACCTGCTCGGCCGCAAGCGGATGTTCACGCTGTCGATCTTCCTGATGGCCGCGCCGACGCTGGTGATCGGGCTGCTGCCGACCTACGCCTCGATCGGCGTGGCGGCACCGCTGCTGCTGCTCGCCATGCGGGTGCTGCAGGGGGCGGCGATCGGCGGCGAGATGCCGGGCGCATGGGTGTTCGTGGCCGAGCATGTGCCGGCGCGCCGCTACGGCTTCGGCATCGGCACGCTGACCTCGGGCATCACCGGCGGCATCCTGCTGGGCTCGCTGGTCGCGGTGGCGACCAATGCCCGCTACACGCCGGCCGAAGTGGGCGCCTTCGCCTGGCGCATTCCGTTCGTGCTGGGTGGCGTGTTCGGGCTGGTGTCGGTCTACCTGCGCCGCTTTCTTCACGAAACGCCGGTGTTCCAGGAGCTCGCCGGGCGCCGCAGCGCGGCGCGCGAGCTGCCCCTCAAGACCATCCTGCGCGAGCACCGCGCGGCCAGCCTGTACGTCGCGCTGCTGACCTGGGTGCTGTCGGCCGCGATCGTCGTGGTGGTGCTCTACACGCCGGCCTACCTGCAGAAGGTCCACCACGTGCAGCCCGCGCCCGCGCTGGCCGCCAACGCGGTCGCGACGCTCACGCTGACCCTGGGCTGCGTGGCGGTCGGCTGGGCCTGCGACCGGATCGGCACGCGGCCCGTGATGCTGATCGGCTGGGCCGGCCTGCTGGTCACCAGTTACCTGTTCTATACCGGGCTGCCGGGGACGCCGGCTTCGCTGGTCTGGCACTACGGGCTGGTGGGCCTGTTCGTCGGCAGCATCGCCACGGTGCCGATCGCCGGCGTGCGGGCCTTCCCGGCGCCGGTGCGCTTCACGGGTCTTTCGTTCGCCTACAACATGTCCTACGCGATCTTCGGCGGCCTCACGCCGGTGATCCTGACCTTGTGGCTGCAGCGCGACCCGATGGCGCCGGCGCACTACGTGGCCGCGCTCGCGGCGCTGGGCTTCGTGCTGGGCCTGATGCCCCTGGCGGCGCGCGGCCATGCGATGCGGGCGGCGCCGGCCGGGGCCACAATGGCGCGATGAGCACGACCCGCCACGAACTCCTGCACGCGTTCGACCTGCTGCTGGCGCCCGCGCGCTTCAAGGACTACGGGCCCAACGGCCTGCAGGTCGAGGGCCGCACCACGGTGCGCAAGATCGTCTCCGGCGTGACCGCGAGCCGGGCCCTGATCGAAGCCGCGATCCACGCCGAAGCCGACGCGATCTTCGTCCACCACGGCCTGTTCTGGCGCGGCCAGGACGGGCGTGTCACGGGCTGGATGCGACAGCGCCTGGGCCTGCTGCTCGGCGACGACGTCAACCTGTTCGCCTACCACCTGCCGCTGGATGCCCATCCGGAACTCGGCAACAACGCGCAACTCGGGCTGCGGCTCGGCCTGGTCGCGCACCCGGGCTCGGCCGGCCGATTCGGCGAGCAGGAGCTCGGCTTCCTCGGCGCGCGCGACAACGGCGAAGGCTTCACGAACGCGAAGGCGCTGGCCACCCACGTCGAGAAGGCGCTCGGCAAGGCCGTGACGCTGGTGGAAGGCCCGCCGCGTCCGATCCGCAACGTCGCCTGGTGCACGGGCGGGGCGCAGAGCTACTTCGAGGCCGCGATCGCCGCCGGTGCCGATGCCTTCATCACGGGCGAGATCTCCGAGCCCCAGGCCCACTACGCCCGCGAGATGGGTGTCGCCTTCCTGGCCTGCGGCCACCATGCCACCGAACGCTACGGGGCGCCGGCCGTTGCGGCGCATGTCGCCGCCCAGCTGGGCCTGGCCCACGAATTCATCGACATCGACAATCCGGCGTGAGCATCAACGACGCTTCCCTCCCCATCGCCATCACGCTCGGCGACCCGGCCGGCATCGGCCCCGAGATCATCGCCAAGGCCTTCCGCGACGCCGCGACCGACTTGCGAGGATGCTTCGTGGCCGGCGATGTGGCGTCCGTGCGCCGGGCCGCGCAGGCGATCGCCGCCACCGGCGGGCCGGCCTTGCCGGTCGCGCTGCTCGAGACGCCCGGCGAGGTGCGCGATGTGCCGACCGGCTGCATCCCGGTGCTGCAGGTGGTCGCCCCGACGGGCGCGCCAATCGTCCATGGCCAGGTCAGCGCCGAGGCCGGCCGCATCGCCGGCGATTGCGTGGTCTGGGCCGCGCGCGCGGCGCTGCGCGCAGAGATCGCCGCGATCGTCACGGCCCCCTTGCACAAGGAGGCACTTGCCGCGGCGGGCTTTCCGTATCCGGGCCACACCGAACTGCTGCAGGCCGAGGCCGCGGCCCATTTGGGCCGGCCGCTGTCGGAGGTGCCGGTGCGCATGATGCTGGCCAACGACGAACTGCGCACCGTGCTCGTCAGCATCCACATGTCGCTGCGCCAGGCGATCGAGGCCGTGACCGTCGATGGCGTGCTGCAGACGCTGCGGATCGCGCACCGGGCCCTCGGCGCGGTGCTCGGGCGGGCGCCGAAGATCGGCGTCGCGGGGCTCAATCCGCATGCGGGGGAGGGCGGCCTGTTCGGCTCCGAGGAGCGCGACATCATCGCCCCGGCGATCGCGGCCGCGCGCGCCGAAGGGATCGATGCCGACGGACCTCACGCGCCCGACACCGTCTTCATGCGCGCCCGTGCCAAGGTCGACGGCCCTGGCGAGTTCGATGTCGTGATCGCGATGTACCACGACCAGGGCCTGATCCCGGTCAAGTACCTGGGCGTCGAGAAAGGCGTGAACGTGACGCTGGGGCTGCCGCTGGTGCGGACCAGTCCCGACCATGGGACGGCGTTCGATATCGCGGGGACTGGACGGGCGGATGCTTCCAGCTTGATCGAGGCTGTGCGGATGGCGCGGTCGTTGGTGGAGGGAGTTAACGCTTGAGGCTGTCCCGGATCTCGCGCAGCAGCATCACGTCTTCGGGCGTGGCCGGTGGCGCCGGCGGTGGCGGGGCTTCGGTCAGGCTGCGCAGCCGGTTGATCTGCTTGACCATCAGAAAGATGATGAAGGCCAGGATCACGAAGTTCACCGCCACGGTGATGAAGTTGCCGTAGGCCAGCACCGGTGCGCCGGCCTTCTTGAGTTCGACCAGCGTGTCGGCCACGCCGCTCGGCCTCGGGCCCAGCACGATGTAGAGGTTCGAGAAATCGAGCTTGCCGAAGATGAGTCCGACCAGCGGCATGATGATGTCGCTCACCAGCGAGTCGACGATCTTGCCGAAGGCCGCACCGATGATCACGCCAACTGCCAGGTCGATCACGTTGCCCTTGACGGCAAATTCGCGGAACTCTTTCAGAAAGCTCATGTCGTGCACCTCGTCTGCTGTTGGTTTTGAACGCCGGCCAGTATAGGGGTGGGGGCGGTGTCTGCGTCCGGTCACAGGCGCGTGCGGCGGGCACTGCGCGCCGTTGAATTCGCCTTTTACGCTCCGCTACAATCCTTGGTTGACCCAAGTCCCCCCGAAGAAGATTGAGGATCTCCATGAGTGACAGCAGCGCGAGTACCGCCGGCCGACCCCGGATCGACACCAGCAAGCGGACATGGTTGATTGCCTCAGGCTGCGCCGGCGCAGTGGGTGGCGTGGCCGTCGCAGTGCCTTTCGTGAGTTCGTTCCAGCCGTCGGAAAAGGCCAAGGCCGCAGGCGCCCCGGTCGAAGCCGACATCGGCGCGCTGCAGGTCGGCGAGAAGATGACCGTCGAATGGCGGGGCAAGCCGGTCTGGATCCTGAAGCGTTCGCCCCAGCAGGTCGCCGAGCTGCCCAAGCTCGATCCGCTGCTCGCCGATCCGCAATCGAAGCGCAACCCCGACGAGTTCACGCCGCAGTACGCGCGCAACGAGCATCGCTCGATCAAGCCCGAGATCCTGGTGGTCGTCGGCATCTGCACGCACCTGGGCTGCTCGCCCACCGACCGCTTCCAGCCGGGCCCGCAGGCTTCGCTGCCCGACAACTGGGAGGGCGGCTTCCTGTGCCCCTGCCATGGCTCGACCTTCGACCTGGCCGGCCGCGTCTTCAAGAACAAGCCCGCGCCCGACAACCTGCCGGTGCCGCCGCACATGTACCTCTCCGACACGCGCCTCCTGATCGGCGACGACAAGAAGGCCTGAGGAGAACAAGAACATGGCTGAATTCCACGAAATTTCCCCCAACGCGCCAGCCAACGAGAAGCTGCTCAACTGGGTCGACAACCGATTCCCGCTGACCAAGCTCTGGAACGACCAGTGGGGCAAGTACTACGCGCCCAAGAACTTCAACTTCTGGTACATCTTCGGCTCGCTCGCGATGCTGGTCCTCGTGATCCAGATCGTGACCGGCATCTTCCTGGTGATGCACTACAAGCCCGACGCCGCGCTGGCGTTCGGCTCGGTCGAGTACATCATGCGCGACGTGCCCTGGGGTTGGCTGATCCGCTACATGCATTCCACGGGGGCCTCGGCCTTCTTCATCGTGGTCTACCTCCACATGTTCCGCGGGCTGATGTACGGCAGCTACCGCAAGCCGCGCGAGCTGATCTGGATCTTCGGCTGCGCGATCTTCCTGTGCCTGATGGCCGAGGCCTTCATGGGCTACCTGCTGCCCTGGGGCCAGATGAGCTACTGGGGCGCCCAGGTGATCGTCAACCTGTTCGCCGCGATCCCCTTCGTCGGCCCTGACCTCGCCCTGCTGATCCGCGGCGACTACGTGGTGAGCGACGCCACCCTCAACCGCTTCTTCAGTTTCCACGTGATCGCGGTGCCGCTGGTGCTGCTCGGCCTGGTGGTCGCCCACCTGATCGCGCTGCACGAAGTGGGTTCGAACAACCCCGACGGCATCGAGATCAAGGCCAACCGCGGTGCCGACGGCCATCCGGTCGACGGCATCCCGTCGCACCCGTACTACACGGTGCACGACATCTTCGGCGTGGTGGTGTTCCTGACGATCTTCTCGGCCGTGATCTTCTTCGCGCCCGAGGCCGGCGGCTACTTCCTCGAATACAACAACTTCATCCCGGCCGACTCGCTCAAGACGCCCAACCACATCGCGCCGGTCTGGTACTTCACGCCCTTCTATTCGATGCTGCGTGCCATCACCAGCGAGATGATGTATGCGCTGATCGCCTGCGTGGTCGGTGCCGCCGCCTACGGCGTCTGGAAGGCCCGCTTCCCGTCCTTCATCAAGGCCGGCATCGTGATCGTCGCGGTCGGCGTGGTTGCGATGATGCTGTCGATCGACGCCAAGTTCTGGGGCGTGCTGGTGATGGGCGGCGCTGTCGTCATCCTGTTCTTCCTGCCCTGGCTGGATCACAGCCCGGTCAAGTCGATCCGCTATCGCCCGAGCTGGCACAAGTATGTCTACGGCGTGTTCGTCATCAATTTCGTGGTGCTGGCCTACCTCGGCGTGCAGCCGCCGTCGCCGGTCGGCGAACGCATCTCGCAGATCGGAACGCTCTTCTATTTCGGTTTCTTCCTGCTGATGCCGTGGTGGAGCCGCCTCGGCGAATTCAAGCCGGTCCCCGAGCGCGTGGTTTTCAACGCTCACTGACCGGGAGACAACAAGAATGAAGAAACTGATCCTCACGTTGATCGCGGCGCTCGGCATCGTCACCGGTGCACACGCTGCCGAAGGCGGCCTCGCCTGGGACAAGGCGCCGAATCGCACCACCGACCTGGCCGCGCTGCAGAATGGCGCCAAGCTGTTCGTCAACTACTGCCTGAGCTGCCACTCGGCGGCGTACATGCGCTTCAACCGCCTGACCGACCTCGGCATCACCGAGCAGCAGATCAAGGACAACCTGCTGTTCACGACCGACAAGATCGGCGAGACCATGCGGGTCAACATGGACCCGCGCCAGGCCAAGGAATGGTTCGGCACGGTGCCGCCCGACCTGACCCTGGTGGCGCGTTCGCGTGCCGGCCACGGCGGCACGGGTGCCGACTACCTCTACACCTACCTGCGCACCTTCTACCGCGACGACACCAAGGCCACGGGCTGGAACAACCTCGCGTTCCCGGCCGTGGCGATGCCGCATGTCATGTGGGAGCTGCAGGGCGAGCGCCGCCCGGTCTTCGACAAGATCGAAGCCCACGGCCATGAAACCGAAGTGTTCAAGGGCTGGGAGCAAGTGAGCCCTGGCACCATGACGCCGATCCAGTTCGACCAGAACATGGGCGATCTCGTGAGCTTCCTGCAATGGATGGCCGAGCCGGCGCAGAACACCCGCATTCGCGTCGGCGTCTGGGTGCTGCTGTTCCTGGTCATGGCGATCGTCTTCACGTGGCGCCTCAATGCCTCGTACTGGAAAGACGTCAAGTAATGCCACGCCGATCCGGCGCCTCGTGCGCCGGGTCCCGCAGAGTGGGTTGCGAACGCGACCCACTCTTTTTGATTTTTAGGAGTCTTTCGCCATGATGGTCCTGTATTCTGGAACGACCTGCCCGTTTTCCCATCGCTGCCGCTTCGTGCTGTTCGAGAAGGGCATGGATTTCGAGATTCGCGACGTCGATCTCTACAACAAGCCCGAGGACATCAACGTGATGAACCCGTACGGGCAGGTGCCGATCCTGGTCGAGCGCGACCTGATCCTGTACGAGTCGAACATCATCAACGAGTACATCGACGAGCGCTTCCCGCATCCGCAGCTGATGCCCGGCGACCCGGTCGACCGCGCCCGCGTGCGCCTGTTCCTGCTCAACTTCGAGAAGGAACTGTTCGTTCACGTGTCCACTCTCGAGAACCGCACCACCAAGGGCAACGAGAAAGCCCTCGAGAAGGCGCGCTCGCACATCCGCGACCGCCTCACGCAGCTGGCGCCGGTGTTCCTCAAGAACAAGTACATGCTGGGTGACAACTTCTCGATGCTCGACGTCGCGATCGCGCCGCTGCTGTGGCGCCTCGACTACTACGGCATCGACCTCAGCAAGAACGCGGCCCCGCTGCTCAAGTACGCCGAGCGCATCTTCTCGCGCCCGGCCTACATCGAGGCGCTGACGCCCTCCGAAAAAGTCATGCGCAAGTGAGTCGCTTGCGCCGTCGCCCATGATCAACGCGCTCGAGTCGTCATCCACCCGCCCCTACCTGATCCGGGCGTTGTACGAATGGTGTACCGACAATGGCTTCACGCCGTATGTCGCGGTGCAGGTCGACGACACGGTGCAGGTGCCGCGCGAGTACGTCAAGAACGGCGAGATCGTGCTGAACATCAGCTTCGACGCGACCAGCTCGCTCAAGCTCGGCAACGACTTCATCGAGTTCAAGGCCCGCTTCGCCGGGACGGCGCGCGAGATCAGCGTGCCGGTCGGCCGCGTGATCGCGATCTATGCCCGAGAAAACGGGCAGGGCATGGCGTTCCCGGCGCCGGCACCGGCGCCGGCCGATGGGGCTGCCGCACCGGCCGTCGCGACGTCGTCGGCCGCCTCGACCCGGACACCGCTGCGCGACGCATCGCGCGGCACCGAAGGCGACGCCAGCAAGGTCGTGCACCTGGTGACCGGGGAGGGCGAGGAGCCGGCCGCCACCAGCAGCAGCACGCCGCCGCCGGACCCGGAAGACCCGCCACGGCCGCCGGCCGGCGGCGGGGCGCGTCCATCGCTCAAGCGCATCAAATGAACGGCGCGGCCCGGTTCGTTCCGGCCCGCTAAAATCCCAGGTCCCGCCGCTTTAGCTCAGTTGGTAGAGCAACCGCCTTGTAAGCGGTAGGTCGTCAGTTCGATTCCGACAAGCGGCACCAATTTCCTGGCGCATCCGTCCGGCGCTCCCATGAACACTTCATCGAATGCCCTCGCCGCCGGCGGGCGCGTGCAGGCGCTGCAGCGCCGCGCCGCCGCCGTGCAATGGATTCGCAAGACCCACGGCTGGATCGGCCTCTGGGGCGCGATCCTCGGCCTGCTCTTCGGCACCGCAGGCATCTGGCTCAACCACCGCGCCGTACTCAAGCTGCCGATGGCCCAGCAGCGCGCCAACGCCCAGCTGGCGCTGCCCGAGCCGCCACCGGCGAGCGCGGCCGAGATGGCCGTCTGGCTGCAGGCGGCCCTGGACCAGGACCGGCCTCCGAACTCGGTGCGCACCGAGCCCGCGCGACCGGTGGCCTGGGGCGAGAAGGGCAAGCCCGATACGCTGATGCAGCCCGAGCGCTGGACCTTCAATTTCGGCGGACCCGACGCCATCGTCCAGGCCGACTACTGGCGCGGCAACCGCTCGGTCGGGGTCACGACCACCCAGAACGGCTTCGTCGCCACGCTGACCAACATGCACAAGGGCACCGGCATGTCGGTCGGCTGGATCCTGCTGGTCGACACCTTGGCCGGCAGCCTGATCTTCCTGTCGATCTCCGGGGTGATCCTCTGGATGCTCACCCACCGCCGCCGCGCCGTCGGGCTGGCCATCTTCGGGACCTCGGTCGCCCTGACCCTGGGCCTGGCGCTGGCGCAGCTCTGAAGCCCCGGCGCGGCCGGCCTCAGCGCCGCGACATCACCTTGATCCGGATCGTCGAGACGTCCCAGCCGCGCGACTTGAGGCGCGCCTGCAGCATCGGCGCCAGCTGACGCAGCTTGGCGGCCGCGGCGCTGCCGTTCACCAGCATGCACCAGACGTCGGCTTCGGCCGGCCCGGCCTGGACCGCGGCGCGCATCTCCGTCGGGATCAGGTCCTGCACCGCGGCCAGCCGTTCGTTGGCGTCACGCGCGCGCGCCGCCAGGCTCGCCAGGGTGGGCGAACCCTCGGCGGCTTCGAGCAGGGTGACGGCGGGGTTGAGACGGCGGTACATGGACGGTTCGAAGGCAGTTTGCGGGCAATGGGCGGCGGTTCGGAAGGTCGAGGCAAGGTGGCTAAAATCAGCGGTTTGCCGGCATCCTGCGCGCCGGCCCGCTTGCCTTTTGGTCAAGCGCGCCCAAGTTCGTTCTCTTGTCTATCTTAGGGATTTCGGTCGAGGCGCCCGCATCCGGCGAGTGTGCATCGATCTCCATTCATGGCCACCAACTTCCTGACTCAAATTTTCGGCAGTCGCAATGACCGGCTCCTGAAGCAGTATCGCAAGACGGTCGAACGCATCAACGCGCTGGAGCCGTCCTTCGAGAAGCTCGACGACGCGGCGCTGCGCGCCAAGACGCAGGAGTTCAAGGACCGCGTCGCCAAGGGCGAGTCGCTCGACGACCTGTTGCCCGAGGCCTTCGCCACGGTGCGCGAGGCCTCGAAGCGGATCATGAAGATGCGCCACTTCGACGTCCAGCTGCTGGGCGGCATGGCGCTGCACAACGGCAAGATCTCCGAAATGCGCACCGGCGAGGGCAAGACCCTGACGGCGACCTTGCCGGTTTACCTGAACGCGCTCACCGGCAAGGGCGTGCACGTGGTCACGGTCAACGACTACCTCGCCAACCGCGACGCCCGCTGGATGGGCCGGCTCTACAACTACCTCGGGCTCTCGGTCGGCATCAACCTGCCGCAGATGCCGCGCGAGGAGAAGCAGCAGGCCTACGGCAGCGACATCACGTACGGCACCAACAACGAGTACGGCTTCGACTACCTGCGCGACAACATGGTCTACGAGCCGGGCGACCGGGTCCAGCGCGGGCTGAACTATGCGATCGTCGACGAGGTCGACTCGATCCTGATCGACGAGGCCCGCACGCCGCTGATCATCAGCGGCCAGGCCGAGGACCACACCGAGCTCTACCTGGCGATCAACAAGGTCGTGCCGCTGCTGGTCAAGCAGGAGGGCGAGGCCGACCCCCGCACCGGCGAGGGCGTCACCAAGCCGGGCGACTTCACGGTCGACGAGAAGACCCACCAGGTGTTCCTGACCGAGGACGGCCACGAGAAGGCCGAGCAGGTGCTGTCGGAGTTCAAGCTGCTGCCCGAGGGCGCCTCGCTCTACGACCCGGCCAACATCACATTGATGCATCACCTGAACGCGGCGTTGCGGGCCCGGCATCTCTATCACCGCGACCAGCACTACGTGGTGCAGCAGGGCGAGGTCGTGATCGTCGACGAGTTCACTGGCCGCCTGATGACCGGCCGCCGCTGGAGCGACGGCCTGCACCAGGCCGTGGAAGCCAAGGAAGGCGTCGAGATCCAGGCCGAGAACCAGACCCTGGCCTCGATCACCTTCCAGAACTACTTCCGCCTGTACGGCAAGCTGGCCGGCATGACCGGCACGGCCGACACCGAAGCCTACGAGTTCCAGGAAATCTATGGTCTCGAGACCATGATCATCCCGCCGAACCGGCAGAGCCGGCGCGAAGACCAGCTCGACCGCGTCTACAAGACCACGCGCGAGAAATACGAGGCCGCGATCCAGGACATCCGCGAATGCCACGAGCGCGGCCAGCCGGTGCTGGTCGGCACCTCGTCGATCGAGAACTCCGAGATCATCGCCGGTCTGCTCGAGAAGGCCGGCCTGCCGCACCAGGTGCTGAACGCCAAGCAGCATGCGCGCGAAGCCGACATCGTGGCCCAGGCGGGCCGCACCAAGATGATCACGATCGCCACCAACATGGCCGGTCGCGGGACCGACATCGTGCTCGGCGGCAACGTGGAGAAGCTGATCGAGGCGGTCGAGGCCGACGAGTCCAGGGACGACTCGGCCAAGGCCGCGGAAATCGCCAGCCTGCGCGCCCAGTGGGACAAGGACCACGAGTTCGTGAAGTCGCTCGGCGGCCTGCGCATCATCGCCACCGAGCGCCATGAGTCGCGTCGTATCGACAACCAGCTGCGCGGCCGCTCGGGCCGCCAGGGCGACCCGGGTTCCTCGCGCTTCTACCTGAGCCTTGACGACCCGCTGATGCGCATCTTCGCCGGCGACCGCGTGAAGGCGATCATGGACCGCCTGAAGATGCCCGACGGCGAGGCGATCGAGGCCGGCATCGTGACCCGCAGCATCGAGAGCGCGCAGCGCAAGGTCGAGGCGCGCAACTTCGACGTCCGCAAGCAGCTGCTGGAGTACGACGACGTCTCGAACGACCAGCGCAAGGTGATCTACCAGCAGCGCAACGACATCCTCGACGCGACCGAGCTGACGGCGCAGATCGAGGCCTTGCGCGAAGGCTGCTTCACCGACCTGGTGCGCCAGTACGTGCCGGCGGAATCGGTCGAGGAGCAATGGCAGCTGGCCGGCCTCGAGAAGGTGCTGAGCGACGAATGGGGCCTCGAGATCCCGCTGCGCCAGCAGGTCGAGGCCGCGACCGCGATCGGCGACGAGGACGTGGTCGAGAAGGTGGTGGCCGCCGCCAACGAGGTCTTCAACGCCAAGCTGGCGCTGATCGGCCAGGAGAACTTCACCCAGTTCGAGCGCATGGTGCTGCTGCAGAGCATCGACACCCACTGGCGCGAGCACCTGGCGTCGCTCGACTACCTGCGCCAGGGCATCCACCTGCGCGGCTATGCGCAGAAGCAGCCCAAGCAGGAATACAAGCGCGAGGCCTTCGAGCTCTTCGGCCAATTGCTCGATTCGGTCAAGAACGAGGTCACGCGCCAGCTCATGACGGTGCGCGTGCAGTCGGGCGAACAGCTCGAAGAGGCGGCCGAGGCGATGGAGAGCCGTGGCGAGAACCTCGCCAACATCACCTACACCGCGCCGACCGAGACCGGCGAGGTCGAGGTCCGGGTCGACGAGGAAAGCCAGCGTCGCCAACTCGCCGGCGGCCTCTCCGCCGGTGCCGCGGCCTTCGCGCGCGTTGGCCGCAACGACCCGTGCCCCTGCGGCAGTGGCAAGAAATTCAAGCAGTGCCACGGCAAGCTCACCTGACATCCATCGACAGGATTTCTCCATGCCAGTGAATCTCTCCGCACCCGACCCCGCCGCGCTGCATGCGGTGCCCGGCGTTCGCATCGGCGTGGCCGAAGCGGGCGTGCGCAAGGCCAACCGCAAGGACCTGACGGTCGTCCTGATCGACGAAGGCGCCGCGGTCGGCGGCGTGTTCACCCAGAACCGCTTCTGCGCGGCGCCGGTCCAGGTCTGCCGCGAGCACCTGGCTAAGGATTTCGGCATCCGGGCGATGCTGATCAACACCGGCAACGCGAACGCCGGCACCGGCGAGGACGGACTGGCGCGCACCCGCGCCACCTGCATCGCGCTGGCGCGCCACCTGAACCTGGCGCCCGAGCAGATCCTGCCGTTCTCGACCGGCGTCATCATGGAGCCGCTGCCGATCGACCGCATCGAAGCCGGCCTGCCCGCCGCGCTCGCCGATGCCGCGCCCGACCATTGGGCGCGCGCGGCCGAGGGCATCATGACCACCGACACCGTGCCCAAGGCCTTCAGCCAGCAGGTGCAGATCGGCGGCGCGACCGTCACGGTCACCGGCATCAGCAAGGGCGCCGGCATGATCCGGCCGAACATGGCGACCATGCTCGGCTTCATGGCCACCGACGCGAAGATCGACCCGGCGCTGATCCAGCCCCTGGCCAAGGCATTGGCCGATGCGTCCTTCAACCGCGTGACGATCGACGGCGACACCTCGACCAACGACTCGTTTGTGGTCATTGCGACCCAGAAGGCGGCGCATGCCACGATCGGCTCGCTCGAATCGCCCGAAGGTCGCGCGCTGCTCGAAGCGATGCGCAACGTTGCCCGCCAGCTGGCGCAGGCCATCGTGCGCGACGGCGAAGGCGCGACCAAGTTCATCACCATCCGGGTCGAAGGCGGCAAGGATGCGGCCGAGTGCCGGCAGGTCGCCTATGCGGTCGCGCATTCGCCGCTGGTCAAGACCGCGTTCTTCGCCAGCGATCCGAACCTGGGCCGGATCCTCGCGGCGGTCGGCTACGCGGGCATCGCCGACCTCGACCAGACCGGCATCGACCTCTACCTGGACGATGTCCACGTGGCGATCAAGGGCGGCCGCAATCCGGCCTACCGCGAGGAAGACGGCCAGCGCGTCATGAAGCAGAGCGAGATCACGGTGCGCATCGCGCTCGGACGCGGCAGCGCCGCCGACACCGTCTGGACCTGCGACCTGAGCCACGACTACGTCTCGATCAACGCCGACTACCGGTCATGAATCCTCAGTTCGAACGCCTGCTCGAGCGGGCCGAGCACCTCATCGCGCGCATCGAATCGATCCTGCCGCAGCCGCTCGCGGCGCCGGCCGACTGGAGCGCCTCGATCGCCTGGCGCTACCGCCGCCGCAGCTCCGGCCATGGCACGCTCGAGCCGGTGCGCCACGTGGCCGCGATGTCGCTCGACGCACTGAAGGAGATCGACGTCCAGAAGGACAAGATCGAGCGCAACACGCGCCAGTTCGTCGAAGGCAAGCCGGCCAACAACGTGCTGCTGACCGGCGCCCGCGGCACCGGCAAGTCCTCGCTGATCCGGGCCTGCCTGCAGGCCTATGCGCCGCAGGGCCTGCGCCTGATCGAGGTCGACAAGGCCGAGCTGACCGACCTGCCCGACATCATCGAGGTGGTGGCCAACCGGCCCGAGAAGTTCATCATCTTCAGCGACGACCTGAGCTTCGACGAGGGCGAGCCGGGCTACAAGGCGCTGAAGTCGATCCTCGACGGCTCGATCGCCGCGTCGACGCCCAACGTGCTGATCTATGCGACCAGCAACCGGCGCCACCTGCTGCCCGAGTACATGAAGGACAACCTCAGCTACACCCACACCGAAGATGGCGAAGTCCACCCGGGCGAGGTGATCGAGGAGAAGATCTCGCTGTCGGAGCGCTTCGGCCTCTGGGTCAGCTTCTATCCCTTCAGCCAGAACGAATACCTGGCGATCGTCGCCCAATGGCTGTCCTCGTTCGGCGTCGACGCCAAGGCGGTCGAGGCCGCGCGCCCCGAGGCCCTGGTCTGGGCGCTCGAGCGCGGCTCGCGCAGCGGCCGCGTGGCCTACCAGTTCGCGCGCGACTACGCAGGACGCGCGGCTTGACCGGGACCCGCAAGCACACCGAAGTCGCGGTCGGCATCCTGATCCGCGAGGACGATGCGCTGCTGCTGTCGACCCGGCCCGAAGGCAAGCCCTATGCCGGCTACTGGGAATTCCCCGGCGGCAAGCTCGAGGCCGGCGAGACCGTCGAGCAGGCGCTTCGGCGCGAACTGCACGAAGAGCTCGGCATCACGATCGCCGGGGCCGCGGTCTGGAAGGTCACCGAGCACGACTACCCGCATGCGCTGGTGCGCCTGCACTGGTGCAAGGTGCATCGCTGGAGCGGCGATTTCGAGATGCGCGAGGGCCAGGCGATGTGCTGGCAGCAACTGCCGCTCGACGTGACGCCGGTGCTGCCGGGCGCACTGCCGGTGCTGGCCTGGCTGGCCCAGGAGCGCGGGCTGGTCTTCGAGCCGCCCGCTGCTTAGCAGGGGCCGAGGCTGGCGGCCTACTGCCGCTTCGGATCGCCGAACGGATCGTCGTCCGGGGGCGCATCGGCCGGCATCCTGAATTCTTCGCTGGCCCAGGCACCCAGGTCGATGCCCTTGCAGCGCGCGCTGCAGAACGGCCGGTAGGGATTGCTGGCCGCGTAGACACTGTCTTGTCCGCATGCCGGGCAGCGGACGATCCGCTCGCCGATGGAATTCGTCGCACCGCTCATCGGATGTCTCAGGCGCAAAGGGTCAGTTCGAACGGGGCCTCGTCCGTGCTTTGGTGAAGGCGATCATCGGTGCCATGCCGCATCAGCCTGACCGACACCATCAGCCGGTTGCCGGAAATCTCGGGAATCAGCCCGAGCTTGGGGTCGATGCGCAGGCGCAGCAACTGGAAGCTGCGGCCCTGCGGCAGGGTCTGCTGGAACTGGCCGTTGGCCGCGATCACCTTGTAGGGCACGTCGGCATCGCGCAGGAGCTTGAGCAGCAGGTAGATCGATTCGGCCAGCGGCGCGAGCGTGGACGACCAGCGCTCGAGGTCGGCGCGGCGCTCGTGGGCGCGGCGGTTCTGCCAGGCGTAGTAGGCCGGCAGGTCGAACTCGCAGGTGCCGCCCGGAATGCCCGCGCGGCTGCGGATGCTCATCAGCCACTCGTTCTCGGTCAGGGCCTGGCCGGCCTTTCCCGGCACCGTGTTGAGGGTGGTGAAATTGCTTTCGAGCTTGCCCACCACCTGGTCGAGCACCGATTCGGCGATGGCCGGGTTGCCGCGGTAGCTGTTGAAGACGTTCTTGTGCTTGTCGAGGTCCCGAAGCACGTCGGCCTTGAGGTCGGCGCGCGCCGCCACGTCCATGATCTCGAAGATCGTGACGAGTGCGTAGTGATGCAGCAGCGGCGAATCAGCCGGGACCAGCTCGCCAAGGCGACGGAACAGGTGTTCCAGCCGAAGGTAGGTCCGGATGCGCTCGTTGAAGGGGTACTCGTAGAGGATCACGCGTGGTGGCTTCCGGTTGCAGATGATAGCTTCAAGAGGCCTTCGAGGGGGCGGCGGGCAGGATCTTGCGAACCGCTTCGAGCATCCGCTGGCCGACCACCAGCTGCCCGTGCATCGACAGGTGTGTGTCGTTCGGGAAAAAAAAGTCGCGGACCTTGTTTTTCTGCTCGAACGAGAGGCTGAACAGGTCGGGGCCGATGTCGGCGGCACCGAATGCCGTCACGAAATCTTTCGAATGTTCCGGCTTGACATACACGGTGGTCTTGTTGGGGATGATCATCCACAGCACGGTGCGCCGTGGATGGGCGTCGCCGAAGGCCTTCATCTGGGCCGCGTGCTGCACCGTGAGCTCGCCGTTCTCGTCGTCGGCCGGCCAGAACGGGACCTTGTCGCAGAGCTGGTGGCTGAACAACGCGCAGCCCTCGGGAACCGGTCGCACCAGGATCTTGTCGTTCGAAAGGATCGGCTCGGTCGCCTCGCGCGCCCGCCGGGTGTTGCGATAGATCCGCACGCCCGAGGTCAGCTTGCCGTCCCAGTTGAGAACCGGCGCCGGCACCGACGAGGGCGACTCGAAGAAAGGCTTGATGCCGGCCGAAAAGGGCTTGGCCATCGTCTTGCAGGTCTGGGTGGCGACCATGCGTTCGTTCACCAGGCGTTCGATGCTCTCGACGATCACCAGCTTGCCGCGAAAGCCCGCGCGATCGAGCCAGGCATCGAAGTCGCCGCAGAGCTCCTCGTTGATCTGGCCCCAGAAGGTGGTCGTGACCCGGTAGCCGGCCCGGGTCAGCATCGATTGCCAGCGGTTCGACATCGAGAAGCTGTCGCCGATCACCACGATGTCGGCTTCGGCCACCGGCACCGCATTGAGGTACTTCGGGTCGACGTGCGGCGGTTCGATGCGCCAGCCGAAGGCGGTCTCCGACAGCAGGCCGATGCGGGTCATGTCGCCATAGAAGGGCGGCGTTTTCAAGGTCACGATCAGCAGCGAGATGATGACGAGGAAGCCGGCCCCGAAGATCCGCAGCCAGAGTTTCGCGGGAGTCATATCAGAATTGGAAATAGAGGAAGGGGCTGTACGAGCCCAGCTTCGAAACGCAGACGCCCAGCAGGTACACCGTGAAGGCGGCCATCAGCGCCGTGAACACCCAGGCCAGGCGCGGCCGGCCGGCCAGCGCCTGCAGCTGCGGCACCCAGCGCTGCAGCGTGATGGTCGGCGGCATGACCAGGCAGATGAACAGCCCGACCAGCAGCGTATGGAAGAAGTCGTTCTTGCGGTAGGGCACGGCGCCGAGTTCGCTGAACACCGAATCCGAGGTGCCGTGCAGCCCGAGCATGGCCTGGTAGATGGTGGTCGCGGCGTGCATGCTCTCGGACCGGAACACCACCCAGGCGATCATCACGCAGACGAAGGTCAGCAGCCAGCCGAGCAGGCCCGCCAGCCTGCCGGGCTTGGCGTTGCGGCGCACCTTGGCGTTCCAGAGGTGGTTCACCATCAGGAAGAAGCCGTGCAGTGCGCCCCAGATGACGAAGGTCCAGGCGGCCCCGTGCCACAAGCCGCCCAGCAGCATCGTCAGGAACAGGTTCAGGTAGCGGCGCGCCGGCCCCTTGCGGTTGCCGCCCAGCGGCACGTAGAGGTAGTCGCGCAGGAAGGTCGACAGCGAGATGTGCCAGCGGCGCCAGAACTCGATGATGTTGGTCGACTTGTAGGGCGAATTGAAGTTGAGCGGCAGCTGCACGCCGAGGCACAGCGACAGGCCCACGGCCATGTCCGAGTAGCCCGAGAAGTCGAAGTAGATCTGCAGCGTGTAGGCCAGCACGCCGACCCACGCGGTGCCCATCGTCGGCGTCAGGCCCTTGTGGACGCCGTTGAACATCAGGTCGGCGTACTCGCCCATCGGGTCGCCGATCAGCAGCTTCTTGGCCAGCCCGAAGACGAAGATCGCCAGCCCGAGCGCGACCTTGTCGAAGTCGACCCGGTAGGTTGCCGGATTGGCGAACTGCGGCATCATCTGCGCGTGGTGCAGCACCGGGCCCGCGATCAGATGGGGAAAGTAGGTGACGAACAGCACGTAATGCACGAAGCTGCGCTCGTGCACCTTGCCTTGCCAGCAGTCGACCAGGAAGGCGATCTGCGTGAAGGTATAGAACGAGATCCCGATCGGCAGCGCGATGTGCAGCATCGAGATCGGCGAGTAGCCCGCGGCCAGCAGGCCGTCGTTGACGTTGGCGACGAAGAAGTTCGCGTACTTGAACACCGCCAGCACGCCCAGGTTGACCACCAGCGCGAACACCAGCATCTTCTTGCGGCCGGGGTCGGTGCGTCCGGGGCCGGGGGTCAGGCGCAGGCCGGCCCAGTAGTTGAAGCAGATCGAGCCCAGCAGCAGCGGCAGCGCCTGGACGCTCCACCAGCCATAGAAGAACAGGGAGGCGAGCGCCAGAAATCCGGCGGCGGCCCGTGCGTTGCGCTTTCCGATCAGGAAGAACCCGACCAGCACGATCGGGAAAAAGAAAAAGATGAACGCGTACGAATTGAAAAGCATCTTGGGGGAGGGCTGTCTCGCGGGGTCGAAACGCACGCCGCTTTCTTGTTGTCGGGCGCACGCGCGCCGGCGGACCGGAGATTATCGCGTGTCCGCGACGGCCCAGCGATCCCAAAGACTCCGGACTTCGAGGGAGAGTTCCGCCAGCGACAAGGTCTCGTTGAAGATCAGCGCATCGGCGGCCGCGCGCCGCAGGCTGCGTTCGGCCTGCTGCGCGATCACGGCGCGGACCGCTTCCGGCGCCCAGCCGGAACGTGCCACCACACGATGCAGCTGCACCGCCTCGGAAGCGTCCACCACCAGCACCCGATCGACGATGGCGCGCCAGCGCCTGGACTCGACCAGCAGGGGGACGTCGAAGACGAGCGTCTGGCCGGCCGCCGCGGTCGCCGCCTGCCGTTCGCATTCGACGCCGATCAGCGGATGCAGGATGGCTTCGAGCCGGCGCTTGGCGTCCGGGTCCGCGAACACGAGCTCGCGCATCCGCGCCCGGTCGAGGCCGCCGTCGGCCGCAATGACCGAAGGGCCGAACTCGGCCTCCAGCGCCGGCATGGCGGCGCCTTGCGGCTGCGCCACCGCCCGGGCGATCGCATCGGTGTCGACCAGCTTGGCGCCGAGCCCGACCAGCAGCGATGCGACGGTGCTCTTGCCGCTGCCGATGCCGCCGGTCAGGCCGATGCGCATGGTGCGCCCGCCCTCAGAGCCCGACCGCGCGCAGGATCGCGTCCGGGCCGAAGATCATGGCGGTGAAGCCGGCAGCGGCCAGAAAGGGCCCGAAGGGCACGTAGCCGCCTTCGCGCAGGCCGCTGCTGAACTTGAGCGCGAGCCCGACCACCACGCCGATCACCGACGCCATCAGGATGATCGGCACCAGCGCCTGCCAGCCGAACCAGGCGCCGAAGGCCGCGAACAGCTTGAAGTCGCCATAGCCCATGCCCTCCTTGCCGGTGGTCAGCTTGAACAGCCAGTAGATGGCCCAGAGCGACACATAGCCGGCCACGGCGCCCCAGACCGCATGGGCGAGGGGCACACCGGTGAAGCCTGCGATCGATGCCAGCAGGCCGCCCCACAGCAGCGGCAGGGTGATGTCGTCGGGCAGCAGGGTGGTGTCCCAGTCGATCAGCGCCAGCGCCAGCAGCGCGGCGGCGAAGGCGCACCAGGCCAGCGCGCCGTACTGGCCGGGCATGCGCCAGACGCACCAGGCGAACAGCGCACCGGTCAGCAGTTCGACCACCGGATAGCGCAGGCCGATCGACGCCTTGCAGGAAGAGCAGCGGCCGCGCAGCGCCAGGTAGCTCAGCACCGGAACGTTCTCGTACCAGCGGATCACGTGGCCGCATTGCTGGCAGCGCGAATGCGGCACCATCAGGTTGAAGGGCTCGACGGCGGGCGCCGCCGCCGCGTCGCCCTCGGCGAGGCTCGCGCATTCGGCCGCCCACTGCCGCTCGAGCATCTTGGGCAGCCGGTAGATCACGACATTGAGAAAACTGCCGATCATGAGCCCCAGCACGCCGGCCATTGCGGCGTCCACCCCCTGCGACACCAGCATCAGACGACCTGGCCGAGCTTGAAGATGGGCAGGTACATCGAGACCACGATGCCCCCGATGATCACGCCCAGGAAGACGATGATGATGGGTTCCATCAGGCTCGACAGGCCGGCGACCATGTCGTCGACTTCCGACTCGTAGAAGTCGGCCGCCTTGCCCAGCATGTGGTCGATCGAGCCCGATTCCTCGCCGATCGCGGTCATCTGCAGCACCATCGACGGGAACAGGTTGGCGTTGGTCATCGCGGTGGTCAGGCTGGTGCCGGTCGACACCTCCTGCTGGATCTTGACCGTTGCATCGGCATACACCGAATTGCCCGAGGCGCCGCCGACCGAATCGAGTGCCTCGACCAGCGGCACACCGGCGGCGAACATCGTGGCCAGGGTGCGGGTCCAGCGGGCGACGCAGGACTTGTCGATCAGGGTGCCGAAGATCGGCAGGCGCAGCAGCAGGCGGTCCATGACCTTCTGCACCCGCTCGTTGCGCTTCCAGGCCTGCAGGAAGAAATAGATGCCGCCGCCGATCACGCCGAAGATCAGCCACCAGTAGGAGACGAAGAATTCGCTGATGCCCATGACGATCAGGGTCGGCGCGGGCAGGTCGGCGCCGAAGGAGGTGAACACCTGCTTGAAGGCCGGGATCACGAAGATCATGATGATCGCCACCACCACGAAGGCCACCACGATGACCGAGGTCGGGTACATCAGCGCCGACTTGATCTTCGACTTGATCGCCTCGGTCTTCTCCATGTAGGTGGCCAGCCGGTCGAGCAGGTCTTCGAGGATACCGGCCGCCTCGCCGGCCTCGACCAGGTTGCAGTAGAGGCTGTCGAAGTACTTCGGGAACTTGCGGAACGCCGCCGAGAGCGAGGTGCCGGTCTCGACGTCGCTGCGGATGTCGTTGAGCAGCTTGGCCACGCTCGGGTTGGCATTGCCGCGGCCGACGATGTCGAAGGCCTGCAGCAGCGGCACGCCGGCCTTCATCATGGTCGCCAGCTGGCGCGTGAAGATCGCGATGTCCTTGGGCTTGATCGCCTTGCCCGAGCGCATCCGGCGCTTCTTGATCTTGGTCGTGAGGATGCCCTGGCGCCGCAGGGCGGCCTGCACCTGGTTCTCGCCGGCGGCGCGGACTTCGCCGCGCACGGTCTTGCCGTTGCGGTCCTTGCCTTCCCACTCGAAGACGAATTCCTTGACCGTCCGGGACGATGCTGTTGCCGTTGCCATGGGATCTCCGCTTCTCCGTGTGCTGGTGCTGCTGCTGATGCGTGCGAATCGACGCGTTCTATTCGTTGGTGACTGCCAGCACTTCTTCGAGCGAGGTCAGCCCCTGCATGACCTTGCGCAGGCCCGACTGGCGCAGCGACCTGACGCCCTCTGATTCGGACTGCTTGGCGATGTCGAGCGAGGTGCCGTCGCGAAGGATGATCTTCTGGATCTCCTCGGTGATCGGCATCACCTGGTAGATGCCGACGCGCCCCTTGTAGCCGCCGTTGCAGGCCGAGCAGCCCACCGGGTGGTAGGGCTTCCAGGAGCCGTCCAGGTCGCTGTCCTTGAAGCCGGCGTCGAGCAGGGCCTGCCGCGGCACCTCGGTCGGCGTCCGGCACACGGTGCAGAGCCGGCGCGCCAGCCGCTGGGCGGTGATCAGGATCACGCTCGAGGCGATGTTGAAGGGCGCGATGCCCATGTTGCGCATCCGCGTCAGCGTGGTGGGGGCGTCGTTGGTGTGCAGCGTCGACAGCACCAGGTGGCCGGTCTGGGCCGCCTTGATCGAGATGTCGGCGGTTTCGATGTCGCGGATTTCGCCGACCATGATGATGTCGGGATCCTGGCGCAGGAAGGCCCGCAGCGCGGTCGCGAAGGTCAGGCCGGCCTTGTCGTTGACGTTGACCTGGTTGACGCCCGGCAGGTTGATTTCGGACGGGTCCTCGGCGGTCGCGATGTTCACGCCGGGCTTGTTGAGCAGGTTCAGGCAGGTGTAGAGCGACACCGTCTTGCCGGAGCCGGTCGGCCCCGTGACCAGCACCATGCCGTAGGGGCGGCCGATGGCCGTGAGCAGGCGCTCTTTCTCGTCGGCGTCGTAGCCGAGCGCATCGATGCCGAGGCGGGCGCTGCTCGGGTCCAGGATACGGATCACGATCTTCTCGCCGAACAGCGTGGGCAGCGTGCTGACCCGGAAGTCGATCACGCGCTCGGGGCCGATCTTGAGCTTCATCCGGCCGTCTTGCGGGATCCGCTTCTCGGAGATGTCGAGCCGGGAGATGACCTTGATGCGCGAGGCCAGCTTGTCCTTGATGACCGTCGGCGGGCTGGCGATCTCGCGCAGCTCGCCGTCGATGCGGAAGCGCACGCGGTAGTTGTGCTCGTAGGGCTCGAAGTGGATGTCGGAGGCCCGCATGCTGAAGGCGTCCAGCAGCATCTTGTGCAGGAACCGGACGACCGGCGCGTCCTCGACTTCGGCCACCGCCGGGTCGTTGCTTTCGCTCGAGGTGTCGGCCGAGACTTCGTCGAACTCGAATTCGGTGCCGATGATGCTGTCGATGGTCTCGGAGGCGCTCACCGCCGCCGCCTCGATCATGCGGGAAAGCTTGTCGTACTCCGCGATGACCCAGTCCACGCCCATCTGGGAGGCGAACTTGATCTTTTCGGCCGCCTGCTGGTCCGAAGGATCGGCTGTTGCGACAATGAGACGGTTGTTGCGCTTGCTGAGCACCACGACCCGGTAGGCCTGGCACAGCTTGGGGTCGAGCAGGTCCTTGGGCAGCCGCTGGGAATCAATGGCGTCGAGGTCGAGCAGCGGAGCGCCGAAGGCGCTCGACAACGTGTGCGCCAGGTCGGCCGCCGACACGGCGCCGGTGCCGGTCAGCTCGGCAATGAAGCTGGTCCTGCCGCTCAGGGACTTCTGGTAGATGTCCTCGGCCGTCTTGGCCGGGAGCTTTCCGGCCGAAACCAGTGCGCGCGCAAGCCCTGGAAGGGCGATCGGCGAGCTGTCTTTGACGAGGGGTTCGGCTGCGGCCATTCAACGAATGTAAGAAACGTGAAAATTTGCTTCACGATCATCGCTGATCGCCCAAGCGCTGTAAACCGCTGCGCGGCAACGGTTCCGCGGAGCATTTGGCAATTACAGCCCTGAAAGGCTGATGGGGGTGAGAGGGTCGGACCTCCTTTGCACTGCCCTGCTCCGGGGCCCGCTGCCTGAGTTAATGGGCATCAATGGGCAAACCCTGTGCAATCGACGCACCGAAGGCTTAGCGTAGCACAGCGTCCAGGGACGCCGAAAGGGATGTTGCGGGGATGCCGCACACCGGTTGATGGCGCAGAGGATTCGAAACGACTCGGTCGTTGCCTGCGCGGTCAGCAGGCGGTCCACGTTGCATGGACGCCAGAAATGTCGAGTTGATTCAAGAAAAATGGTCGGGGTGAGAGGATTCGAACCTCCGGCCTCTACGTCCCGAACGTAGCGCTCTACCAGGCTAAGCTACACCCCGATGGTGCTGATTGCGAGAACAGTGACACGACCGTGGCGTTCACTCGGGTGAGTTGATCGTCAGGCGCGCCGCTCAAGCAGCTGAGCCGCTAATTGTAGCAAAGCCGCGGAGTGCGGATTTGCAGAAAAACCACGAAGCGCGTCGATCGCGCGTTGCGCCTCGGCGGCGGCGGCGGCGCGCGTGGCTTCCAGGGCGCCGGTTTCGCGCACGATGGCGACGATCTGCGGCAGTTGCGTCGTGTCGCCGGCCTCGATGGCGTCGCGGATCAGCGCCTGCTGCGCCGCCGTGCCGCGCTGCATCGCGAGGATCAGCGGCAGCGTGGTCTTGCCCTCGCGCAGGTCGTCCCCGACGTTCTTGCCGGTTTCGCTGGCGTCGCCGGCGTAGTCGAGCACGTCGTCGATGACCTGGAACGCCGTGCCCAGCGCTTGCCCGTAGGTGGCGCAGGCTTCTTCGACGTCCGGCGGCACCCCGGCCAGCACGGCGGCGAGCCGCGTGCTGGCTTCGAACAGCTTGGCGGTCTTCGAGCGGATGACGCGCAGGTAGGCGTCCTCGTCGAGGGTGGCGTCGTGCATGTTCATGAGCTGCAGCACCTCGCCCTCGGCGATCACGTTGGTCGCCTCGGCCAGGATCTGCATCACGCGAACGTCGTCGGCGTCCAGCATCATCTGGAAGGCGCGCGAGTAAAGGAAGTCGCCGACCAGCACGCTTGCCGGGTTGCCGAAGGATTCGTTGGCGGTCGGGCGGCCGCGGCGCAGCGTGGACTCGTCCACCACGTCGTCATGCAGCAAGGTGGCGGTATGGATGAACTCCACCACGGCGGCCAGGTTGAAGCGCTGCTCGCCGCGATAGCCCAGGGCGCCCGCCATCAGCAGCAGCAGCGCCGGGCGCAGCCGCTTGCCGCCCGCGGAGATGATGTATTTCGAGACTTGGCTGACCAGCGGCACGCCGGTGTCGAGCCGACGTGCGATCACGAGATCGACGCTGTCCATGTCGTCGGCGATCAGGCTGAGAACGGCGGCGGCGGGGGAGGTGTCGGCGGCGTGAACTGACAAAGGCAAGGGCGCTTGCGCGCAGCAGGAGATGCGACGATGGCGCTGGCGGCCGGGGAGGCCGGAGGGGCCGGAAGCTGTCGATTATAGGGACGGCCGGCCCGGTCCCCAGGCGGCCCCGGCATGCCATGTGGCGCAAAACGGCCGGAGTGCTATAATCGTGGGCTCTACGGAATTCGCCGTGGAGCCATCTTTTCCCAAGAGGTCAATAATGTACGCGGTCATAAAAACCGGCGGCAAGCAGTATCGCGTTGCTTCCGGCGAAAAAATTAAAGTAGAACAGATTGCTGCGGACGTGGGCCAGGAAATCGTGATCGATCAGGTGCTCGCAGTCGGAACCGGCAGCGAAATCAAGGTCGGTACGCCCCTGGTATCCGGCGCCACGGTGACGGTCACGGTCCTGTCGCACGGCAAGCACGACAAGGTTCGCATCTTCAAGATGCGCCGTCGCAAGCACTATCAGAAACGTCAAGGCCATCGCCAGCAGTTCACTGAACTGCAAATCGGCGCGATCGCCGGCTAAGGAGCACATTCCATGGCACAGAAAAAAGGCGGCGGCTCAACGCGAAACGGGCGCGATTCCAAGCCCAAGATGCTCGGCGTGAAGCGCTTCGGCGGCGAACTGATCAGCGCAGGCTCGATCATCGTGCGCCAGCGCGGTACCCAGTTCCACCCCGGCGTCAACGTCGGCATCGGCAAGGACCACACGCTGTTCGCCCTGGTCGAAGGCACTGTTTCCTTCGGCACCAAGGGTGCGCTCAACAAGCACACGGTCAATGTGACGCCGGCGTAAGCCAGTCACTTCGACCCGATCGGAGCCCCGCTTTGCCGGGGCTTTTTCATTTTGTAGACTGACTGACTGGACATCTCATGAAGTTCGTGGACGAAGCCTTCATCGACGTCGCCGCCGGCGACGGCGGCAACGGCTGCGTGTCGTTCCGCCATGAGAAGTACAAGGAGTTCGGCGGTCCGAACGGCGGCGACGGCGGTCGCGGCGGCCATGTGTTCGCGGTCGCCGACTCGAACCTGAACACGCTGGTCGACTTCCGCTTCTCGCGCCGTCACGACGCCAAGCGCGGCCAGCACGGCATGGGCTCCGACATGTTCGGCGCCGCCGGCGAGGACATCACGCTGAAGATGCCGGTCGGCACCATCATCTCGGACGCCGAGACCGGCGAGGTGCTCTACGAACTGCTGACGCCCGGCGAGGTCATCACGATCGCCAAGGGCGGTGACGGCGGTTTCGGCAACATGCGCTTCAAGAGCGCCATCAACCGCGCGCCGCGGCAGAAGACACCCGGCTGGCCAGGCGAAAAGAAGAACCTCAAGCTCGAACTCAAGGTGCTGGCCGACGTCGGCCTGCTGGGCATGCCGAACGCTGGCAAGTCGACCTTGATCAGCGCCATCTCCAACGCGCGTCCGCGGATCGCCGACTACCCGTTCACGACCCTGCACCCGAACCTGGGCGTGGTGCGCGTCGGGCCGGAGCAGAGCTTCGTGGTCGCCGACCTGCCGGGCCTGATCGAAGGCGCCTCCGAAGGCGCGGGCCTGGGCCATCTGTTCCTGCGCCACCTGCAGCGCACTCGCCTGCTGCTGCACGTGATCGACCTGGCCCCGTTCGACGAGGGCGTCGACCCGGTCGCCCAGGCCAAGGCGATCGTCGGCGAGCTCAAGAAATACGACAAGGCGCTGTACGAGAAGCCGCGCTGGCTGGTGCTGAACAAGCTCGACATGGTGGCCGACGACGAGCGGGCCGCGAAGGTCAAGGATTTCGTCAAACGGCTGCGCTTCAAGGGGCCGGTGTTCGAGATCTCCGCGCTCACGCGCGAAGGCTGCGAACCGCTGGTGCAGGCGATCTACCAGCACGTCAAGGCGCAGCAGGTGGCCGAGCAGCCGCCGGTCGAAGTCGATCCACGCTTCCCCGATCTCCAGCCATGAGTTCGACTTCCGGCTCCACCGTCTTGCGCGACGCGCGCCGCATCGTCGTCAAGGTGGGCTCCAGCCTCGTGACCAACGAGGGGCGCGGGCTCGACGAAGCTGCCATCGGCGAATGGTGCCGGCAGCTGGCGGCGCTGGTGCGTGACGGCCGAGAGGTCGTGATGGTGTCGAGCGGCGCGATCGCCGAAGGCATGAAGCGCCTCGGCTGGCGCACCCGCCCGCACGAGATCCACGAACTGCAGGCCGCCGCCGCGGTCGGCCAGATGGGCTTGGCGCAGGTCTACGAGACCAAGCTGCGCGAGAACGGCATGGGCAGCGCCCAGGTGCTGCTGACCCACGCCGACCTGGCCGATCGCGAGCGCTACCTCAATGCGCGGTCGACCCTGGTGACCCTGCTGGCGCTGGGCGTGGTGCCGGTCATCAACGAGAACGACACGGTGGTCACGGACGAGATCAAGTTCGGCGATAACGACACGCTGGGCGCGCTGGTCGCCAACCTGGTCGAGGCCGATGCGCTGGTGATCCTGACCGACCAGAAGGGCCTGTTCACGGCCGACCCGCGCAAGGATCCGGCTGCCCGTTTTGTCGACGAGGCGGCCGCCGGCGACCCTGAGCTCGAAGCCATGGCCGGCGGCGCCGGCAGCAGCATCGGGCGCGGCGGCATGATCACCAAGATCCTGGCGGCCAAGCGCGCGGCGGGTTCCGGCGCCTCGACCGTGATCGCCTGGGGCCGCGAGCCCGACGCTCTGCTGCGCCTGGCGCGCGGCGAGGCGATCGGCACCCTGCTGGTCGCCCAGACTGCCAAGCACCAGGCGCGCAAGCGCTGGATGGCCGACCATCTGCAGCTGCGCGGCGCGGTCCTGGTCGATGCCGGCGCGGCGGCCAAGGTCCGCGGCGAGGGCAAGAGCCTGTTGCCGATCGGCATGACGGGGGTGGAAGGCGAGTTCTCGCGCGGCGACGTGATCGCCATCCGCGATGCCCAGGGCGTCGAACTCGGGCGCGGACTGGCGAATTATTCGAGCGCCGAGGCGCGGATGCTGTGCCGCAAGCCCTCGTCGGAGTTCGAGCGCCTGCTGGGCTATGCGGCCGAGCCGGAGATGGTGCACCGCGACAACATGGTGCTGCTGCAGGGCTGAGCGCCCGCGGGGCGCTGGCTAGGGCCTGTTCACACTATTCCAGGGTCGCGAAGGCATGCCAAGGCGGGCCAATCAAGGCGCGCGACGCCGCACGTGCGTTGGCACGTGCAAGGAGTGCAACGCCGAGTGGCACGCCTTGGCATGCCTTCCCTTCGGGTTGCCCGGCCAAGGGGCCGTCTGCGGCGTTGCCCGAGCTTGCAAGGCGCAAGCCTTGCTGCGCGCGGGCGCCTTGCATCCAGCCCCTTGGCCGGGCAACGCGATCCCTGGAATAGTGTGAACACGCCCTAGTCACTCGACTTCGCGCACCGGCGCCTTCAGGACCCGGATCATCTCGCCGACCGAGCCCCGCGGGGCATCGCCGCGGCACAGGGCCTGCACCGCCAGCGCCTTGGTGTAGATCGAGTTGCGTTCGCTCAGGCGCTTCCATTCGGGCGCCGGCGTCGGGTCCCAGGCGCCGTTGGTGAAGCGCGCGTAGCTCTTGTATTCGGCCGTGGCGCAGCGCAGCCCCTCGTAGTAGGCGTTGAGCGCGCCGCCCTCCTTGTGGGTGGCCACCACCACGTAGCGGACCACGCCGTCGCCGGTGATCTTGATGGTGGCCGGATCGACGCCGAACTTCAGCGTCATGTAGGGCGGCATGGTGATCGGGACCAGCTTGTTCAGGTCGAAGGCCGGCGGCGGCGGCGCCTCGGTTTCCTTCCAGTCGACATCGCCGAACACCTGGGCCTGGGCCAGGCCGGCGGCGCCCAGCGCGCAGGCCAGCAGCAGCGCGCGGCCGGCGCGGCTAGCGGGGGAAGTGGGACGGGTCGTTCGTCGAGGCAGGATCGTTGGCAAGATTGGCATTCGGGTTGGGATCGAAGCTGGCGCCGGGCGGCAGCTCGAAGGTCGGTTCGTGGCCCGCGCCGGGCGGATGGCGCTCGAATTCACGGGCCCGCACATTGCTGCGCAGGAAGCGGTTGCGGAAATCCTGCCGAGGCAGGTAGCGGGCGAGTTCGGTCAGCGCCATCTCGTAGACGCCGCGCTTGAACTCGACCACGACGTCGAGCGGCACCCAGTAGTCGTGCCAGCGCCAGGCGTCGAACTCCGGGTGATCGGTGGCGCGCAGGTTCAGATCCCAGTCGTGACCGGTCAACTGCAGCAAATACCAGATCTGCTTCTGGCCCTTGTAATGGCCTCGTGCGTCTCGGCGGATGAACCGATCCGGCACCTCGTAGCGCAACCAGTCGCGGGTACGGGCGACGATCCGCACATGCTCCGGATGGAGACCTACTTCCTCGTGCAGTTCCCGGAACATGGCCTGCTCGGGACTTTCGCCGCGATCGATGCCGCCTTGCGGAAACTGCCAGGAATGGGTGCGGATGCGTTTGCCCCAGAAAACCTGGTTTCTCTGGTTGAGCAGGATGATGCCGACGTTGGGCCTGAAGCCGTCCCGGTCGAGCATAATCAAACCCCAATTTTTTGAACTGAGTCGATTATGCATGCCGGGTTGCGCACGGCAAGCGACCGGTTCCAGGACCCCCCAGGACCTGCCCTCCCGACCACCCGTTCCAGCCCCCTGCGAGACCGATGAAAGCTTCCCGATTCTTTATCTCCACCCTCAAGGAAGCGCCCGCCGATGCCGAGGTCGCCAGCCACCGCCTCATGATGCGCGCCGGCATGATCAAGAAGCTGGGCACCGGCATCTACACCTACATGCCCATGGGCCTGCGCGTGATCCGCAAGGTCGAGGCCATCGTGCGCGAGGAAATGAACCGGGCCGGCGCTGTCGAGCTGGCGATGCCGGTGGTGCAGCCGGCCGAGATCTGGCAGGAAGCCGGGCGCTTCCAGGGTTACGGCCCTGAGCTGCTGCGCATCAAGGACCGGCATGACCGCGATTTCGTGATCCAGCCGACCAGCGAGGAGGTCGTGACCGACATCGCGCGCCAGGAGATCCGCAGCTACAAGCAGCTGCCGAAGAACTTCTACCAGATCCAGACCAAGTTCCGGGACGAGCGCCGGCCCCGTTTCGGCCTGATGCGCGGACGCGAGTTCATCATGAAGGACGCCTACAGCTTCGACCGCGACCTCGACGGCGCCAAGGCCAGCTACAAGATCATGTCGGACGCCTACCGCCGGGCCTTCGACCGCTTCGGCCTGCGCTACCGGGCGGTGGCGGCGGACAGCGGCGCCATCGGCGGCGACGTCAGCCAGGAGTTCCAGGTGATCGCCGCGACCGGCGAGGATGCGATCGTCTACTGCCCCGACAGCGACTACGCCGCCAACATGGAAAAGGCCGAGGCGCTGGCGCCCGCCGGCCCGCGTCCTGCGGCCGTAGGTGCGCTCACGAAGACGCCGACGCCCGGCAAGGCCACCTGCGAGGACGTAGCCCTGCTGCTCGGCGTGCCGCTGGCGACCACCGTGAAATCGCTGGTGCTGGCCACCGAAGAGCTGGACGACGCCGGCAATGTCAAGAAGGTCCAGGTCTGGCTGCTGCTGCTGCGCGGCGACCACGACATGAACGAGATCAAGGTGAGCAAGGTGCCGGGGCTCGACCAAGGCTTCCGCTTCGCCACCGTGACCGAGATCGAAGACCATTTCGGCTGCAAGCCGGGCTACCTGGGCCCGCTGAACCTCAAGCAGCCGGTCAAGATCGTCGCCGACCGCGAAGTCGCGGTGATGGCCGACTGGATCTGCGGGGCCAATGAAGTCGACTTCCACCTGACCGGCGTCAACTGGGGGCGCGACCTGCCCGAGCCCGATGCGGTGGCCGACCTGCGCAACGTGGTGGCGGGCGATGCCTCGCCCGACGGCCGCGGCCTGCTCGCGATCGAGCGCGGCATCGAGGTCGGCCATGTGTTCGTGCTCGGCACCAAGTACAGCAAGCCGATGAACGCCACCTTCCTCGACGAGGCCGGCAAGCCGCAGTTCCTCGAGATGGGTTGCTACGGCATCGGCATCACGCGGCTGCCGGCGGCGGCGATCGAGCAGAACAACGACGAGCGCGGGATCATCTGGCCGGACGCGATCGCGCCGTTCACGGTGGTGGTCTGCCCGATCGGCATGGACCGCAGCGCCGAGGTCAAGACGGCGGCCGAGGCCCTCTACGAGCACCTGCTGGCGGCCGGCGTCGACGTGCTGCTCGACGACCGCGGCGAGCGTCCGGGCGCGATGTTCGCCGACTGGGAGCTGATCGGCGTGCCGCACCGGGTCGTGATCTCCGACCGCGGCCTCAAGGAAGGCCAGCTGGAATACCAGCATCGCCGCGACACGGCGGCGACCAAGGTGCCGGCGGCCGGCATCGCCGACTTCATCGCGGGCCGCTTGGCGGCGGCCTGAGCCGACGGCCTTGAAAGCGCCCGGCCTTTCCCGGCGTTTGTGCCTCGGCGGCGCGGCCGCGGGTGCGCTCTCGCTGGCGCTGCCGCAGCGTGCCCTGGCCGGGGCGCAGATCGAGGAGCCGCTGATCGACTCGGTGCGCACCGCGCTGAGCTCGGCGATCCAGAACAAGGCGCCGCCGATCCCGGAATTCGGCGACACCGAAGCCCGCATGGCCTACCTGCGCTGGCTCGGCGCCATGAGCGAGCGGCTCAAGAAGAAACTGACCGACTGGCCGACGCGCAAGGAATTCCTGCAGACCGTCTGGTACGAGGCGCGGCGCTCCGGCCTCGATGTCAGCCTGGTCATGGGGCTGATCCAGGTCGAGAGCAACTTCCGCAAGTTCGCGGTGTCCAGCGCCGGTGCCCGCGGCTACATGCAGGTGATGCCTTTCTGGACCCGCGTGATCGGCGACAGCGACCCGTCCAAGCTGTTCCACATGCAGACCAACCTGCGCTTCGGCTGCGTGATCCTGCGCCACTACCTGGACCGCGAGCAGGGCGACCTGTTCATGACATTGGGCCGCTACAACGGCAGCCGCGGGCGTTCGCCGTATCCGGACGCCGTCTTTGCGAATCAGCGCCTTTGGGTCTTCAAGGACCGGCCGCTGGATTGACGGCCGGGCTCGGGCGCGTGCCCCGGGTGACCATCACCTGGTCGATCCGGTAGCTGTCGACGTCCATCACCTCGAAGGTGTAGCCGGCCCAGCTGACGCTGTCGGTGCGCTTGGGCACCCGGCGCAGCATGACCATCAGGAAGCCGGCCAGGGTCTCGTACTCGTCGTCGTGCGGCAGGCTCTCGATGTCGAGCGCGCGCTGCACGTCCTGGATCGGCGTCACGCCGTCGATCAGCCAGGAGTTCTCGTCCCGCCTGACGATCTGCTGCTCCTCGTCCTGGGCACCGACCAGGTCGCCCATGACGGTGCTCATGACATCGTTGAGCGTGATGACGCCGACCACCAGGCTGTATTCGTTGACGATGATCGCGAAGTCCTCGTGGGCCTGCTGGAACTGCTCGAGCACTTCGGTCAGCGAGAGCCGGTCGGGAATCACCAGCGCCTTGTGCAGCGGCAGGCCATGGTCGAAGGACAGCGGCTGGCCGCTCAGCACGCGCTGGAACATGTCCTTGGCGTCGACGTAGCCGAGCACGTGGTCGATGTCGCCCTCGCACACCGGGTAGGCGGAGAAGGGCTCGGCCACGATGCGCGCGCGCAGCACCGACTCGGGGTCGTCGCGCAGGAACCAGGCGATGCGGTCGCGCGACGTCATCACGCTGCTGACCAGCCGGGTGTCGAGCTCGAACACGTTGGCGATCACCTGCTGCTCGCGCACCGCCAGCACGCCGGCCCGGGCGCCGGCCTCGGTCATCGCGAGGATGTCGGCGGAGGTGATCTTCTCGTCGCGCGCAAGCGGCATGCCCAGCAACTTGAAGAGCAGGTCGGTCGTGACCGTGAACAGCCAGACCAGCGGCTTGAAAGCGGTGATCAGCACCTGCATCGGCCCGACCATGCGCACCGCCAGCAGTTCCGGGCTGCTCATGCCCAGGCGCTTCGGGAACAGGTCGGCGAACACCAGAAAGACCGAGATGATGGTGATGAAGGAAGCCAGGAAGGCGGCCGTCTGGGCCGCGTCGGCGCCGAGCCAGAGTCCGAACAGGCGGGCGAAATAGGGGCTCAGCGCGCCCTCGCCGACGACGCCGCCGAGGATCGCGACCGCATTCAGGCCGATCTGCACCACGGTGAAGTAGTGGCCCGGGTGTTCCTGGACGCGCATCACCCGTTCGGCGCGCGCATCGCCTTCATCGGCCATCTGGCGCAGCCGCAGTCGGCGCGAGGCTGCCAGCGAGATCTCGGCCAGCGAGAAGAAGGCGCTGGTCGCGATCAGCGCGACGATGGTCAGGAGGCTCTGAGTCAGGGTCATGGTGCGGTCGATGAAGACCGCCATGGTGCCATGACCGGCAGCGGCCCCGTTATTGGACGAAGCCGATCCGGCTTCTCGCCGCGTTGATCCGGGGCAGGTCGTCGACCCGGACCTCGTCGCGCCCGGCCAGGCGGGCATTGCCGAAGCCGGTCATGAGGGCGCGCCGCATCTCGCGCGGCGCCAGCGTGGCGAGCTGGTCGAGCACGTCCGGTGCGGGCTCCACGGCCAGCAGCCGGCCCCAGTCGTGGTCGCCGCGGATCGCGTCGTAAAGCTGGCGCGCGATCTGGCGTGCCGCCTCGGGCGAGGGCGATTCGATCTCGAACACGTTCATGCGATTGAGGATCGGTTCCGGGATGCCGCGCGCGTCGTTCGCGGTCGTGATCCAGATCACCTGGCTGGCGTCGATGGCCACCTCGGCGAATTCGTCGACGAAAGCGTGGGCGGTGTCGTGTTCGAGCAGGTTGTAGAGCGCGCCCAGGGGGTCGTACTGGCTGTCGCTGCCGGCCTTGTCGATCTCGTCGACCACCATCACCGGATTGGCGTACTGGCCCTCGACCAGCGCCTCGAACACCTTTCCGGGCTTGGAACCCTTCCACTGCGAGGAGGCGCCCGAGAGCAGCCAGCCCGCGGTCATGGAGTTCATCGGCACCAGTGACATCCCGGTGCCCAGCAGATCGGCCAGCTTCTTCGCGAAATGGGTCTTGCCGATGCCGGGCGCGCCGAGCAGCAGCATCGGCGTGACCTCGAGGCCGTCGCGGCTGTCCTGCGCCAGGGCGACATGGCGCCGCACGTCGTCGAGGACTTCGGTGAAATTGGGCAATTGGGCGTAGAGCGATGCCATCTCGGGCACGCCGCTCGGCTTGACCTGGAACCGGTCGGGACCGCGCTCGAGCATGCGCTCGTAAGTGGTGCGAAGGTGTTCGTGCTCGCGCTCGGGGAGCTTGGCGAGCTTGCGTTCGACATCGTGCGTCTGGAACACGCTGCGCAGGTTGGCGACCGGCAGCTGGAACGACGGCGATGCGGGGACGAGACTGCGGGAATCCATGGACACCTCCGGTTTCGAACACTCTTTGGACAGCATAAGCCGTGCCCGGGTTCGCCGGATGTCTACGTTTTCTCGCTTTGCCCTGTTTTGGGGATCTGTCGCGCTGCGGTCACACGCCGCCGTGCGGATGGGTCGGGTCGACCCACAACACCGATTCGGGCTTTTCGGCCGGCTCGATGTCGAGGTTGACCGCCACCGCCTGGCCGTCGCTGCGGCACAGCACGCATTCGAGCGCCTCGGTCTCGCTGGCGTTGATTTCCTGGTGCGGCACATAGGGCGGCACGTAGATGAAGTCGCCCGGGCCGGCCTCGGCCGTGAATTCGAGCTGCTCGCCCCAGCGCATGCGGGCCCGGCCGCGCACCACGTAGATCACGGATTCGAGATGGCCGTGATGGTGGGCGCCGGTCTTGGCGTTGGCGTGGATGGTGACGGTGCCGGCCCAGAGCTTCTGGGCCCCGACGCGCGCGAAGTTGATCGCTGCGGCCCGGTTCATGCCCGGCGTCTGGGCGGTGTTGGTGTCGAGCTGGTTGCCGGGAATCACGCGCACGCCGTCGTGCTTCCACGCCGGCTCGGCGTGTCCGTGATCGGCGTGGTCGTGGCTCATCGCCCGGGGCAGGCTCAGGCCGGGCTGCCGTTGAGCATCTGCTGCAGCTCGCCCGACTCGTACATTTCCATCAGGATGTCCGAACCGCCGACGAATTCGCCCTTGACGTAGAGCTGGGGGATGGTCGGCCAGTTGCTGTATTCCTTGATGCCCTGGCGCACTTCGGCGTCGTCCAGCACGTTGACGGTCTTGAGCGTGCGGGTGTCGACACCCACGGCCTTGAGGATCTGGATCGCGCGGCCCGAGAAACCGCACATCGGAAAACTGGCGTTGCCCTTCATGAAGAGCACGAGGTCGTTGCTCTTGACGAGATCGTCGATGCGTTGCTGGGTATCGGACATGGGGGACTCCTGGAAATTGGATTGGGCGGATTATTTCACTGTGCGACGGATTCCGCCCGAGCAGCGCGCGATGCCGGCGAGGTCGTCGCGGCTTTGGACCTCGGCGAAGCCGCCTGCGGCCAGCAGCTGCCGCACCGCGTCGGCCTGGTCCCAGCCGTGTTCGAGCAGCAGCCAGCCGCCCTCGGCCAGGTGCTCCGGCGCCGCCCGGACGATGCGGCGGATGTCGTCCAGCCCGTCGGCCCCGGAGACCAGCGCCCGCAGCGGCTCGTGGCGCAGGGCGGCCAGGTGCGGGTCGCCGGCCACGATGTAGGGGGGGTTCGAGACGATCAGGTCCAGCCCGCGGTCGGCGCCGTCCAGCCAATCGGCCTGGGCGAAGCGCACCGGCAAGCCGAGCCTTGCCGCGTTGGCGCGGGCCACGGCCAGGGCGTCGGCGCTGGCGTCGACCGCCGCCACCCGGGCGTCGGGCCGGGCATGCTGGATCGCCAGGGCGATCGCGCCGCTGCCGGTGCCGAGGTCGAGCACGGCCGGGGCCGGCCGGCCGTCCAGGCACTGCAGCGCCCATTCGACCAGGGTCTCGGTGTCGGGACGCGGCACCAGCACGCGGGCGTCGACCCGCAGGCCCAGGCCGTGGAACTCTTTCTCGCCGACCAGGTAGGCCACCGGCTCGTCGGCGAGGCGGCGCTCGCACAGCCGCTCGAAGGCCTGCCGGGCGGCGTCCGGCAGCGGGTCGGTGTCATGCGCCAGCAGCCAGGCGCGCTCGCCGGCGGCACGGCCCAGCGCATGCAGCAGCAGCAACTGGGCGTCGAGCCGCTCGATGCCCAGCGCGGCCGCCGCGGCCAGCATCTGCGCCGGGGTCGAGGGCGGGTGTTCGGGCGGAGGGGTCACGCGGGGAGGCTGGCTTCGAGCTCTGCCAACTGCTCGGCCTCGCGCGCCGCCTGCAGCGCCGCCAGCACGTCGCCGAGGTCGCCTTCCATGATCGCCAGCAGCTTGTAGAGCGTGAGGTTGATGCGGTGGTCGGTGAGCCGGCCTTGCGGGAAGTTGTAGGTGCGGATGCGGTCGGAGCGGTCGCCGGTGCCGATCAGGCCCTTGCGCATGGCGGCGTCCTTGGCCGCGCGCTCGCTGCGGTCCTTTTCCTGGATCCGCGCCGACAGCACCTGCAGCGCCTTGGCCTTGTTGCGGTGCTGGCTGCGGTCGTCCTGGCATTCGGCCACGATGCCGGTCGGGATGTGGGTGATGCGCACCGCCGAATCGGTCTTGTTGATGTGCTGGCCGCCGGCGCCGCTGGCGCGGTAGGTGTCGATGCGCAGGTCGGCCGGGTTGATCTGCACCGCCTGGGCCTCGTCGGGCTCGGCCAGCACGGCCACCGTGCAGGCGCTGGTGTGGATGCGGCCCTGCGTTTCCGTCGCCGGCACGCGCTGCACCCGGTGGCCGCCGGATTCGAAGCGCAGCTTGCCGAACACGTCGTCGCCGACGATCCGGATCACGACTTCCTTGTAGCCGCCGAGCTCGCTCTCGCTCTCGCTGACGATCTCGCAGCGCCAGCCGGCGCGCTCGGCGTAGCGCGTGTACATGCGCAGCAGGTCGCCGGCGAACAGCGCCGATTCGTCGCCGCCGGTGCCGGCACGGATCTCCAGGAAGGCGTTGCGGGCGTCGTCCGGGTCCTTGGGCAGCAGCAGGCGCTGCAGTTCGTCGTCGAGCTGCAGCAGCTCGGCCTCGGCGGCGGCGATCTCCTCCTGCGCCATCTCGGCCATCTCGGGCTCGTCGAGCATCTCGCGGGCGCTGGCCAGGTCGGCCTCGCGCTGCAGGTAGCGGCTGTAGCGGCCGGCCACCTGCGTCACCTCGGCATGCTCGCGCGAGATGGTGCGGTACTGCGCCATGTCGGACATGATGTCCTCGCGCGAAAGCAGGAAGTCGAGTTCGCCGAGGCGTTGCGCGTAGCGCTCGAGTTGGTGACGCAGGAAGGGTTTCACGGAGATGAGGGCGTTGCGAATGAGAGGGGGCGCAGCCGGTGCGCGGCGGCGGGCGTGGCGGCAGGCGGCGCCGCCGGGACGGCCAGCGTCGCTAACGCTCTTTGCGCGGTTCGTTGCGCAGGAACAGGCGCGAGATCGTCTCTGCCGTCTGCTCGCGGGCCGCGGCATCGCCGGCGTGCAGCTCGGCCATCGCCCCGTGCAGCATCTTTTGCGTCAGGCCGCGCGACAGGGCTTCGAGCACCGCGTCGACGTCTTCGCCCCGGGCCAGCAGCTTGCGGGCGCGGGCCAGTTCGGTGGCGCGCCATTCGTCGGTCTGGGCGTTGAGCTGGCGGATCAGCGGCACCGTGCCGCGCTGGTCGAGCCAGTGCATGAAGCTCTGCACGCCGGCATCGATGATGACCTCGGCCTGCGCCACGGCGGCCTGCCGGTTGGCGTGGCCCTGCTGCACCACCTGCGCCAGGTCGTCCACCGTGTAGAGATAGACGTCCTCGAGTGCCTTCACTTCGGGTTCGATGTCGCGCGGCACCGCCAGGTCGACCATGAACATCGGGCGGTGCCGGCGCACCTTGAGCGCGCGCTCGACCGCGCCCAGGCCGATCAGCGGCAGCGTGCTGGCGGTGCAGCTCACGACGATGTCGAACTCGGCCAGCCGGGCCGGCAGGTCGGCCAGCCGCATCGCCTCGCCGCCGAAGCGCGAGGCCAGCTTTTCGCCGCGTTCCAGAGTGCGGTTGGCGATGACGATGGCTTTGGGCTGGCGGGCCGCGAAGTGGGTCGCCGCCAGGTCGATCATCTCGCCGGCGCCGATGAACAGCACGCGCGTGTGCCGCAGGTCTTCGAACAGCTGGCCGGCCAGGCGCACGGCGGCGGCGGCCATGCTGATCGAATGGGCGCCGATCTCGGTTGCGGTGCGCACCTCCTTGGCGACCGCGAAGGAGCGCTGGAACAGCTGGTTCAGGGTGCTGCCGAGGGCGCCGGCGGTCTCGGCGGCACGCACGGCGTCTTTCATCTGGCCGAGGATCTGGGGCTCGCCGAGCACCATCGAATCGAGCCCGCTCGCGACCCGGAAGGCGTGGCGCGCGGCGTGGTCGTCGTGCAGGGTGTAGGCGTGCGAGCGAAGCAGGGCCGGGGAGACGCCGCCGCTGTGGGCCAGCCAGTCGACCGTGTGCTCGAGCGCGACCTGGTCGGCGGCGCAGTAGATCTCGGTGCGGTTGCAGGTCGAGATGATCGCCGCCTCGACGTCGGGATGGCGGTTCGAGCCGAAAGAGTGGCGCAGGCTGTGCAGTGTCGGGGCGATCTGGTCGATGGCGAACGCGAAACGACCGCGCAGGTCGAGCGGCGCGGTCGTGTGGTTCAAGCCGAGGGCCCAGACTGACATAGCCGCTGATTATAAAATGAGCAAGGCCCAGACCACCCGCGGCCGGAAAAAAGGCCGCAATCCGATCGGCGACCCCCTGACATGGCACCGCTGGACCTTTTCAATCACCTGATCAATTTCGTCGCGCCGGCCTTCGCGGTCGGTTTCCTCTCGGCGCTGCTGGGCCGGTTGACGATGAGAAAAGCCGCCGGAACGTCGTCCTGGTGGCTCCAGGGCGCTATCAATTTCATAGTTGGCGTGGCTGTGCTGGCCGGCGGTCTGGTCTACTTCGGCCGCGACGGAAAGATGGCGACCTATGCGGCCCTGGTGCTGGCCTGCGCCACCAGCCAGTGGCTGGTGGCCGGCGGCTGGCGCCGTTCCTAGGTCGCCAAACCGGGCAGAACGGGCGGCGGCGGTGGTGGCGCCACGGTCGCCGGCGCGGGCGGTCCTCCCGGATAAGGGGGCGCCCCCGGATAGGCCGCCATCGGAAGTTCGGCCGCGCGCAAGCCGTCGAGCATGGCGAACAGCACGTCGCTGCGCACGCCGCCGGCCAGCCGGGGGCTTTGCACGTAGGCGACCGCCTGGAAGATCAGAAAACCGACCTCCACGCCTTCGAGCGTGACCGAGGGGGCCGGGCTGGCCAGCACGCCAGGGTGGTCGGCGAACGCCGCGAGAATGACTTCCCGGGCCCGTGTGGCGTGGGTCGTGAGCGGCATCGGCAGGCGAATCAGCACCCGTCCCTCGGCATTGGCGAGGGTCATGTTGCGCACGGTCTTGGTGATGAACTCGGAGTTCGGCACGATCATGGTGGAGCGATCGCCGAGCTGGATTTCGGTGGCGCGCACGTTGATGCGGCGGACGTCGCCTTCGGCATTGCCCAGCACCACCCAGTCGCCGACCTTGACCGGCCGTTCGGCCAGCAGGATCAGGCCCGAGATGAAGTTCTGCACGATGGCCTGCAGCCCGAAGCCGATGCCGACCGACAGCGCGCTCGCCACCCAGGCGATGCGCTCGATGCCGATGCCCAGCGCCGAGAGTCCGAAGGCGACCACCAGGATGCCGCCGACGTAGCCGAGCAGGGTGGTGATCGAACTCTGCATCCCCGGCTCGAGGCCGGTATGCGGCAGGTACCGCTGTTCCAGCCAGCGCTTGACCACCCGCAGCGCGATGAAGCCGAGCACCAGCACCGTGACGGCGCTGATGATCGCGCTGGGCACCAGTTGGATCTCGCCGATCTTGATCCCGCTGCCGAACTTGCCGCTGCGCTGGTAGACCTCGCCGGGGCTGGTTCCCAGGGGCGTGGCGAGCGCGATCACCATGTAGAAGAACAGGATCACGCGGCTCAGGCCGGAGAGCACCACCGCCGCCTGGTCGAGCGTGCGCGGTTCCAGGCCGAAGCTCAACTGGAGGCGTTGGCCGAAATTGCTGCGCGATGACACCACCGACACGAACAGGTCGTCGGCGAACTTGAACAGCACGTAGAAGGCCGCGGCCACGATGCCGGCCCAGGTGAGCTGGCTGGCGAGGAAGCTCGCCATCGCGACGTAGCCGATCGCCACCAGCACCCAGATGCCGATCAGGTTCAACGTAACCGCGGCGAGCAGCACGCCGACCCACATCGGCCGCTCGTCGAGGCTGCCCTTGGGGGGTTCGGGCGCGACGACGGCCGGCGCCGGGCCCGGCGGAGTTTCCTTCGGCGGCGGCGCCGCCGCGGGCGGCTCGGCCACCGGCGCGCCGTGCAGGCGCAGCAGCATCGCGCCGATCATGGCGGTCAGGATCAGGGCCGTCATCACGTGGGTGGCGACGACCGCGGCGAAGCTGGCCTCGACGACGGCGTTGATCTGGGTCGGCGCCCAGACCACGATCGCCACCAGCGCCATGACCCAGGGGAAGGGCGCGAGCCGTTCCGCCATCGGGTCGGAGATCGGCGGCAACCGCCACGAGGGACGCCCGTTGGACAGCAGCGCGCGCCCGAGCCCGACCACGAAGGCGATGAAGATGCTGGACTGGACCACGCTCTGCGCCAGCTTGCGGGTCTGCGGACCCCAGACGCCGTGGTTGTCGAACACCGAGAACGCGCCTTGCGCGGCCACTCCGACCAGCACCATGTTGGTGGTCACTATCGCGATGACCAACAGCGAGCGCCGCAGGCGCCCGGGCGGCAGGTAGCTCGCGGCGAACCGGGCCAGCGCCCGCTCGGCCAGCCAGTTGCCAAGGAGCGCCAGCAGCAAGGCGGCGGCCAGCGTGCCCAGCACCGGGGCGGCGTGGTCCGGGCTGCGCGCGGTCTCGAAGCCGCTCTCCAACTCGGCGCCGAGCCGCTCGAGCCGCGCGACGTCGCCGGACCAGGCGTCGGCGATGTCTTCCCAGAACTCCCGCCCGAGCGGCGAGGGCGCGCGTTCGGTCAGCTGGGCCTCGAACAGGGCACGCCGCTTGCTCAGCAGGTCGTTGGCGCGTTGCTGCGCATCCACCGACACCAGCCGCGCCAGCCGGATATTGGCATCCAGCGCATTGCGGTCCCGGGTCAGCGCCGCCCGGCGGCGGGTGATGTCGGGGTTCTCGGTGGTGCCCGCGGCGGGCGCGTTGCCGAGCTCGCCGAGCCGGGCGTTCATGTCGTTGAGTTCGCCGGTGCGCGCGGCGATGAACTTGTCGGTCGCGGTGCTGATGGCGTTGAGCTGCTCGACCACGCCGCGCACGTCGGCGCTGGTCTCCACCGAAGACGGGATCGCTTCGAGCTGGCTGCGCAGGGCAGCCACCGTGGGGGCGGCATCGGGCGCGGCGGGGGCTTGTGCCCAGGCGCCGCCGCCGCACAGCGCGACAGCCAGCAGGAGGGCCGGGAGACGGAGGAGCCAGCGCATGGGCTTCATCATAAAAGCCGGCGGACCGGATCGATGTCGGCCGAGGGCGCGCTCAGGCCGGCGCCGGGCCGGCATTCAGGCCGGACTGAAGCGATCGACGCGGTCGGTGATGATGCCATCGGTGCCGAGCGCGAGCAGCCGTTCGGCCGCCCATTCGTCGTTGACGGTGTAGCTCAACGCACGAAGTCCGGCGGCATGCACCTGCGCGACGGTCGCGGCGTCCCAGAGCGCGTAGTTGCAGACGACCGCGACGCAGCCGAGCGCGAGCGCGGTGGCTAGCCAGCCCGCGGGCAGCGTGTCCAGCAGCAGGCCGCGCGGCAGTCCCGGCTGGGCGGCGAGGGCGCCGCGCAGGGCGTCCGGGGCGAAGGAGGTCAGGAAGGGCGGAGGCTGGGTAGCATCGGTCCAGAGCCGCGCCGCGTGGTTGGCGACGACCTCGCCGGTGCGGCGCTCGGTGCCCGGTGTCGGCTTGATCTCGATGTTGAGCGCGTGGCGGTTGGCCTGGCAGAAGCGGATCAGGCCCTCGAGGCTGGCCAGTGGCTCGCCGGCGTAGCGCCGCGAGTGCCAGCCACCGGCATCGAGCTGCGACAGCGCCGCCCACGGCAGCTCGCCGGCGACCCCGCGCCCGTTGCTGGTGCGCTCGAGCGTCGCGTCGTGCAGCAGGAAGGGCACGCCGTCGGCGCTCAGCTTGGCGTCGCATTCGAACATCCGGAAGCCATGCTCGGCGCCGAGACGGAACGCCGCCAGCGTGTTTTCCGGCGCCAGCTTGCCGGCACCGCGATGGGCGATCCAGCGCGGGTAGGGCCAGTCGGTCATGGGCTTCGCTTTCCGGAGCCGGCGTCGAACCAGTGCAGCTTGTCCTGGCGGGCCGCGATCTTGACGGTGTCGCCGGCGACCGGCGGCGCCTGGCCTTCGTCGACCCGCATGATCAGCGGTTCCTCGCCGATGCGGCCGTAGATCAGGCGCTCGGCGCCCAGCAGCTCGACATGCTCGACCTGCACCGACCAGCCGTTGGCGTCGAGGCTCAGGTGCTCGGGCCGGATGCCGAGGATCATGCCGGGACGCACACCCGGCGCGTGCCGCAGCAGGTTCATCGGCGGCGAGCCGATGAAGCTGGCGACGAAGGTGGTCGCAGGCCGCGAATAGACCTCCTCGGGGGTGGCGAACTGGTCCATCACGCCGCCGTTCATCACGATGATCCGCTCGGCCAAGGTCATGGCCTCGACCTGGTCGTGGGTGACGAACAGCGAGGTGATGCCGAGCTCGCGGTGCAGTTTCTGGATCTCGAGGCGGGTCTGGGCGCGCAGCTTGGCGTCCAGGTTCGACAGCGGCTCGTCGAACAGGAAGACCTTCGGCTGGCGCACGATCGCGCGGCCCATGGCGACGCGCTGGCGCTGGCCGCCCGAGAGCTCGCGCGGCTTGCGCGTGAGCAGGTGGCCGAGCTCGAGGATGCCGGCCGCCTTGTCGACCCGGGTCTTGATCTCAGGCACCGGCACCTTGGCGATCTTCAGGCCATAGGCCATGTTGTCGAACACCGTCATGTGCGGGTAGAGCGCGTAGTTCTGGAACACCATCGCGATGTCCCGCTCGGAGGGCTCGAGGTTGTTGACCACGCGGTCGCCGATGCGGATCTCGCCGGCGCTGATTTCTTCCAGCCCCGCGACCATGCGCAGCAGGGTCGACTTGCCGCAGCCCGAGGGGCCGACGATGACGACGAACTCGTGGTCGGGGATCTCGGCGCTCACGCCGTGGATGACCTGGTTGGCTTTCGGGCCGTGGCCGTAGCGCTTGATGACGTTGCGAAGTGAGAGGGCAGCCATATCTAGTCGGTTGAAGGCAAGGGGTGGACCGGGGAGGGTGGGCGGGTCACTTCTCGGTGTCCACCAGTCCCTTGACGAACCATTTCTGCATCAGGATCACCACCAGTGCGGGCGGCAGCATGGCCAGCAGCGCGGTCGCCATCACGATGTTCCATTCGTTCTGTCCGTCGCCGCCGGCGATCATCCGCTTGATGCCGATCACCACCGGGTACATGTCTTCGCTGGTGGTGGCGAGCAGCGGCCACAGGTACTGGTTCCAGCCGTAGATGAACTGGATCACGAACAGCGCCGCGATCGAGGTCTTCGACAGCGGCAGCAGCACGTCCCAGAAGAAGCGCATCGGGCCGGCGCCGTCCATGCGGGCGGCCTCGATCAGCTCGTCGGGCACGGTCAGGAAGAACTGCCGGAACAGGAAGGTCGCGGTCGCCGAGGCGATCAGCGGCACCGTCAGGCCGGCGTAGCTGTTGAGCATGCCGAGGTCCGACACCACCTGGTAGGTCGGACCGATGCGGACCTCGACCGGCAGCATCAGGGTGATGAAGATGGCCCAGAAGCAAAGCGACTTGAACGGAAAGCGGAAGTACACGACCGCGAACGCCGAGAGCAGCGAGATCGCGATCTTGCCGAAGGTGATGACCAGCGCCGTCACCAGGCTGACCCACATCATGCGGGCCACCGGCGCGGTCGAGCCGGCGCCGGCCGTGCGGCCGAACAGGGCCGACTTGTAGGTCTCCCAGAGGTGGCCGCCGGGCAGGAGCGGCATCGGTGCCTGGACGATCTCCTGCGCCGTGTGGCTCGACGCCACGAACGCCAGATAGAGCGGGAAGGCGACGATCAGCACGCCGAAGATCATCACGGCGTGGGCCAGGATGCCCAGGGACGGGTTTCGCTCGACCATCAGTAGTTCACCTTTTTCTCGACATAGCGGAACTGGACGACCGTGAGAACGACGACGATCGCCATCAGCACGACCGACTGCGCGGCCGAGCCGCCGAGGTCCATCGCCTTGAAGCCGTCGTAGTAGACCTTGTAGACCAGGATCGTGGTGGCGCGGCCCGGCCCGCCCTGGGTCGCGGCATCGACGATCGCGAAGGTGTCGAAGAAGGCGTACACCACGTTGATCACCAGCAGGAAGAAGGTGGTCGGCGACAGCAGCGGGAACTGCACGGTCCAGAAGCGGCGCCAGGGTCCTGCGCCGTCGATGGCCGCCGCCTCGATCAGCGACTTGGGGATCGACTGCAGGCCGGCCAGGAAGAACAGGAAGTTGTAGGAGATCTGCTTCCAGACCGCCGCCATGACGATCAGGGTCATGGCGTGGGTCCCGTTGAGCAGGTGGTTCCAGTCGATGCCGACCTTGGCCAATGCGTACGCCACCACGCCCAGCGACGGCGAGAACATGAAGACCCAGAGCACCGCGGCCACCGCGGGCGCCACCGCGTACGGCAGGATCAGCAGCGTCTTGTAGATCATCGCCCCGCGCACGATGCGGTCCGCGAAGACCGCCAGCACCAGCGAGATGGTGAGGCCGAAGAAGGCCACCAGGATCGAGAACAGCGCCGTGGTCTCGAACGAGGCGATGTACTTCGGGTCCGCGAACAGCTGCTTGAAGTTGTCGAGGCCGACCCATTCGGTCGAGGTGCCGAACGCGTCCTGCATCTGCATCGACTGCAGCAGCGCCTGGCTCGCCGGCCAGAAGAAGAACACGATGATGACGATCATCTGCGGCGCGAGCAGCGCCCACGGCAGCCAGCCCGAGCGAAAGACGACGCGTTTTTCCATGGATCCCTCAAAAAGAAACCCCGCCGATTCTTGAGCCCGGCGGGGCTGCGAGTCTAACTGTGTCTCAACTGTGTCAGCCCCGCCAGCAGGAGCCCTCCCCGCCCGGCGGGGAGGGTTGGGAGGGGTGCGGCACTGCAGCGCAAGCCAACAAGGGCTTTCAGCCCTTGTTAGCTTTCTGGAACTTTTCCAGTTGCTCGTTGCCGCGGGTCACGATGGCGTCGAGGGCTTCCTTGGCGGTCTTCTTGCCGCTCCAGACCTGTTCGAGCTCTTCGTCCTCGATGGCGCGGATCTGGACGTAGTTGCCCAGGCGGATGCCGCGGCTCTTGTCGGTCACCTTGCGGATCATCTGGGTCACGGCGACGTCGGTCCCCGGGTGTTCCTTGTAGAAGCCGGACTTGTCGGTGAGCTGGTAGGCGGCTGTGGTGATCGGCAGGTAGCCGGTGCGCTTGTGGCTGGCCGACTGCACTTCAGGCGTCGAGATGAAGCTGAAGAACTTGGCGATGCCCTTGTACTCCTCGGGCTTCTTGCCCGCCATCACCCACAGGCTGGCGCCGCCGATGACCGTGTTCTGGGGCGCGCCCGGGACATCGGGGTAGTAGGGCAGCGCGGTCAGGCCGTAGGCGAACTTGGCGTTCTTCGCCACGTTGCCGTAGAAGCCCGACGAGGTGGCGATCATGGCGCACTCGCCCGACACGAACGAAGCCTCGGGCACGTTGCCGCGGCCCTTGTAGATGAACAGGCCCTGCTTGGCCATGCTCGCGAGGTTCTCGACGTGGCGTTGGTGCAGCGGCGAATTGACTTTCAGGCGGGTGTCCAGGCCGGACAGGCCGTTGTTCTTGCTCGCGAACTCGACGTTGTGCCAGGCCGAGAAGCTCTCGATCTGGGTCCAGTTCTGCCAGGCGGTCGTGAACGGGCACTTGTGGCCGCTGGCCTTGAGCTTGGCGGCGGCGGCGACCACCTCGGGCCAGGTGGCGGGCGCCTTGTCGGTGGGCAGGCCGGCCGCCTTGAAGGCGTCCTTGTTGAAATAGAAGATGGTGGTCGAGCTGTTGAACGGGAAGCTCAGCATCTGGCCGCTGGGCGCCGTGTAGTAGCCGGCAACCGCGGGGATGTAGGCGCTCGGGTCGAACTTCTCGCCGGCATCCTTCATGACCTGACCGACCGGGATGATGGCGCCCTTGCTGGCCATCATGGTCGCGGTGCCGACTTCGAAAACCTGCAGGATGTGCGGCGCGTTGCCGGCCCGGAAGGCGGCGACGGCGGCGGTCATCGATTCGTCGTACTGGCCCTTGTAGGTCGGCACGATCTTGAATTCTTTCTGGCTCTCGTTGAACTGCCGGGCCAGGTCGTTGACCCATTCGCCGTTGACGGCGGTCATGGAATGCCACCACTGGATCTCGGTCTGTGCCAACGCGGAAGTGGAAAGCGTCACAGCCAGCGCCGATGCCATGGCGAGCGTTTTGAATCGCATGAAGACTCCTGAGGGGGAAATGAAAGCGCGGATGCTAGGTCGTGCGTATGACACGACAGCGTCACATTTTTTGACAATCCCGGAGTGTGCACCAACGGGGGAAACCCTTTTGGTGCGCCGCGGCGTGCGCTGCATGCTGCGGCGCACCATGCTAGCATCGTCCCTCGACTTCCTGGCCCCGGAATGAGCAAGACTTCACTCGACAAAAGCAAGATCAAGTTTCTCCTGCTCGAGGGCATCCACCCCTCGGCCGTCGAGGTGCTGCGGGCCGCCGGCTACAGCAACATCGAATCGCTCCCGGGCGCCTTGCCGGACGCCGAACTCAAGGCACGCGTCGCCGACGTCCATTTCCTCGGGATCCGCTCACGCACGCAACTGACCGCCGAGGTGTTCGCCGAGGCCCAGAAGCTGGTGGCAGTCGGCTGCTTCTGCATCGGCACCAACCAGGTCGACCTGGAAGCCGCGCGCGAACACGGCGTGGCGGTCTTCAATGCGCCCTATTCGAACACCCGCTCGGTCGCCGAACTGGTGCTGGCCGAAGCCATCCTGCTGCTGCGCGGCGTGCCCGAGAAAAGCGCGGTGGCCCACCGCGGCGGTTGGCTCAAGTCGGCCGACAACGCCTTCGAGATCCGCGGCAAGACGCTCGGCATCGTCGGCTACGGCTCGATCGGCGCCCAGCTGTCGGTGCTGGCCGAGGCGCTCGGCATGCAGGTCGCCTTCTTCGACGTCGTCACCAAGCTGCCGCTCGGCAACGCCCGCCAGGTGCGGCTGTTGCCCGACCTGCTCGCGCAGAGCGACATCGTGAGCCTGCACGTGCCCGAGACCCAGGCCACGCAATGGATGATCGGCGCCGCCGAGATCGCCGCCATGAAGCCCGGCGCGATCCTGATCAACGCCTCGCGCGGCACCGTGGTCGAGATCGAGCCGCTGGCCGAGGCGCTGAAGGCCAGGAAGCTGCTGGGCGCCGCGGTCGACGTCTTCCCGGTCGAGCCGCGCAGCAACAAGGACGAGTTCCAGTCGCCGCTGCGCGGGCTCGACAACGTGATCCTGACCCCGCACATCGGCGGCTCCACCATGGAAGCCCAGGCCAACATCGGCCTCGAGGTGGCCGAGAAGCTGGTGAAGTACAGCGACAACGGCACCTCGACCTCGTCCGTGAACTTCCCCGAGGTGGCGCTGCCGGCGCACCCGGGCAAGCACCGGCTGCTGCACGTGCACCGCAACGTCCCGGGCGTGCTGTCGGAGATCAACCGGATCTTTTCCGACAACCACATCAACATCGCCTCGCAGTTCCTGCAGACCAACGAGAAGGTCGGCTACGTGGTGACCGACATCGACGCCGCCTCGTCCGACCTCGCGCTCGAGAAGCTGGCCAAGGTGCCGGGCACGATCCGCAGCCGGGTCCTCTTCTAGGGGCCGATGCCCCTGCCGCCGCACGCCGGCCGGTGCTGCCTTAAAATCCCCACCCCTGGTTGATGGGCGCGCAGCGCCCGACCGAGGCCACTCCCCGATGAATGCTCCGACCGCGTTGACGGCGTTGTTGTCGCAGGCCGCAGAGCCCGCGCGACTGCGTGAGATCCCCTACAACTACACCAGCTTCTCCGATCGCGAGATCGTCATTCGCCTGCTGGGCGAGCGCGGCTGGGAACTGCTGCAGAGCCTGCGCTCCGAGCGCCGCACCGGCCGTTCGGCCCGGATGCTTTACGAGGTGCTGGGCGACATCTGGGTGGTCCAGCGCAACCCCTACCTGGTCGACGACCTGCTGGACAACCCGCGCCGGCGCGGCCAGCTGGTCGAGGCGCTCAACCACCGGCTGGGCGAGGTGCAGAAGCGCCGCACGCCCGCCAGCGACGCCCAGCGCGACGTCTCGGTCGGCGAACTGACCGACCTGGTGGCGCAGGCGGTGACCGCCTTCGACGCCATGTTCCGCGACGTGGCGGCGCTGCGGCGCAAGGCCACGCGGGCGCTGCGGCGGGTCACGGCCAAGGACAACATCAAGTTCGACGGCCTGTCGCGCGTATCGCACGTGACCGACGCCACCGACTGGCGGGTGGAATACCCGTTCGTGGTGCTGACGCCCGACACCGAGGCCGAGATGGCGGGCCTGGTCAAGAGCTGCATCGAGCTCGGCCTGACCATCGTGCCGCGCGGCGGCGGCACCGGCTACACGGGCGGTGCGATCCCGCTCACCTGGAACAGCGCGGTCATCAACACCGAGAAACTCGAGGCCATGACCGAGGTCGAGATGCGCGCGCTGCCGGGTCTCAATGTACCGGTGGCGACCATCTGGACCGAGGCCGGCGTGGTCACGCAGCGGGTGGCCGATGCGGCCGAGCGCGGCGGCTTCGTCTTCGCGGTCGACCCGACTTCGGCCGAGGCCTCGTGCGTGGGCGGCAACGTGGCGATGAACGCCGGTGGCAAGAAGGCGGTGCTGTGGGGCACCGCGCTCGACAACCTGGCTTCCTGGCGCATGGTGACGCCGGACGCCGAATGGCTCGAGGTCACGCGCATCGGCCACAACCTCGGCAAGATCCACGACGCCGAGAGCGCCGTGTTCGAACTGCAGTATTTCGCCGCCGACGGCAAGACGCCCTTGCGCACCGAGCGGCTCGAGATCCCCGGCAAGACCTTCCGCAAGGAAGGCCTGGGCAAGGACGTGACCGACAAGTTCCTCTCGGGACTGCCCGGCATCCAGAAGGAAGGCTGCGACGGCCTGATCACCAGCTGCCGCTGGATCGTGCACCGCATGCCGGCCCACACCCGCACCGTGTGCCTCGAGTTCTTCGGCAATGCCAAGGACGCGGTGCCCAGCATCGTCGAGATCAAGGACTTCATGTTCGCCGAGCAGAAGCGCTCGGGCGTCCTGCTGGCGGGGCTGGAGCACCTGGACGACCGCTATCTCAAGGCGGTCGGCTACGCGACCAAGTCCAAGCGCCACGGCGGCCTGCCGAAGATGGTGCTGTTCGGCGACATCGCCGGCGACGACGCCGACACGGTGGCGCGCGTCACTTCCGAGGTGGTGCGCATCGCCAACTCGCGCAGCGGCGAGGGCTTCATCGCGATCAGCCCCGAGGCGCGCAAGAAGTTCTGGCTCGACCGCAAGCGCACCGCCGCCATCAGCCGGCACACCAACGCCTTCAAGATCAACGAGGACGTAGTGATCCCGCTGCCGCGGATGGCCGAGTACACCGACGGCATCGAGCGCATCAACATCGAGCTGTCGCTGCAGAACAAGATCGCGCTGGCCGATGCGCTGGAAGATTTCCTGGCGCGCGGCAACCTGCCGCTGGGCAAGCGCGAGGACGCCAACGACCTGCCGGCCGCCGAGCTGCTGGAAGGCCGCGTGGGCGAAGGGCTGGCGCTGGTGCGCGAGGTCCGTGCCCTGTGGCAGGGATGGCTCGACCAGGTCCAGGCCCTGTTCCCGCAGCTGCAGGACCACGCGCTGCGCGCCAGCTGGAAGACGCAGCTGCGCGAGCCGCTGGCGGCGATCTTCACCGGCGCCGAGTTCGCGCCGATCCTGGCTGCATGCAACGACATCCACCAGCAGGTGCTCAAGGGCCGGGTCTGGATCGCGCTGCACATGCACGCCGGCGACGGCAACGTCCACACCAACATCCCGGTCAACAGCGACAACTACGAGATGCTGCAGACCGCGCATGCGGCGGTGGTCCGCATCATGGCGCTGGCGCGCAGCCTCGACGGCGTGATCTCGGGCGAGCATGGCATCGGCATCACCAAGCTCGAGTTCCTGAGCGACGCCGAACTGCAGCCCTTCACCGACTACAAGAAGAAGGTCGACCCCGAAGGCCGCTTCAACAAGGGCAAGCTGCTGCGCGGCAGCGCGCATGCCGGCCCCGACGGGCGGGCGCTGCATGCCGACCTGACCAACGCCTATACGCCGAGCTTCGGCCTCATGGGGCACGAGTCGATCATCATGCAGCAGAGCGACATCGGCGCCATCGCCGACAGCGTCAAGGACTGCCTGCGCTGCGGCAAGTGCAAGCCGGTGTGCGCCACCCACGTGCCGCGCGCCAACCTGCTCTATTCGCCGCGCAACAAGATCCTCGCCACCTCGCTGCTGGTCGAGGCCTTCCTGTACGAGGAGCAGACCCGGCGCGGCGTCAGCATCAAGCACTGGGAAGAGTTCGAGGACGTCGCCGACCACTGCACCGTGTGCCACAAGTGCCTGACGCTGTGCCCGGTCAACATCGACTTCGGCGACGTCTCGATGAACATGCGCAACCTGCTGCGCAAGATGGGGCAGAAGTCGTTCCGGCCCGGCAATGCGGCGGCGATGTTCTTCCTCAACGCGACCAGTCCGCAGACCATCAAGCTGATGCGCACCGGCATGGTCGACATCGGCTTCAAGGCCCAGCGCATGGCCAACGACCTGCTGCGCGGCCTGGCGAAGAAGCAGACCGCCGCCCCGCCGGCGACGCTGGGCCCGGCACCGCTCAAGGAGCAGGTGATCCACTTCATCAACAAGAAGATGCCGGGCGGCTTGCCCAAGAAGACAGCGCGGGCGCTGCTGGACATCGAGGATGCCGACTACGTCCCGATCATCCGCAACCCGCAGGCGACCACGCCCGAGACCGAGGCGGTGTTCTATTTCCCGGGCTGCGGCTCGGAGCGCCTGTTCTCGCAGGTCGGCCTCGCCACCCAGGCGATGCTGTGGCATGCGGGCGTGCAGACCGTGCTGCCGCCGGGCTACCTGTGCTGTGGCTATCCGCAGCGCGGCAGCGGCCAGTTCGACAAGGCCGAGAAGATGATCACCGACAACCGGGTGCTCTTCCACCGCGTCGCCAACACGCTCAACTACCTCGACATCAAGACCGTCGTGGTGAGCTGCGGCACCTGCTACGACCAGCTTCAGGGCTACCAGTTCGACAAGATCTTCCCGGGCTGCCGGATCATCGACATCCACGAATACCTGCTCGAGAAAGGCATCACGCTCGGCGATGCGGGCGGTGGCGGCTACCTCTACCACGACCCCTGCCACACGCCGATGAAGCTGCAGGACCCGATGAAGACCGTGAAGGCGCTGGTGGGCGGCAACGTGCTCAAGAACGACCGCTGCTGCGGCGAATCCGGCACGCTGGGCGTGACCCGGCCGGACATCTCGACGCAGATCCGCTTCCGCAAGGAAGAGGAACTGAAGAAGGGCGAGACCGCGCTGCGCGAAGCCGGCCAAGTGGCCCCCGGCGCCAACGTCAAGATCCTCACCAGCTGCCCGAGCTGCCTGCAGGGCCTGAGCCGCTACGGCAACGACCTGAATAACGGCCTGCTCGAAGCCGACTACATCGTGGTCGAGATGGCCAACAAGATCCTCGGCGCCGACTGGATGCCGGCCTATGTCGCGGCCGCCAACCAGGGCGGCATCGAACGCGTGCTGGTGTGATGGCGCTGCGTGTCGCGGGCTGCCCGCTGTGCGACGAACCGGGCGGCCGCCTGGTCTTCCAGGGCGCGAAGCTGCGTGTCATCCATGCGGCCGAGGCGGACTTCCCGGCCTTCTACCGGGTGGTCTGGGCCGACCATGTGGCCGAATGGTCCGACCTGTCGCCAGACGACCGCGCTCTCTGCATGGAGGCCGTGGCCGTGGTGGAGCAATGTCTGCGCGCGCATCTGTCGCCCGCCAAGATCAACCTGGCGGCCCTCGGCAACATGGTGCCGCACCTGCATTGGCACGTGATCGCGCGCTTCGATTGGGACAGCCGCTTTCCTTCGCCCGTGTGGGCCGCGGCCCAGCGTCCGGCCGACCCGCAGCGCGAGCAGGCGATCGCGCAACAATTGCAGCTGCTGGAACGCGACATGATCCAGCAGCTGGCGACAAGGAGTTTCTGATGGCAGGTTTGCAGGCGGGCGCACCGACCCCCCAGTCGATCACGGTGCACGGCCAGTCGCGCGTGCTGGAGGTCGGCTTTTCCGACGGCGCGACCTTCCGCATCCCGTTCGAGCTGATGCGGATCTATTCGCCCTCGGCCGAGGTTCAGGGCCACGGGCCCGGGCAGGAGGTGCTGCAGACGGGCAAGCGCAATGTCGAGCTGGTCGACCTGCAGCCGGTCGGCAACTACGCGGTGCAGCCGACCTTCAGCGATGGCCACGACACCGGCATCTTCTCGTGGGACCTGCTCTACGACCTCGGCGCCCGGGAGGCCGAGCTGTGGGCCGCGTACGAACAGCGCCTGGCTGCGGCCGGCGTCGATCGCGACGCGCCGATGGCCGAAAAAGCCGCGGCTTCCGGCCACGGCGGACACGCCTGCGGCAACCACTGAGCGACGAAATTCCGGATTCCTTGCGGGGTATCCGGCTTGAGGTGAACGCTTCCGGCCTAACATCGGAGGTATGAGCACCACCCATTTCGGATTCGAATCGGTCGACGAAAGCGACAAGGCCACGCGCGTGCGCGGCGTCTTCGATTCGGTCGCCTCGCGCTACGACCTCATGAACGACCTGATGTCGATGGGCCTTCACCGCGCCTGGAAGGCCTACACGGTGATGGTCGCGAACGTCGGCGAAGGATCGAAGGTGCTGGACATCGCCGGCGGCACCGGCGACCTCGCGCTGGCCTTTGCCAAGAAGGTGGGCGCCAGCGGCGAGGTGGTCCACACCGACATCAACGAGGCCATGCTGCGCACCGGCCGCGACCGCCTGCTCGACGCCGGCGTCGTCCTGCCCACGCTGGTCTGCGATGCCGAGAAGCTGCCGTTCCCCGACAACCACTTCGATGTCGTGACCGTCGCCTTCGGCCTGCGCAACATGACGCACAAGGATGCGGCGCTGAAAGAAATGAACCGCGTGCTGAAGCCGCGCGGCAAGTTGCTGGTGCTCGAATTCTCCAAAGTCGCCAAGCCGCTGCGAAAGGCCTACGACTGGTATTCGTTCAGCGTGCTGCCGCGCCTGGGCAAGGTGGTGGCGGGCGACGACGCCAGCTACCGCTACCTGGCAGAGTCGATCCGCATGCATCCGGACCAGGAAGACCTCAAGACCCTCATGAAGGAGGGCGGTTTCGGTCATGTGGACTATCACAACATGACGGGCGGCGTGGTCGCCCTGCATGTTGGAATCAAGTGTTGAAGCTGTTTTTGGCCGAAGAGGAGACGTCATGAAGAAGTTTGGGTCCTTGTTGCTGGTGTGCGCATTGGCTGTCGTGAGCATCGATGCCAGTGCCGCCCGCATGGGTGGCGGCAAGTCGTTCGGCCGGCAATCCAGCAACGTGACGCAGCGTCAGGCGACGCCGCCCGCCGCACCCGCGACGCCCGGCGCGCCGGCGCAGACCGCGAACAGCGCCACGGCCGCCAAGCCGGCACCGGCGGCGCCCGCGGCCGCGGCGCCCAAGCGTCCTTGGGCCGGCATGCTCGGCGGCCTCGCGGCCGGCCTGGGCCTGGCCTGGCTCGCCCATTCGCTCGGCCTCGGTGCCGCCTTCGGCAACATCCTCCTGATCGGCCTGCTGGTGCTGGCCGCCGTGGTGGTCTGGCGGATCTTCTCGGCCCGCTCGCGTGCCGCGGCCGCGCCGCGCGCCGGCGGCTTCGCCTTCCAGGGCGCGGGCAGCCCGGCCGATGCCACCGCACCGCCCCAGTACAGCCCGCGCAACGTCGGCAACGACGCCTCCGCCAGGCCCTGGGAGAACCATGCCGCCGCTTTCGATGCCAGCGCGGCCCCTGCCGACCATCCGGCCGACCGCACGGGCGGCTCGTCGATGGCCGGTGCCGCCGCCGCGGGCGGCAGCATGATCGGCTCGGCCCTGGCTGGCTCGCAGTCCTGGGGCATCCCCGCGGGCTTCGATGCCGACGGCTTCCTGACGGCGGCCAAGCGCAATTTCGTCACCTTGCAGGACGCCTGGGACCGCGCCGACATCGGCACCCTGCGCTCGATGATGACCGACGGCATGGTCGGCGAAATCCGCCAGCAGCTCGCCGAGCGCGAGACCCACACCGGCGGCCAGCCGAACAAGACCGAGGTCGTGATGCTCGACGCCAAGCTGCTCGGCATCGAGGAACTGCCCGATGCCTACCTGGCCAGCGTCGAGTTCTCCGGCATGATCCGCGAGGACGTGTCCTCGGGCCCGAGCCCCTTCCGTGAAGTCTGGAACATGACCAAGGACACCAAGGGCGGCAGCGGCTGGCTGGTGGCCGGCGTCCAGGCATTGCAATAGACGCGAACTTCCCTTGGGCCTGGTCGCAAGACCGGGTCAAGAGCGGGAATAATGGGGACATGGTTACACCATCGTCCCCTTTTTCGTTTCTGGAAGACCTCGCGAACCGCGTCGGCAGCCGCCTCCAACCCCCCGAGTGGGCGGTCCACGAGGTCCAGCACCGCGCCGTCCTGTTCCTCAACCACGTGCTCCAGCAGGAGCCTGAAGCCCAGCAGCGCCTGCTGCGGCTGCAGGGCCGGGTGGTGAAGTTCGAGTGGCGCTTCGTGACGATGCAGTTCGTCCCCACGCCGGCCGGCCTGCTCGACCTGGCGCCCGAAGGCGCCGTCGCCGAACTCACGCTGACCGTCACCGAGACTTCGCCGTTCGGCCTGGCCCGCGCGGCCTTCAACGGCGAGAAGCCGGCGGTGCGCATCGAGGGCGACGTGCAGCTGGCGGCCGAGATCAACTGGCTGGTCGACCACGTGCGCTGGGACGTCGAGGATGACCTGGCGCGCGCCATCGGCGACGTGCCCGCGCACACCGTCGCGACCGGGGCCCGCCGCGTGGTGGATGCGCTGCGGCAGTTCGTCGGCCAACGTCCGGGCAAGGCCGGCGGGTCTGCAGCCGAATGAGGCGGATCTACCGCGGCGTATTCATCGTCTGGGTCGCACTGCGCTACGGCCTCGACGAACTCGTCCTCACGAGTTTCCAGAAGCCCTGGCTGCGCGTGGTCGCACGCATCGTTTCGGTCGGGCGCAATCTCGACGCGCCGCGGGGCCAGCGGCTGCGCGAGGCGCTCGAACGCCTGGGCCCGATCTTCGTCAAGTTCGGCCAGGTGCTGTCGACCCGGCGCGACCTGCTGCCGCCGGACATCGCCGACGAACTGGCCTGGCTGCAGGACCGTGTGCCGCCATTCCCCTCCAAGGTGGCGATCGCGACCATCGAGCGCGCCTTCCGACGCCCGGTGAGCGACATCTTCGTGCAGTTCGACGAGACGCCGGTGGCCAGCGCGTCGATCGCCCAGGTGCACTTCGCCACCGTCCGCCTGGCCGATGGCTCGGTGCGCGACGCGGCGGTCAAGGTGCTGCGCCCGGGCATGCGCGACGTGATCGAGAAGGACCTGGCCCTGATGGCCATGATGGCCGGCTGGGTCGAGGGCCTGTCGGCCGACGGCAAGCGCCTGAAGCCGCGCGAGGTGGTCGCCGAGTTCGACAAGTACCTGCACGACGAGCTCGACCTGGTGCGCGAGGCGGCCAATGCGGCTCAGCTTCGGCGCAACATGGAAAAGCTCAACCTCGTGCTGATCCCCGAGATGTACTGGGACTTCTGCCACCCCGAAGTGATGGTGATGGAGCGCATGAAGGGCGTGCCGATCGCCCAGCTCGACCGCCTGCGCGCGGCCGGCGTCGACATCCCGAAGCTGGCCCGCGACGGCGTCACGATCTTCTTCACCCAGGTGTTCCGCGACGGCTTCTTCCACGCCGACATGCACCCGGGCAACATCCAGGTCAGCCTCGAGCCGGAGAGCTTCGGGCGCTACGTGTCGCTCGACTTCGGCATCATCGGCACGCTGACCGAGTCGGACAAGGAATACCTGGCGCAGAACTTCGTCGCTTTCTTCCGCCGCGACTACAAGCGCGTGGCCGAGCTGCACCTCGAGAGCGGCTGGGTGCCGCACGGCACCCGCATCGACGAACTCGAGGCGGCGATCCGCACCGTCTGCGAACCCTACTTCGACCGGCCGCTGAAGGAGATTTCGCTCGGCATGGTGCTGATGCGGCTGTTCCAGACCTCGCGCCGTTTCCAGGTCGAGATCCAGCCGCAGCTGGTGCTGCTGCAGAAGACCTTGCTCAACATCGAGGGGCTGGGTCGCCAGCTCGATCCCGAGCTCGACCTCTGGCACACCGCCAAGCCCTTCCTCGAGAAGTGGATGACCGACCAGATCGGCCCCCGCAAGCTGTTCGAGCAGCTGCGCGCCGAGGCGCCGCGCTACGCAAAATTGCTGCCGCAGCTGCCTCGACTGATGCACGATTTCCTGGAGAATCGCCCCCCGGACCACCGCCGCGAGCTGCTCGAACTGCTGGCTGCACAGAAGCGGACCAACCGGCTGCTGCAGGCGATCATCTACGGTGGCATGGGATTTGTATTGGGCTTGATCGCGATGCAGGTGCTGGTGCGCGTGCGTCTTTTCTGAGGAAGGAATTGCTGCCGTGCTGCTGACACTGGTCTTCGTCTACCTGCTGGTCACCATCGCCATCGGCCTGTATGCGGCCCGGCGGGTGAAGAACACCACCGACTTCGCGATCGCCGGCCGGCACCTGCCGCTCTACATGATCGTGACGACCACCTTCGCCACCTGGTTCGGCTCCGAAACCGTGCTCGGCATTCCGGCCAAGTTCATCGAGGGCGGGCTCAACGGCGTGATCGAAGACCCGTTCGGCGCCGGCACCTGCCTGATCCTGGTCGGCCTCTTCTTCGCCGGCAAGCTCTATCGCATGACGCTGCTGACCATCAGCGACTACTACCGCGAGCGCTTCGGCCGTTCCATCGAGATCGCCTGCTCGCTGATCATCATGCTGAGCTACCTGGGCTGGGTGTCGGCCCAGGTCACGGCGCTGGGCCTGGTGTTCAACGTGCTCTCGGGCGGCGCGATCGGGGTTTCCCTGGGCATGGTGATCGGCGTCGTCTCGATCCTGGCCTACACCCTGTTCGGCGGCATGTGGTCGGTCGCGGTCACCGATTTCATCCAGATGATCATCCTGGTGCTCGGGCTGGCCGTGATCGCGGTTTTCGCCGGCAACATGGCCGGCGGCGCCGACAAGGTGGTGGCCTTCGCGGTCAGCAAGGACCTGTTCAGGTTCTGGCCGGAGCCGAGCTACAAGGACATGGTCTTCTTCTTCGCCGCCGCGATCACCATGATGCTGGGCTCGATCCCGCAGCAGGACGTGTTCCAGCGCGTCATGTCGGCCAACAGCGTCAAGTCGGCCACGCGCGGTCCGGTCATCGGCGGCATCGCCTACATCCTGTTCGCCTTCGTGCCGATGTTCCTGGTGGCGAGCGCGCTGCTGATCATGCCGGCCGAGACCGCCGACCTGCTGAAGGACGATCCGCAGAAGGTGCTGCCGACGCTGGTGCTGCAGAAGATGCCCTTCGTGATGCAGGTGCTGTTCTTCGGCGCGCTGCTGTCGGCCATCAAGTCGACCGCCTCGGCGACCTTGCTGGCGCCGAGCGTGACCTTCACCGAGAACATCTGGCGCCAGTTCCGGCCCGCGGGCAGCGACAAGTCCAACCTGATGACGATGCGCATCACGGTGCTGGTGTTCAGCGCGGCCGTGCTGGCCTATGCGATCCGCATGCAGGGCACCCCTATCTACGAACTGGTGTCCGGGGCCTACCAGGTCCCGCTGGTGGGCGCCTTCGTGCCCCTGGTGTGCGGCCTCTACTGGCAGCGCGCGACCACCCAGGGCGCCGTGGCGGCCGTCGTGCTGGGCATCGGGACCTGGCTGCTGTTCCTCGGAATGCCGTGGGGCAAGGAGTTCCCGGCCCAGCTGGCCGGCCTGCTGGCTTCGTTCGGCGGCATGGTGGCCGGCTCGCTGGCGCCGCAGTGGGTGTCCAACACCCGCACGCCGCATCGGCCCCTGGCGGTCGATCCGGCCTGAACGCCCGCCCGCCCAAAGCGGGGGCGCCCTTATAATCGAGGGCTTTGCGAGCGGCCGCCGGCCGCTCCTTTTCCGCTTTCCAATCCCATGCCTATCTACGCCTACAAGTGCGGCGCCTGCGGCTTTGCCAAGGACGTGCTGCAGAAAATGTCCGACGCTCCGCTCTCGGAGTGCCCGGCTTGCGGCGCGAGCGCGTTCAGCAAGCAGCTCACCGCCGCCGGCTTCCAGCTCAAGGGCTCGGGCTGGTACGTGACCGATTTCCGCGACGGTGGCGGCAAGAAGGGCGACGGCGCCGACAAGACCGCCGCCCCCCCGGCCGCCGCGCCGGCTGACGGCACGGCCGCGGCACCCGCCGCCGCGCCCGCCAGCGCCCCGGCGCCCGCCGCGGCGGCCCCGGCCCCTGCCGCTTCTTCTTCAGGCAGCGACTGAGACCCCCCATGCTCGCGCTGCGCAAATGGCTGCTCTCCGGCTTGCTGGTCATCGTGCCGCTGGTCATCACGCTGGGCGTGCTGAACTGGATCATCGGCACGCTCGACCAGACGCTGTGGCTGCTGCCCGAGACGTGGCAGCAGTACCTGAACGAGCACAAGGTACGCGGGCTCGGCGTGCTGCTGACTCTGGGCATCCTGCTGTCGGTCGGCGCCATCGCGAGCAATTTCGTCGGCAAGCGCCTGCTCGGCTGGGGCGATGCCGTGGTGCGGCGCATCCCTGTCGTCCGCTCCATCTATTCCAGCGTCAAGCAGGTGTCCGACACGCTGTTCTCCGAGAACGGCAACGCCTTCCGCACCGCGGTGCTGATCGAGTGGCCGCGCGCGGGCGCCTGGACCATCGCCTTCGTGACCGGCACGCCCGGCCATGAGGTGGTCGGCCACCTGGGCGGCGGCGACTATCTCGGCGTCTACGTGCCGACCACGCCCAACCCGACGGGCGGCTATTTCGTGATGCTCAAGCGCAGCGACTGCATCGAACTCAAGATGAGCGTGGACGACGCGCTCAAGTACATCGTGTCGATGGGGGTGGTCGTTCCTGGCGGCCCCGCGACGATCGCGATCAAATAAAGACGCGCCCATGCGGCGCCGGGGAATCCATCTATGGCCATGCGTTCAATCTATTGCGGTCTCGTGACCGAAGCCCTGCTCGGACAGACCGTCACCCTGTGCGGCTGGGTCAACCGCCGGCGTGACCACGGCGGCGTGATCTTCATCGACCTGCGCGACCGCGAAGGCTACGTGCAGGTGGTCTGCGATCCCGATCGCGCCGCCACCTTCGCCGCCGCCGAAGGCCTGCGCAACGAATTCTGCGTGCAGGTCACGGGCCTGGTGCGCGCGCGCCCCGAAGGCACGGTCAACGACAACCTCAAAAGCGGCAAGATCGAGGTGCTGTGCCACGAGATGAAGGTGCTGAACCCGTCGGTGACGCCGCCGTTCCTGCTTGACGACGACAACCTCTCGGAGACCACCCGCCTCACGCATCGCGTTCTCGACCTGCGCCGTCCGGCGATGCAGCGCAACATGATGCTGCGCTACAAGGTGACGATGGAGGCGCGCAAGTTCCTCGACGCCAACGGCTTCATCGACATCGAGACGCCGATGCTCGGCAAGTCGACGCCCGAGGGCGCGCGCGACTACCTGGTGCCGAGCCGCGTGCACGACGGCAGCTTCTTCGCGCTGCCGCAGTCGCCGCAGCTCTTCAAGCAGCTGCTGATGGTGGCCGGCTACGACCGCTATTACCAGATCGTCAAGTGCTTCCGCGACGAGGACCTGCGCGCCGACCGCCAGCCCGAGTTCACGCAGATCGACATCGAGACCTCGTTCCTGTCCGAGGAGGAGATCCGCGAGATGTTCGAGGGCATGATCCGCAATGTGTTCCGCAATGCGGCCGGCATCGAGCTGCCGGTGTTCCCGACCATGAGCTACGCCGACGCGATGTTCAAGTACGGCTCCGACAAGCCCGACCTGCGCGTGAAGCTCGAATTCACCGAGCTCACCGAGCTCATGAAGCGGGTCGAATTCAAGGTGTTCGCCAATGCCGCCACCATGGCCGGCGGCCGCGTGGTGGCGCTGCGCGTGCCGGGCGGCGGCGGTGAGGGCGGCCTGTCGCGCGGCGAGATCGACGGCTACCAGGAATTCGTCAAGATCTACGGCGCCAAGGGCCTGGCCTACATCAAGGTCAACGACGCGGCGCTGGGCCGCGAAGGCCTGCAGAGCCCGATCGTCAAGAACCTCGACGATGGCACGCTGGCCGAGATCATCGCCCGCACCGGTGCCCGCAACGGCGACATCATCTTCTTCGGCGCCGACAAGGAAAAGGTCGTCAACGACGCCATCGGCGCGCTCCGCGTGAAGATCGGCCACAGCCCCTTCGGCAAGAAGAACGGCCTGTTCGACGACCGCTGGGCGCCGCTCTGGGTGGTCGACTTCCCGATGTTCGAGTTCGATGAGGAAGGCCAGCGCTGGTCGGCGGTGCACCATCCGTTCACCGCGCCCAAGGACGGCCACGAGGACCTCATGGACACGGCGCCCGAGAAGTGCATCGCCAAGGCCTACGACATGGTGCTCAACGGCATCGAGATGGGCGGCGGCTCGGTCCGTATCCATCGCGAGGAAGTGCAGAGCAAGGTGTTCCGCGCGCTCAAGATCAGCGCCGAGGATGCGCAGAACAAGTTCGGCTTCCTGCTGGACGCGCTGCAGTACGGCGCGCCCCCGCACGGCGGCATCGCGATCGGGCTCGACCGCCTGGTGATGCTCATGACCGGCGCCGAGTCGATCCGCGACGTGATTGCCTTCCCGAAGACCCAGCGCGCCCAGGACCTGCTGACGCAGGCGCCGAGCCCGGTCGACGAGAAGCAGCTGCGCGAGCTGCACATCAAGCTGCGCAACGCGCCGCAGGCCGCCTGAGGCGGCCAAGGCGGCAGCAGACCAGGGGCGCCTTCGGGCGCCCTTTTTTTTTTGGTGCGGCCAGCCTGGGCGCACTCTTGGAGTTGGAGTCCTCCCGCAAGCTGATCACAGCGAACGAGCGCGTGATCGTGGATACCGCCGTCCGAGAAGGCCATTGCCGATCCGGTGGACAGCCGCCTGCTCGAGATCGCACGACACAAGGTCGTGGCCTCCGCCCGGCGCGCTGGCATCTCTCAAGCAGGCCTTCGCCCGCGAGGGCAAGAACCTGCGCCGGCTCGCCCGGGGGCTACGCCCATGGCAAACAGGTCAAGCGCTTGAAGAAGGTCCTCAAGCGTCAGCGCACGGTCTTGGGCGTCGTGCAGCGCGAGGTCCAGCGCAAGGTGGCGCAGGCCGGGCCCTGTGCGGACCCGCATGCCGAGTGGTGGGAGGGGCGCAGTCCACGACTGCTGCTCATCCCGATCATGCCTTTAGCGCTTCAGCCAGCCTGAGATGCGTCGAGGCAAGGCGGTCGCGCGCCATGAGGTGCTGGCCCGCAATGCGGCGATCTCGTCGCGCAGGCGGAGATTGGCGGCCGTCAGTTCTGGATTTTGCGCATCGCTGGCCTTGCGCCGGTCTTCTGCCTGGGTCAAAAGCGCAAGATCGGCACGGCTCGGAGCGTCTGGAGAGGCGGCAGGGCGGACAACGCCTTTCCCGTACAGGCCTTCTCTGCCTTCGCCCGTCCATGGCGCGTCCTTCCACCACACGTCGCCCTTTTCAAACGCGACGATGCTGTCATAGAAACTCACGCACAACGTTTGCTTGCCGATGTAATCGGGGGCAACTGTTCCGCGACTGTGGCTCCAATTCAGCCTGTCGGCACAGTCTTTGGCGAAGTTCATGAACGACTCGGGGTTGTCCACGCCTCCGCCGAACTCGCTCCAGTAAGCTGTGTGCATGTCTTCCACCATGTAGACGGCATTCTTGTGCATCCTTGGGTAGAAGAAATCGAACGTACTGCGCATGTGCGCCATCATGTGACTGCCGTCGTCCAAGATCACATCGGGGATGCCGAACTCGTCGATCAGTTCCTGTAGGAACTGCGGGTCGGACTGGTCGCCGATCCGGACGAAGATGCCCGGCGATTCATGTTCTGCGCACTGGGGATCAATGTCGATGCCGACGATTCTGGCAAAGGGGCCGAAGTACCGCTGCCACATCTGGAGTGAGCCTCCGCTGTGAACGCCGACCTCCAGAAAAGTAATTGACTTGTTTCTAAATGACGCGAAATGCCGCTCATAGATTGGGAAGTAGTGAACCCACTTCCGCATTGATTTGTTGTCGTTGATGAGAAAGTCTTGCCAGAGGTTCAAGGTGGCCTTTATGTGAGTGTTTTGGTTGAGTTGCAAAGGGCCTTGGCGTTGCATCAAGACCCAGTTTGCTGAACATATTTTAGTGATGGCAATCGATGTCGCGTGTGATTCCTAGGGGGAGAGAATTGAGAACAATCACACCTTGGTCACCCGTCTTGCCGGTCAGGCTCGCAAAAGACGCCGCGTTTGAATACATGCAATACACCTTCGATTTGTCGAGGTAATAATAAAAATCCCCGACCCGGAAATCTTGATTTACCGGGAATGGGTCGCCTAGCCGATAAGTGGCGAGTTGCTGATTGATGTAGTCCGCAATCCGATCGCTATAACTTTGAGTGGCGTGGACATCATCCACGATGTCAGATGCTCCGTAGAATGGAACAGCGCCGACGTCAACAAAGAACGTTGATGTTTCCGTGGCGACTTCTCGCGCTGCCGCATCGAACTCATCGCGCTGGCTGATACGTCGGGCGTCGGTGAAATAAAACGTAGACGGGATCGAGGGAGTAACCGCAATCCTGTTCAGTCCGGCAATGATGGGGCGCTTCCCTGCGGTGCGGACGTTTTGCACCATCGTGGTCAGGCGACTCTTGAATGCGGCGCGGGCCACCGCTCTTGCCGCTGTATCCGTTGGATCGGGCACCCATGCATCGTTCAAGCCAAGGCGGAGGATGATGTTGAAAGATAGGTCCTGCCAGATGCGGTCGGCAAATGCCAGCGCCTTCGGAGGGGTGCCGTCAGCTTTGGCGTCGGCGTCGAGCGCATTTGTGGCACCTCCGACTTGAACTTGAGCCAGCGTGATCCCTGCCACGGAGTAATCCACCGCTTTGATTTTTGGCCCTATCGGCGCATCGAGTCGGCCGGCCACCTTTTCGCTAGCGGATTTGAATTTCCATTTCCAGCCGAAGGTCGTGCTGTCCCCGTAAATTGAAGTCGACTGGTTGTAATCCGTTGAATTCACATATCCAGCCCTTGCATCCGCGAGCTGGAAATAGTATTTGTTTTCAAAAAAATCTTGACTCCACCTCCATGCCGCGACGCGGATGGAACTGGTCGTCACTGTCTTTGGCAGAAAGAAATATGCGTAGCCGCTCGGATGCGGCGACGGTATATACGCATAGTTCTTCAGTGTGACATACTGGTTTCCGTCGAAATACTGAATGCAAAATTCCTGAGGGAATGCACTCGCGGCCACATGTGGCTTACTGGGACTCTCAATTCCGCTGTCCACCTTTCGTGGATAAAGTTCTACATAGTTGACTGTTCGGAAGGGGCCAAAATCCAGTTGCACCCACTCCAAACCACCATCCTGCACTGACGGACGGCCGACACTGCTCCAACTCGTGGATGGTAATCCGTCGATTGCACTACTCGCCACAAAACTCGCTGGCGGAGAGACGATTGTCGACGAGGTGGTGGCAAAAGTGAAATTATAGATTGACTGGCCCAAAGCCAGGCCGGAAATTGTTACGAAGGAAGAAAAGACGGCAATTGTTCGTGCAACTGATTTCACGGAGCTGATCCATTTATTCCAAGGGAGTCAACTTTATTTTAGAAGGCAAATACTGAAAGAGTTGCTATTTCAATCTAAAAATTCGTTGAGCTTTTTCCTCAATCAAATCGGAAACTTCCGATGTAAAATGCGATCGTCGTCGCTGACGACGCATGGCGGTCGCGCAACAAAAACACCAGCTACTGCACGATGTGGGAGGGCTGGATAGGGATGAAGCCATGGCGGCGGGCCCCGACCGTTGGGTTGACGCGCAGCAGTGGAAGCGCGGCGCTGCGATGTTCCGGGAGCGGCGGGCCATGGGCGCGAGTGCAGGGGTGACGCACGAAGCTTTCGAACCGCCCTGTGCGGACCCCGATGCCGATTGGTGTGGGAGGGGCGCAGTCTAGGACTGCCCCTATCCCGGTCACACCCGAGAAGATGGCTAAAATGGCTATTGGCTCGTGAACGGGATTCCTCATGCAGATCAGCGCGACTGAAGCCAAAAACCGCTTCGGCTACTACCTCGCACAGGCCGAACGCGAACCCGTCCATGTGATGAAGAACGATCGCATCGCCGGCGTCATCGTTTCGGCCGCACGCTACGCGGAACTCGAGGCGCTGGAGCAGGCGAAGACGATGGATGCTCGCAAGCGCGAGTTCAACGAAACCTACCGGGAATGGATCGCCGCCCAGAACGCGTTGGTCGAACGGATCGGGGTCTTCGGCGAAGAGCTCCGACCCTGGTAGGTGCGGCATGGCCCAGTTCGATGTCCACGCCAATCCCGTGAAGACGCAGCGTGACGACATTCCCTGGTGTGTCGACATCCAGAGCGACTTGCTGGAAAGCCTGCCGACCCGTCTGGTCGTGCCCTTGGTGGCGCTCGCACAGATGCCCACGGCGCTGCCTCGGCGCCTGTGCCCGGTGCTCCAATGGAGCGGCGAGTCCTTCGTCGCCTTGCCGCAGATGACGGCGCCGTTTCGCGTCAAGGATCTGGGCCCACCGCGCGGCAGCCTGCGGGCCCAGGCCAATGAACTCGTCGCTGCCATCGATGCAGTGATCAGCGGCGTGTGACGGACGGTCCCCGGTTCAAGATCCCCGAGTCGGTGCTGGTCGTGGTCCACACGCCGGCGCTCGAGGTCTTGCTGATCCGCCGCACCGGCGACGACGACCTCTGGCAGTCGGTCACCGGCAGCAAGGATTTCGACGACGAGCCGCTCGCCCGCACCGCCGCGCGCGAGGTCGAGGAAGAGACCGGCATCCAGTGCGACGAGGGCAGCGCGCTGGCGCCGCGGCTGCTCGATTGGCAGCGCAGGAACGTCTACGAGATCCTGCCGCGCTGGCGCGCACGCTATGCGCCGGGCGTGAGCTCCAACACCGAACACCTGTTCAGCCTCTGCGTGCCGGCGCCGCTGGCGCCGCGGCTCGATCCTTGCGAGCACACGGCCTGGCGCTGGCTGCCCTACCGGGAGGCGGCAGCAGCCACTTTTTCCTCCACCAACGCCGCAGCCATCCTGCTCCTGCCACAATTTGCACGATGAATCCTCCGGCGACCAGCTTCCGCGTAGCCACCTACAACATCCACAAGGGCGTGCAGGGCATCGGCCCCGCCAGGCGGCTGGAGATCCACAACCTCGGCCATGCGATCGAGCAACTGGACGCCGACATCATCTGCCTCCAGGAAGTCCGCAAGGTGAACCGCCAGGCGGCCGCGCGCTTCCATCGCTGGCCCGAGCTCCCTCAGGCGGATTTCCTCGCCCCGGAGGGCTACACGGCGGTGTACGAGACCAATGCGATCACCAAGCACGGGGAGCACGGCAATGCACTGCTCACGCGCTGGCCGGTGCTGCGCAAGACCCACCAGGACATCTCGGACCACCGCTTCGAGCAGCGCGGGCTGCTGCACGTGGCGATCGACCTCGACGGCCGCACGGTGCACACCATCGTGGTGCACCTGGGCCTGATCAAGGGCAGCCGGATCCGCCAGATCGCGCAGCTGCGCGAATTCGTCGAGCGCGAGATCCCGCCCGGCGAGGCGCTGGTGGTGGCCGGCGACTTCAACGACTGGGGTGCGCGGATGCGCTATGCGATGAACGCGATGGGCATGCGCGACTCCAGCGACCTGCGCGGGCCGCGGACGCTGACCTATCCCTCGCGCCTGCCGGTCGCGCAGCTCGACTTCATCTACGGGCGCCAGGTCGAACCCGTCGCCTCTTCGGTGCCGCGCGGCCCGATCTGGGCCCGCATGTCCGACCACCTGCCGCTGGTGACCGACTTTTCGCTATCAAAACAATAGCGTCCTGGGCAGGCGGGGAGGGCGCCTTAGGGAGCTTGTGGAAATCCATTCGCTGATACGATGGGCGGATGCTCAGGACCATCGACGCCGTACCGCGCCCCGCCGCAGGGGATGAAGACGAGGGCACGCCCGTGTCCGTGAAGATTCGCGAGCGTCTGCTCGCTGCCCGCAAGCGCTTCAACGCCAACGATAACATCGCCGAGTTCATCGAGCCCGGCGAACTCGAAGGGCTGCTCGACGAGGTCGAGGGCAAGATGAAGGACGTGCTCGAGAGCCTGGTGATCGATCTCGACAACGACCACAACACCGGCAACACGGCCCGCCGCGTCGCCAAGATGTACGTCAACGAAGTCTTCAAGGGTCGCTATGTGGCGCCGCCCTCGCTGACCGAGTTCCCCAATGCGGAGCACCTCAACGAGCTGATGATCGTCGGCCCGATCACGGTGCGCAGCGCCTGCTCGCACCATTTCTGCCCGATCATCGGCAAGCTCTGGATCGGCGTCATGCCGAACGAGAAGACCAACGTGATCGGCCTCTCGAAGTACGCACGGCTGGCTGAATGGGTCATGGGCCGGCCGCAGATCCAGGAAGAAGCCGTGGTGCAGCTGGCCGACCTGATCCAGGAAAAGACCCAGCCCGACGGGCTGGCGCTGGTGGTCGAGGCCGAGCATTTCTGCATGCAGTGGCGCGGCGTCAAGGAGATGGACAGCAAGATGATCAATTCGGTCATGCGCGGCGTCTTCCTGAAGGACCCCAACCTGCGGCGCGAATTCCTTTCCCTCCTGCCGCGCAAGCGCTAAGCCGGACACACCATGCTCGTACGCCTTCTCTACGCCAGCCGCGCCGTGGACACCAGCCAGGGCGCCATAGAAGCCATCCTCGCGCAATCGCGCTCGCACAACACCGCCTGCGGCGTCACCGGCATCCTCTGCTACGGGGCCGGCGTGTTCCTGCAAGCGATCGAGGGCGGCCGGGTGGCAATCAGCGAGCTCTACGGCCACATCCAGCGCGATCCGCGCCACAAGGACGTGGTGCTGCTGCACTACGAAGAAATCTCCGAACGCCGCTTCGGCGGCTGGACCATGGGGCAGGTCAACCTGTCGAAGCTCAACGCCTCGACCCTGCTCAAGTACTCCGAGCGCCCCGAACTCGACCCGTACGCGGTGTCTGGCAAGGTTTCGCTGGCGCTGCTCGAGGAACTGATGGCCACCGCCGCCATCGTCGGGCGCCACTGAACTCCCGGCTGCTCGGCTGCGATTTCTCGAGCGCGCCGACCGCGCGCAAGCCGATCGTGGTCGCGCTCGGCGCGGCGCGCGGCGGCCGGGTGGAACTGGCCGGCTTCGAATTCTTTGCCGATCTCGACGACTGGGCGCGCTGGCTGGGCACGCTCCCGGCCTGGGTGGGCGGCTTCGATCTCCCGTTCGGACTGCCGCGCGAACTGGTGGTGCAACTCGGCTGGCCGCTGGCCTGGGAGCCGCTGATCGCGCACTACGCGGGCCTCGGGCGCGACGAGATCCGGCGCACTTTCGCGGCCTTCTGCGCCGCCCGGCCCAAGGGCGGGAAGTTCGCGCACCGGCAGACGGATGGCCCTGCGGGCTCCAGCCCCTCGATGAAATGGGTCAACCCCCCAGTCGCGTTCATGCTGCATGCCGGCGTGCCGCGGCTGCTGGCCGCCGACGCCGCGCTGCCGGGCCTGCACCCGCCGTTGCGGGTGGCGGGTGCGTCGCGCATCGCGCTGGAGGCCTACCCGGCCCTGCTGGCGCGCGAGCTGATCGGCCGGCGCAGCTACAAGAGCGATCTGGTGGCTGGCCAGACCGTCGAACGCCGCGAGGCGCGGGCCGACCTCCTGGCCGCGCTGGAGCGGGGCGCCGGCAGGCTCGGCCTGCGCCTCGCGCTGGACCCGGGCGCGCGCGACGCGTTGCTCGCCGACGCCAAGGGCGACCGTCTCGATGCGGTCTTGTGCCTCGTGCAGGCGGCCTGGGCCGAGGCGCGCCGCGATAGCCGCCCGGGCCCCGGCTACGGGCTTCCGGAGGTCATCGATCCGGTCGAAGGGTGGATCGTGACGGCCTGACTTCCCCGTGTCCTACAACAGGATGCGCCGCTGCCCGCCGTGGCGCCCGTGCCGGCGCACTAGATTGATTGCAGTGGTTCGGTCGAACCACCGATTCATCCATTTTTGCGAAGGAAACGCCATGAACAAGGACCAGGTTGCAGGCCGCGTCGAAGAGGCCAAGGGCAAGATCAAGGAAGTCGCGGGCAAGGTGACCGGCAGCGACAAGCTTCAGACCGAGGGCGTGGTCGACCAGGCCGCCGGCAAGGTGCAGAAGACCTACGGCGACGTGAAGGAAAAGGCGAAGGACGCCTTGAAAAGCGACCCTCAAAATCCGTGAGCGCGCGTAAGGAGCCATCCATGACCCCATCGAACAAACCCAGCGGGCGCGGCGCCGTGGCGCTGCTTTTGGCCGCCGGCGTCCTGGCTTTGGGCGCCTGCAGCAAGACAGACAACGAGACCATGGGCAAGAAGGCCGACTCGGCCGTTGCCAAGACCGAACAGGCCGGCACCACCGCCAAGGCCAAGACGGAGTCGGCCGCCGCATCAGTGGCCGGCGCCATGGACGATGCATCGATCACCGCGGCCGTGTCGACCGGACTGGCCAAGGATCCCGACCTGAGCGCGATCAAGATCGATGTCGACACCAAGGGCGGCCAGGTGACGTTGAGCGGGCCCGCCCCCACTGCCGCCGCCAAGGCGCGCGCCGAGGAGATCGCGAAGTCCGTCAAGGGCGTGAGCGCGGTCGACAACAAGCTCGAAGTGAAGATGTAGCCGCCGCTGCGGCGCGGTCAGCAAAAAAGCCCGGTTGCCCGGGCTTTTTGCTGGGGAAGGCGGGATCAGTGGCCGAGCCAGTCCTTCAGTTCGTCGGCGTGCTCTTCCTCATCGCTCAGGATCTCTTCCAGCATGCGCCGGGTCGTCGGATCCTTGTCGCCGATCAGCGCGATCATCTGGCGATAGGTCTCGATCGCGATGCGCTCGGCCACCAGGTTGGCGCGCACCATCGCCTGCAGTTCGAGCGATGCGTCGTAGCTCGCGTGGCTTCGGCCCTGCAGGCTCTGGGGGTTGAAGTCGGGCTCTCCGCCGAGCTGCACGATGCGCTCGGCGATCTTGTCGGCATGCGCCGACTCCTCGTTGGCATGCACCAGGAATTCATCGGCGATGGCCGGCGAGGCTTCGCCGCTGGCGGTGAAATAGTGGCGCTTGTAGCGCAGGACGCAGACCAGCTCGGTGGCCAGGGCGTCGTTGAGCAGCTTGACGATGTCGTCGCGCCAGGGGCCGTAGCTGGGGGTGACGGCGCCTTCGTCGAGGCTCTTCGAGGCCTTGTCGATCGCTGCCTGGTCGAGCTTCAGGGGTTCGTGGCGTTCTTTGACGGCGGTGTTCATGGAGGGTCCTTTCGTGGGTTTGCGGTTTTCTGCATCAGCGTCGTCACCATGTCGGCGACGTCGGATGTCTTCACGACCGCGGCAAGCACCGCGGTGATCGAGAGCAATCGCCACGGCTTGACCAGCACCACCAGGGCACCGGCCGCGGCGGCCGCGCCGACCAGCTTGGCCGGCTCCTCGCGCGCATAGCGCTCGAGCAGCGGCCGCGCCAGCTGGCCGGCCGCATTCGCCGGATGACGGCGCCACCAGCGGCGCACCACGCCGCGGGCCACCGAGGACCAGGCGAAGTGGTCGTATGCCGCAGGACGGACTACAGGCCCAGGCAACGCGTACAGCTCGTCGGCGCCCGCGTCGGGGCGGTCTCCCTGCAATTGCGCGACCAGCGCCCGGCGCGACAACGCGAGCCGTTGCTGGGGCGTGAGCGGCTGGCGGTCAGCGGCCATGGCGTTCTCCCGCCACCCGCAGCGCCCGCACGTCCGCGTCGAGCTGGCTTCGGAGGTCGTCGAATGCATGGAAAGGCCGGGGCCGCGCCGCGGCCAGTGCCGCGAGCAGGGCGATGATGATCGCCACCCCGGGGACCGCCGCCAACACCCAATGGAAGCTGCCGTGCAGCACGCCGAGCATCACGGCCACGCCGACCAGGCCCAGGGCCAGCATGCCACTGACCGCCGCGATCACGCCCGCCATGAGCTTCGAGATGAGGCCCTGGCTCGCCGTCTGGGATTCCTCCCGGATCAACGCGCCGTAGTTGGCGAGATGTTCGGCGACGAGTTCCGGGTGACCGAGCACCGTGGAGACAATGGGATGGAACATGGTGCTGCGGCGGCCGTGGCGGGGATCAGTAGTCGTCGCGACGGCGGCTGGCCAGTACGATCAGCGCCGTGATGGCAGCCCCGGCTGCGGCGGCCACCAGCACCGAGCGAACGGGCTGGTCGGCGATGTACTTGCCGGTCACATCGGCCGCGGCCTCGAGGCGGCGCTGGGCCCGGGCGCTGGTGGTCGACGCGGCATCGAGCCCGCGCTGCACCGCCTGCTGGACCCGCGCCGCCAGTTGCTCCACCGCCGGCTCGGCATCGCGACGCAGGTCGCGCACCTTCTCGCCGGCCGCATTGACTGCGTTCTGCGCATAGGCCCGCGTCGTGTCGATCGCGTCGTTGGCCGTCTGGCGCGCGTCCTCGGCGAGCTGTGCGGGCGTCTTGGTCGTTGTGTTCATGAAATGATTCCTTCCGAAAATTGATTGGGTGACCTGTCCATCGTAACGACGCTAGCGGCGTCGCATCAAGCCCGCGATGAAGCTGGCAAGGGCCAGGACAAGGAAGATGACGAAGAGAATCTTCGCGATGCCCACGGCACTGGCAGCGATGCCGCCGAAACCGAACAGCGCGGCGATCAAGGCAATGACCAGGAAGACGACGGCGTAGTGCAACATGCTGACTCCTTTTCGAGGGATGGCCCCGTGGATGCAAAAACAGCGCGTTCGGGTTCCGAACGGCCTGGCATCCACGTTAAGGGCATGGTCCCCCGGACCCTGTCAGCAGCAGCGGCCTGGGGGCGTAGGAGAGAACCGAAAGGGCGCGGCGGGGCATCGCGGGCCCGCCGCGTCAGGCCTGCCTGGCCGGCAGGATGGCGCTGAGGTGGGTGCCCTTGCCGGGCGTCGACGCCACGCTGAGCTTGCCCTTGGCGGCTTCGACCCGGTGCCGCATGCCGGCCAGGCCATGCGTCGATGGACGGGCATGCTGGGTGTCGAAGCCCTTGCCGTTGTCGATCACTTCGACCACCACGTGGTTGCCGTAGTTCTTCATGACGATGCTGGCTTCGGTGGCCTGCGCGTACTTGCCGATGTTGGTCAAGCTCTCCTGCACCATCCGGTAGGCCGTGAGCTGGTTGTCCTCGTCGAGATCGACCGGCTCCAGCACCATCTCGATCTCCATGCCCGACTGCTCGGCGAACTCGCGGCCCAGGATTTCCAGCGATGCGATCAGCCCGAGGTTGGACAGCGATGACGGGCGCAGGTCCTCGATGATCCGGCGCTTGAGCGCGATGCCGCTGTTGAGCAGTTCGTTCAGGTGCTGCAGCCGCTGGATGGCGTCCGGCGAATCGCCGAGCCTGGATTTCAGGCGCGCGACGTCGAGCTTGGCGGCCGTCAGGAGCGAGCCCAGTTCGTCGTGCAGCTCGCGCGCCAGGAAGCCGCGCTCGGATTCGCGCACCTGCTGCAGATGGGTGGCGAGTTCGCCAAGCGTCGCCGTGCGCTCGCGCACCTCGCCTTCGAGCGCGTTGCGTTCGCGCTGCAGCGCCTCCTGCTGGCGCTCGCCGACCAGTTGCAGTGCGTGGGTCTGGCGCAGGTAGAGGTAGAAGGCCAGCAGCCCCGCCAGCGTGACCAGGGTGATGCCGATGCGCCCCAGGCGCAGTGAGCTGGCGATCTGGCGCTGGCTGCGCGTCAGCTCGTCGTTGCTGATCGCGATCAGCTGGCCGACCTGCTGGCGGATGGCCTCCATCTCCTCGCGGCCGACATCGGTGGTGATCACGAACTTCCAGGCGTCCTCGTTGCCGCTCTGGCGCAGGCGCACGCTCATTTCCATTTCGGCGAGCTTGCGCGACACGTGCTTGGAGAGTTCGCCCACCTGCGTCAGTTCGCCCGGGCGCCGCGCATAAAGACCCTGCAGCGTGGCCAGGTTGCCCTCCACCTGTTTGACGGCGAGGTCATAAGGCTCACGATAGCGGGCTTCCCCTGTCAACAGGAAGCCCCGTTGCCCCGTTTCGGCATCGAGGACGTTCTGCAGCACGAGGTTGAGCAGGCCGCGCGCCTTCTGCGCGTCGCCGACATCCTGCAGGGCGCGGTGCGACTGCTGGTAGCCTGCTTCGTTGATGCCCACCAGCGCCAGCGCTGCCAAGGCGGCAAGCGCCAGCCCGAGGGTCATCTTGGGAAAAGCTAACCAGCGCATGAGGTCTCCGAGCAATGCCTGCAGATCAATTTCGGGAATAATCGGAGCCGACCAGGGACCGGCATGTTGCGACGCAAGAGGCCGCGATACAACGACGAAGGTAACAGATGATCAAGATCGGAATTGTGGACGACCACGCCATCGTGCGCTCCGGCTTGCGGCAGTTCTTTTCGGAGCATGTCGACCTGCGGGTGGTGGGTGAGGCGGCCAGCGGCCGCGAGGCGATCGAGCTCGTTCGGACCACCGAACTCGATGTGCTGGTGATGGATCTGTCGATGCCGGGCCAAAGCGGCATCGACGCCCTGGCGATGATCCGCGCCAAGGCGCCGGACGTCGGCATCCTGATCCTCAGCGGCTATCCGGAAGAGCACTATGCGATGAACCTGATTCGCCAGGGCGCCAGCGGCTACCTCAACAAGGAGTGCGATCCGATCGAGATCGTCAATGCGATTCGCACCATCTCGCTCGGTCGTCGCTACATCACCCCTGCGGTGGCCGAACTGCTGGCGCGCCAACTCGACCGCAAGGACGACGCGGCGCCGCATGAACAGCTGTCGGAGCGGGAGTTTCAGGTGTTCCTCAAGCTGGCCAAGGGCGAGACCGCCGGCGATATCGCCAAGACGCTGTCGCTGTCGGTGAAGACGGTGAGCACTTACCGGACGCGGCTGATGGAAAAAATGAATCTTTCATCGAACAGCGACCTGACCTACTACGCGCTGAAGAACAAGCTGATCGACTGAGCCCGAGGCGTCCAGCGCCGTCAGTTGCTGCTCTGCGAGACCCTCGACGCGGACGCCTGCTCGATGCAGAAGTCGATCAGTCCGTCGATTTCGTTGGATTTGTCGAACACCGCATCGACCCCGAACTGGGCGCAGCGTTTGCGGATGTCGGGGGTGGCGTAGTTGCTCAGCACCACCACCTTCTGGTTCGGCCGGCGCGAGCGGCAGGTCTGCAGCACGCCCAGACCGCTGCCCTGCTTCAGGAACAGATCGACGATGGCCAGTTCCCACTCGTCGCCATGGTCGGTCAGCCATTGGCTTGCCTCGGCCTCGGTCTCGGCAAAACCGATCGCCGAAATGCACGTAAGCTCCTCCAAAGTGCCGACGAGGTTCTCTCGGATCGTGACGTTGTCTTCGACGATGTAGGTTTTTAATCTTGGGTCCATGAGAACCGCTGTCCCCCGGGGGCGTTTTCTTGGTGGACTGGATTGTCTCCAAGGAAGGCCCGCGGTGGCAATGCTACGGATTTGTTCGTTCGCATGATGAAGGTTTGCGCGGCCTGCGGCTGTAGGCTGGTTCTTACGCGCCCATGAGAACGCACCCGTAGGCGACGCCGCACACCGTTTGCACCCGGCCGCCGACCCGCCGGACGTGCAAGGGGATCCATGCTTGCACCCACTGGCGGCGGCCCGCCGTCCATTTCACAATCCTGCAAGGTGCGGCCATGAACATCATCTGGAGTTCCATCGCGATCGTTGTGCTGGCGCTCGCCGGCGGCGTCGCAGTGGCCGGCGGCGAGCCGGCGATGGCCGAATTGCGGCTGGCCGAGGCGGCCACCATGGCGGCTGCCGCCGGGATCGCCGCCGTCTGCGTCCGCGAGGCGGCCCAGGGCGTCAGCGCGGTGCATACGGGCGCGCCGATCGATTGAAGAACATGCAGACCGCTCCCGCCGCCTCCCCGCCGCGTCGCCGGCGCTGGGTGGCGCTCGGCGCGTTGGTCCTCGGACTGTTCCTCGCACTGCTGCTGCTGGCGGCTTTTTTCCCGTGGGACACGCTGCGTGCGCCGGTCAATCGCTATGTCAGCGAGAAGACAGGACGCAAGTTCGAGATCACGCGGCACCTCGATGTCGCCCTTGGCTGGCGCCAGGCGACGGTCAAGTTCGACGGCATCGAGTTCGCCAACCCTGCGTGGGCCCGGGACCCCTATCTCGTTCAGGCCGAAAAGGCCGAGTTCGACATCCGCTTCTGGGAATTGCTGCGCCGCCGCATCGTCTTGCCGCGCCTGGTGCTGAGCCGGCCTTCGCTCGGCCTCCAGATGGAGGAGGACGGCCGCAAGACCTGGGCGCTCGGCAAGGACAGTGCCGACCCGGGAACAGTCCCGGTCATCGGCCTGATCCAGGTCGACGGCGGCAGCATCGACTTCCTCGCCAAGGCGCAGGCGCTCGACCTGCACGCGGATTTCAGCTTCGACAGCAGCCGCGGCGACTTGCCCCTCGACTACGAGATCAAGGGGCGCTACCGCGGGCAGCCGATGTCCGCGGTAGGGCGCACCGGCAACGTGCTGCAGCTGACGTCCGTCGGGCAGCCGCCGTTTCCGATCGAGATCGACTTGAAGGTCGCGCAGACCCGCCTGACGGGCAAGGGCACGGTGGCCGAACTGGCCGACCTGGATGGCCTCGACGCCCAGGTCGAGATGAGGGGCCCGAACCTGGGGCGCCTCTATCCGGCGTTGGGCATCGCGCTGCCGCAGACGCCGCCCTACGCGCTGAGCGGCAACCTGCGCAAGCATGGCGCGCTCTGGGAAGTGCGCGGCCTGAAGGGACGCCTGGGCCTGTCCGACCTCAGCGGCGACATGCAGTTCGACAAGTCGCAGCAGGTGCCGCACCTGGGCGGCAAGCTGCGTTCGCGCGTGATGGACATGGACGATCTCGGCCCGCTGATCGGGCTGCCGCCGACCGCGCGCTCGGCCAACGCGGTCGAGGGCGTGGCGGCACCGCCCAGCATCGCGCAGGTCGACAAGCAAAAGCGCAACGACCCCTCGCGCAAGGTGCTACCGGACGCGACCCTGGATTTCGAGCGGCTGCGTGCCATGAACGCCGATGTCAGCTACACCGCGGAGCGGATCCAGAACGTGCGCGAGCTTCCGTTGGACAAGGGCAGTGTGCAGGTGAAGCTGAAGGACGGCGTGCTGACCCTGGACCCGCTCGAGCTCGGCGTGGCGAGCGGCAGGATTGCCGGTGCGATCCGAATCGATGCAACGCAGAATCCGGCCGACATCCGTGCGGCGCTCGATATCCGCGGGATGCAGCTCAATCGATTGATTCCGAAGGTCGAGACCCTGAAGACCAGTTTTGGCCGACTGGACGGCCGGATCAACCTGTCGGGCCGCGGCAACTCGGTGGCGGCCTGGCTGGCCAATTCGTCCGGCGACGTCGCGGCGCTCACCGGGCGCGGGCAGTTCAGCAACCTGCTGCTCGAGTTCCTCGGCCTCGACGGCGGCGAGATCATCAAGTTCCTGCTCGAAGGCGACCACAACGTGGAACTGCGCTGCGCCGCCGTGGCCTTCGACGTGGAGAAGGGCGTGATGAATGGCCGAACCCTGCTGTTCGACACCAGCGACACGGTGTTCAATGGCGCGGGCAGCATCAACCTGGCCGACGAGCGCATGGACCTCATCGTCAAACAGGCGCCAAAGGACAAGAGCATCCTGGCGCTGCGCACGCCGCTGCGGGTGCGCGGCACCTTCGCGGCGCCGAAGGCCGGTGTGGAGGTCGCGCCGCTCGCGGCCCGCGGCGCTGCGGCGCTGGCCTTGGCGGCGATCAATCCGCTGCTGGCGCTGGCGGCGACGGTCGAAACCGGTCCGGGCAAGGATGCGGACTGCACCGAAGTGCTGACCGAGGCCAAGACCCCGTCGTCGCGCGCCGCCAAGGCGGGCGCCGCCAAGGCGAAGCAGCAGCCGACGCCGGCAAGCGGCGGCTGAGCCGGCCTCAGGGCGGCGGCGGGCGGTGGCCGCACACCCCGCAGCCCGGGTCGCGGGCCACGCCCAGCGAATCGAAAGCCGTGCGCCGGCCATCGAACATCAGCAGCCGGCCCGCCAGCGATGGCCCGATGCCGGCCAGCAGCTTCAGGGCTTCGCTGGCCTGCAGCGTGCCGATGGTGCCGACCACGGGCGCGAAGACGCCCAGCACGGCGCAGCGGGTCTCCTCGAACTCGGCCTCCGGCGGGAACAGGCAGGCGTAGCAGGGCGAAGCCGGATCGCGCGTGTCGTAGACGCTGAGCTGGCCGTCGAAGCGGATCGCCGCCCCCGCCACCAGCGGCTTGCCATGGGCGACGCAGGCGCGGTTCACCGCCTGGCGGGTCGCGAAGTTGTCGCAGCAGTCGAGCACCACGTCGGCGCCGGCCACCAGCCGGTCGAGCAGCTCGGCGTCGGCGCGCAGGCGGTGGGTCTCGATCTGGATATCGGGGTTGATGGCGCGCATCGCCGCGGCCGCGGACTCGACCTTCGGCATGCCGACGCGGGCCGTGGCGTGCGCAATCTGGCGCTGCAGATTGGTGAGGTCGAGGTCGTCGTCGTCGACCAGCGAGATGCGCCCGACGCCGGCCGCGGCCAGGTAGAGAAGGGCGGGCGAACCGAGCCCGCCGGCGCCGATCACCAGAGCATGGCCGGCGCTCACCCGCGCCTGGCCGTCGATGCCGAATTCCTCCAGCAGGATGTGGCGCGAATAGCGCAGCAGGTCCTGGTCTTCCATGCGCCGCGCGGAGCCGACCGCCGGGGCGGGCCCCCTCCGGAGCCGCCCGGGATCAGTTGTCCTTCTTCTCTTCCTTGTTGTCGACGATGATCTGGGTCTTGCTGACCAGCACCGGCTGGCCCTTCAGGCTCTTGAGGGCCTGCGCCAGCGCGAAGTCGTCGGTGGCGCCGAACTCGGGCACCTTGCGGTCCTGCGGCGGCTTCTTGGCTTCTTCCTCGAGGCGCTTGCGAGCCTCGTCGCGTGCCTTTTCGCGCTCCGGATCCTTGCTCTCGGGGCCCTGGCCGCTGGCCAGGTGCTTCTCGAGGTCGGCCTCGCGCATGCGCAGGGCTGCGAAGGGGCTGCCCTCGGCGCTCTCGTCGACCAGCACGTTGGGCACGATGCCCTTGGCCTGGATCGAGGTGCCGCTCGGCGTGTAGTAGCGCGCGGTCGTGATCTTGAGGCCGGTGTCGGGGCCCAGGGGGCGGACGGTCTGCACCGAGCCCTTGCCGAAGGTCTGGCTGCCCATGATCGTGGCGCGCTTGTGGTCCTGCAGGGCGCCGGCGACGATCTCGCTGGCCGAGGCCGAGCCTTCGTTCACGAGCACCACCAGCGGCACGGTCTTGAGCCCGGCCGGCAGGTTGCGCAACGGGTCGCTGCCGGCGCGGCGCTGGTAGAACTCGGGCGCCGCCTTGTAGATCGACTTGCTCTCGGCCAGCTGGCCGTCGGTCGACACCACCGTGACGTTCTCGGGCAGGAAGGCGGCCGAGATCGCGACCGCAGCGTCGAGCAGGCCGCCCGGGTCGTTGCGCAGGTCGAGCACCAGGCCCTTGAGATTCGGGTCCTGCTTGTAGATTTCTTCGACCTTCTTGACGAAGTCGTCGACCGTGCGTTCCTGGAACTGCGACAGGCGGATCCAGGCGTAGCCCGGTTCCATGACCTTGCCGCGGACCGACTGGGTGCGGATTTCCTCGCGCGTGATCGTGACCGGGAAAGTGCGGTTCTCGTCCTTGCGGAAGATCGTCAGCAGCACCTTGGTGTTGGCCTCGCCGCGCATCCGCTTGACCGCCTCGTTGAGCGACAGGCCGCGCACCGCGGTGTCGTCGATCTTGGTGATCAGGTCGTTCGGCTTGAGGCCGGCGCGGAACGCTGGCGAACCCTCGATCGGCGACACCACCTTGATCAAACCGTCTTCCTGGGAGATCTCGATGCCGACGCCGACGAAACGGCCGGTCGTGCCTTCGCGGAATTCCTTGAAGGACTTCTTGTCGAAATACTGCGAATGCGGGTCGAGCCCGGCGACCATGCCCGAGATCGCATCCGAAATCAGTTTCTTCTCGTCGACCGGCTCGACATAGTCGCTCTTGACCATGCCGAAAACCGCAGCCAGCTGCTGCAGTTCTTCGAGCGGCAAGGGAGCCAGCGAGCCTCGTGCAACGGTTTGTAACGAGACGGTTGTCAGCACGCCGGCGAAGGCGCCTGCGGCGACCCACCCGGTGATCTTCATTTTCTGGCCCATGTGAAAGTGTCCTTGTCGCCTGTCAAACCAATATACACAGCTTGGAAGCAAGTTGTCTGCCGGGGTTCCGCGACCCTTTGAACAAATTAAGAATATTTGTTACGCCTTGGCTTGCGACGCCACCGCGGCCACGGCCTTTTCGGCGGCGTCGGCGTCACCCAGATAGTAGTGCCGCAGCGGCTTGAGTTCGTCGTCGAGTTCGTAGACCAGCGGAATGCCGTTGGGGATGTTCAGGCCCACGATGGCGTCGTCGGAGATGCCGTCGAGGTACTTCACCAGCGCGCGGATCGAGTTGCCGTGCGCCGCCACCACCAGCCGGCGGCCGGCGCGGATCGCCGGCGCCATCGATTCGTTCCAGAACGGCAGCACCCGGGCCACCGTGTCCTTGAGGCATTCGGTCAAGGGCACCTGCTCGGGGGCCAGCTTGGCGTAGCGGACGTCGCCGCGCTCGCTGCGCGGATCGTTGGGCTCGAGCGGCGGCGGCGGCGTGCCGTAGCTGCGGCGCCAGACCAGCACCTGCTCGTCGCCGTACTTCTTGGCCGTTTCGGCCTTGTTCAGGCCCTGCAGGCCGCCGTAGTGGCGTTCGTTGAGGCGCCAGGAATGGATCACGGGCAGCCAGGTGCGGTCGAGCTCGTCGAGCGTGTGCCAGAGCGTGCGGGTGGCGCGCTTGAGCACGCTGGTGTAGGCGACGTCGAAGTCGTAGCCCTCGGCCTTGAGCAGCCGGCCGGCCTGCTTGGCCTGCTCGACGCCGGTCGGCGTGAGGTCGACATCGGTCCAGCCGGTGAAGCGGTTTTCGAGATTCCAGGTCGATTCGCCGTGGCGGATCAGTACCAGTTTGTGCATGGGAGAGGCCTTTGGGAACGCGTTCGGAAAGCCGACATTCTAAAATCCGGGGTTTGCCACTCAAGGAACACCGTGAAATTCATTGTCGACAACTGGATGCTGATCCTGATTGCGCTCAGCTCGGGCGGCATGCTGGCGTGGCCTTTGGTGCGCGGCGCCAACGCCGGCTCGCTCACGGCGCAGGGCGCGGTGCAGCTGATCAATCGCGAGCGAGCGGTGGTGGTCGACGTCCGCGAGCCCGAGGAATTCGCGGCCGGCCACGTGACCGGTGCCAAGAACGTGCCGCTGAACCAGCTCGAGCAGAAGCTGCCGGCCACGGTCAAGAACAAGTCGTTGCCTTTGTTGCTTGTCTGCGCAACGGGCGCACGGGCCCAGCGCGCCGTGGCGACCGCCAAGAAGCTCGGCTACGAACAGGCCCAAGCGGTCGCCGGCGGACTCAAATCCTGGAAAGACGCTAATCTGCCGCTTGAAAAGGCCTGAACCCTCCACGAAATAGCCCAGATGCAAGCCGTCAAGATGTACACCACCGCCGTTTGCCCGTACTGCATTCGCGCGAAGCAAATCCTCAAGTCCAAGGGTGTCGATCAGATCGAGGAGATCCGCATCGACAGCGACCCGCAGGCGCGTGCCACGATGATGGACCTCACGCGCCGGCGCACGGTGCCGCAGATCTTCATCGGCGACACCCACGTCGGCGGCTGCGACGACCTGATCGCGCTCGACGGGCGCGGCGGCCTGGCGCCGTTGCTGCAAGGCGCCTGAGCCGGTCGCCGGCCTGCCATCCGGCCGGGCGATAATCGCCGGCTGACCCCTCAGAAGCCCGCTCTCGGGAGCATTTCCCGGGCGGGCCTTGTTTTGATCCTCGAAAGTTAGAGCCATGGCCGACCAGCAATCACAAGACCCCGTTTTCCAGATCCAGCGCGTCTACCTGAAGGATCTGTCGCTCGAACAGCCCAATTCGCCGGCCATCCTGCTGGAGCAGGAGCAGCCGACCGTCGACATCCAGCTCGGCGTCGACGCCCAGCCGGTGACCGACGGCATCTTCGAGATCACCGTGTCGGCCACCGTGCAGACCAAGATCGGCGACCGGACCGTGTTCCTGGTCGAGGCCAAGCAGGCCGGCATCTTCGAGATCCGCAACCTGCCGGAAGACCAGATGGGCCCGATCCTCGGGATCGCCTGCCCGCAGATCGTCTACCCGTACCTGCGCGGCAACGTGGCCGACGTGATCCAGCGCGGCGGCTTCCCGCCGGTGCACCTGGCCGAGATCAATTTCCAGGCGATGTTCGAACAGCAGCAGGCCCAGGCCGCGGGCCAGGCTTCGCCGATCGTCACGCAGTAAATCCGGCTTGGCGCCAACGCCGATGAAGATCTGCGTGCTCGGCGCCGGTGCCTGGGGCACGGCGCTGGCCATCAATGCCGCCGGCCGCCACGCGGTCACGCTGTGGGCGCGCGATGCCGCCCAGGCCCAGGCCATGGCGGCGGCGCGCGACAACGCCCGCTATCTGCCGGGCATTGCCTTCCCCGCGGCATTGAAGGTCGTCGGCGGATCCGCCACGGCCGCCTTCGAAGGGGCCGAACTGGTCATCGTGGCGACGCCGATGGCGGCGTTGCGCGAACAACTCGGCATCCTGCGTGACGTGGCCTGTCCGGTGGCATGGCTCTCGAAGGGGGTCGAGCCGTCACGCCCGGGCTCCGCGGACCCGGGGCTGCTGGCCCATGAGATCCAGGCCCGCGTGGCACCGGGGCTGAAGGCCGGCGTGCTGAGCGGACCGAGTTTCGCCCAGGAAGTGGCGCAGGGCCGGCCGACGGCACTGGTCGCGGCCAGTCCGCTGGCGGCGGTGCGCGATGCGCTGGTCGAGGCCTTTCACGGTCCGACGCTGCGCGTCTACGCCAACGACGACATCGTCGGCGTCGAGGTCGGCGGGGCGGTCAAGAACGTGCTGGCGATCGCCACCGGCCTGGCCGACGGACTGCACCTGGGCCTCAATGCCCGGGCGGCCCTGATCACTCGCGGACTGGCCGAGATGACGCGTTTCGGCCTCGCGATCGGTGCCCGCAGCGACACCTTCATGGGCCTTTCGGGACTGGGCGACCTGGTGCTGACGGCGACCGGCGACCTGTCGCGCAACCGCCGGGTCGGGCTGCTGATGGCGCAAGGCCGCACGCTGGCGCAGGCGGTCGATTCGCTGGGCCACGTGGCCGAGGGGGTCTATTGCGCGCGCACGGTGGTCCAGCGGGCGCGCCACCTCGGGATCGAGATGCCCATCTCGGACAGTGTGGTGGCAGTGCTGGATGGCCGGATGGCCCCGGCGGAAGCGGTGGCCGGCCTGATGGGCCGCGAGCCGGGCGTCGAATCGGCCTGAGCCGCCGGCTTCGTCGAGCCAGTCTTGGCGCTCAAGCGCGCGGCGCCAGCTCCAGCACGCATTCGTCGCCCAATGCCTCGCGCCAGACCCGCACGCGCGAGGGCGCCGGCTGCATGTCGGCGAGGGCATCGGCGATGAATACGCAGAGGTTTTCCAGCGTCGGCGCGCCCAGTCCGGGCACTTCGTCGAGCAGGTGGTGGTCGAGCCGTTCGCGCAGTGCGTCCAGCCGGCGGCGCAGCAGGCCGAGGTCGACCACCATGCCGGTCCGGACATCGCGCGGGCCGCTCACCGCGACTTCCGCGCGATAGGTGTGGCCGTGGATACGGCGGCTGGCTTCGGTCTCGATGGCGCGCTCGAGCGTGTGGGCGGCGTCGAAGAAAAAGCGCTGGCTGACGGTGAATCGGCGAGGGTTCATCGTGAGGGTCGTCATGCTTGAGGGATCAGCGGATGCCGGTCAGCTTGTGAGTCTGCAGGCTCAGGCGCCAGCCGGGGCGGCGCATGCAGGTGTCGATACACAGCGCGATGTGGTCCGCCTGCGCCGGGCCATCCATCGGCTGCAGGAAGCGGTGTGCGAAGTGACCGTCGGCTTGCAGGGCGTCGAGGTCCAGGCCGGGCTGCGGCCATACCACCTTGAGTTCCTGGCCGGAGCGCTGCAGCCAGGGCGCGCCCGCCTTCGGGCTGATGCAAAGCCAGTCGATGCCCTCGGGTGCCGCCACGGTGCCGTTGCTTTCCACAGCGATGCGGAAGCTGCGCGCATGCAATGCGGCGATCAGTGCGGCATCGACCTGCAGCAGCGGCTCGCCGCCGGTCAGGACGACCAGTCGATGCGCGGCGTCATCGGCCGGCCATTGCGCGGCGATGGTGTCTGCCAGCGACTCGGCGTTCGCGAACCTGCCGCCCAGCGTGCCGTCGGTGCCGACGAAATCGGTGTCGCAAAAGCGGCAGACGGCGTCGGCACGATCGCTCTCGCGGCCGTTCCACAAATTGCAGCCGGCAAAGCGGCAGAACACGGCGGGCATGCCGGCCTGGCCGCCTTCGCCCTGCAGGGTGTAGAAGATTTCTTTGACGCTGTAGCTCATCGTGTTCAGGTGTCGATTTCGAGGTTGTCGATCAGCCGTGCTGCCGAGCCAGGAACCTCATTGGAGCCCGGTCGCTCCACGAGACGGAGGGACGTGCGGGGGTCAGGTCAGGCCGGCGAGTACGCAAGCCGCACGTAGATCGGCGCGAAGGCTTCGGCCTGCGTGATGTCGATCAGGGTTTCCTTGGCGAGTTCGAGCATCGCGATGAAGGTCACGATCAGGACCGGCGTGCCGCGCGTGACGTCGAACAGCTTCTCGAACTCGACGAACTGACGTCCCTGCAGATGCCGCAGCACGATGCTCATGTGCTCGCGCACGCTGAGCTCTTCGCGCGAGATCTTGTGGTGCTGGACCAGCTTGGCGCGCTTGAGGATGTCGGCCCAGGCGTCGCGCAGGTCGACCACGTTCATGTCCGGGAAGCGCGGCTTGAGCGACTGCTCGATGTAGACCTGGGCCTTCCAGAAGTCGCGCCCGGCCTGCGGCATGGCACTGAGCGATGCCGCCTGCAGCTTGGTCTGCTCGTACTCGAGCAGGCGGCGCACGAGTTCGGCGCGCGGGTCTTCGGCTTCCTCGCCCTCGGCCGACTTCTTGGGCGGCAGCAGCATGCGCGACTTGATCTCGATCAGCATCGCCGCCATCAGCAGGTATTCGGCGGCGAGTTCGAGGTTGGTCTGGCGGATTTCGTCGACGTAGCTCAGGTATTGCCGCGTCAGCCCCGCCATCGGGATGTCGAGGATGTTGAAGTTCTGCTTGCGGATCAGGTAGAGCAGCAGGTCGAGCGGGCCTTCGAAGGCCTCGAGGAAGACCTGCAGCGCTTCAGGGGGGATGTAGAGGTCGTTCGGCAGGGCGAACAGGGGTTCGCCGTAGAGGCGGGCGAGGGCGACCTGGTCGATGACCTCCGGCATGGCGGCGACCACCGCAGCGCCGTCGTCCGCGATCACCTCGATCGGCCCCGAGCCTGCGCTGTCGGCCGATGCGCCATCGCCCTGGCGGCGGGCACCGGAACCCGGAACGGCCCGGATGACCACTTACTTCACGCGGGTCTGGTAGACGTAGGGCTGCTGCGGCACCTTCGCCTCGCTGTACTCCTCGAGCAGGCTGCGGTCGAGGTGCTTGTCCCACAGCAGGGCGCGCCCGGCGCGCTGCTCGGCCTCCAGCGTCGGCTTCTGTTCCTTCATCTGCTCGATGAAGTTGGTGATTTCGGACTGGTAGTGGGGACGGGCGAAGATGGACATGGCAATTGGACCTTTGGCGGGATTTTACCGGGTGGAATCCGCCTTGAAGCCTTCTTGCGCATGCGCTAGCGTGGCGGCTCCCATCCATCCAAGGAGATTGCCGATGAAGCGCCGCTACTCGATCTTCCTCGCCGCGACCGGAGCCGCTGCCCTGGCGCTGGTCGCCTGCAGCACCAGCGGACCCGCCACGCCCCAGAGCAAGATGAGCTTCTTCATCACCAGCGCGAACCCGGGCAAGGGCGGGGACTTCGGCGGACTCGCGGGCGCCGACCGCTACTGCCAGAGCCTGGCCGACAGCGTCGGCGCAGGCGGGCGCAGCTGGCGCGCGTACCTGAGCACGACCGCGACGGCCGGCGGTGCGGCCGTGAACGCCCGCGATCGCATTGGCAAGGGGCCGTGGGTCAACGTGAAAGGCGTGACGATCGCCAACAACATCGACGAACTGCACGGCACCAACAACCTCGACAAGCAGACCGGCCTGACGGAAAAGGGCGAGATCGTCAGTGCCAGCGGCGACCCCGTCAACAACCACGACATCCTCACCGGCTCGATGCCGGATGGGCGCGCCTCCACCGACACCAGCAAGGACACCACCTGCGGCAACTGGACCAAGAGCGGCGAGGGCTCGGCCATCGTCGGCCATCACAACCGCATGGGCACGAACGCGCCTCCGGCCTCGATGTCCTGGAACTCTTCGCATGCAACCCAGGGCTGCAGCCTGGAAGCCTTCAGGAGGACGGGCGGCGCAGGGCTGATGTATTGCTTCGCGGCGAACTGAGGGCGGCGGCTAGACTGACCGCCCCGTGCAATTTCCTGGGACGGTATGGCGCCAACCACAATCCGCCGCGGCCTCGCGGCCCTTCTGCTGCTGACCAACATGTTCTGGCTTTTCGGCTGCGACCCGAAGCGCATCAGCGAACTGGAGGAGGGCGTCTCCACCGAGGCCGATGTTCGCGCGCGTTTCGGCGAGCCCGAGAACGTCTGGGACACGCCTGCGGGGCGCGTCTTCGAATACAACCGCCAGCCGCAGGGCCAGAAGAACTACATGATCACCATCGGGCCCGATGGCCGCATGAAGGCCTTGCGCCAGGTGCTCACTCCGGAGAATTTCGCCCGGGTGAAGCCGGGGATGGCGATGGAGGATCTGCGCCGGCTGCTGGGCAAGCCGGCGCAGCGCATCCCCTACCCGCTGAAAAAGGAGACCGCGTGGGAGTGGCGCTGGATGCAGCCGCCGAACTCGCCGATGGTGTTCACCGCGACGCTCGATGACGACCAGCGCGTGACGAGCGCCGGCTCTTCGCCGGACCGCAGCACCGAGGCGCCCTGATCGCTCATTCGGGTGCCGCGGCCGCCAGCTCTGCCGCGAACCCTGAGCGCTCGAACGCCTCGCTCGGCTGCCCGTGCAGCGATTCCACCCGCAGCACGCCGCCGCGCTCGCGCACCGCCTTGTGCAACTGGCGCAAGGCGTCCAGGCCGGTGGCGTCGATCAGGATCAGCTGCATGGCGTCGAGCACCACGGTCATGCCGCGCGGCGCACGCTCGACCGCCGCCACCATCGGGTCGAGCCTGGCGGCAGCGCCGAAGAACAGCGCCCCGTAGAGCCGGTAGGTCAGCACCGGCGGTTCCAGCGAAACCAGTTCGACGCTGAACAAGGTGCTCATGCGCCGCACGAACAGCGCGCAGGCCAGCACGATCCCCGCCTGCACCGCCACCGTGAGATCGAACACCACGGTGAGGAAGAAGGTGCCCAGCATCAGCAGCCGGTAGTGGCGGCTGAAGCGCCGCAGCATGGACGGTGCGAACTCGCGCCATTCGCCCATGTTCCAGCCCACGGAGACGAGGATGCCGGCCAGCACCGCGAGCGGCACATGCTGCGCGAGCGGCGCCGCGACCAGCACCACCACCATCAAGGTGATCGCATGCACGATGCCCGCGATCGGCGAAGTGGCGCCGGCGCGCACGTTGGTCACGGTGCGCGCGATGGTGCCCGTGGCCGGCATGCCGCCGAAGAACGGCGCGACCGCGTTGGCGATCCCCTGCGCCATCAGCTCCTGGTTGGGGTCGTGCCGCGGCAGGCCGCTGACCTGGTCGGCGACGCGCGCGCAGAGCAGCGATTCGATGGCGCCCAGTGCCGCGATGGTGAGGGTCGGCGTGACCAGCTGCTTGACCGTCTCCCAGGAGAAGTCGGGCAGCGCGAAGGCCGGCAGGCCCTGGGGGATGCCGCCGAAGCGGGTGCCGATGGTCTCGACATGCAGGTTGAACCCCCAGGACACCAGCGTCAGGGTCACCAGCGCCACGATCGGGCCCGGCACGCGGGAGCCGGCCTGCGCCGCGCCGGTGTTGGCGAAGCGGCCGAGCACGATGCGCACCGTCTCGCCGACGCGGGTCTTCTCGCGCAGCAGGTGCGGCCATGCGAACAGGCCGGCCAGGCAGGCCAGCCCGAGCCCGAACGCGGAGGGGTTGAAGGTGTGGAGGTGGGTCGCCAGCGTGTGCAGCTGCGAGAACATGTCGGCCGGCATCTTCTCTATCGACAAACCGAGCCAGTCCTTGATCTGCGAGATCAGGATCAGCGCCGCGATGCCGTTGGTGAAGCCGACCACGATCGACACCGGCACGTAGCGCACCAGCGTGCCGAGCCGGAACAGCCCCAGCAGGAACAGCAGCAGGCCGGCGCAGACCGTTGCGATCAGCAGGTTGGCCACGCCGTAGCGCTCGACGATGCCGTAGACGATCACGATGAAGGCGCCCGCCGGGCCGCCGATCTGCACCGCCGAGCCACCGAGCGAGGCGATCAGGAAGCCGGCGATGATCGCGGTCCAGATGCCGGCCTCGGGCTTCAGGCCGGACGCGATCGCGAAGGCCATCGCCAATGGCAGCGCGACGATGCCGACGGTGGCGCCGGCACCGACGTCTTTCAGGAAGCGGCCCCTGTCGTAGCCCGCCAGCGCGTCGATCAGTCGAGGGCGGAAGGCGGCGAGCTTCAGGGGCGAGGTCATGGCGCCATTGTGGACGCCGGGCGGATGTCTCAGTCGGAGCTGCCGGGCAGCACCGCATCGGCGGCGGCGCCGACCGCCTTGCCCGTGATGCGCACGGTGCCGATGGCGGCATCGGCCGCCAGGCCCACGGCGCCGGCACCGACGCTGACGGCGGTGCTGGCGACGCTGACCACCGCGCAGCCCGCGAGTGACGCGCAGGCGGCCAGGACCAGGATCAGGACGAGGCGATGCTTCATGGCTTGGGGCTCAGCGCACCCGCATGCCCGGCGTCGCGCCCGGCCACGGCTCCAGCACGTGGATGCCCGGATTGCACTTCTCGTCGGCATGGCTGGCGGCCAGCACCATGCCTTCGGAGATGCCGAACTTCATCTTGCGCGGCGCCAGGTTGGCGACCAGCACCGTGAGCTTGCCGACCAGCTGCTCGGGCTGGTAGACCGAGGCGATGCCCGAGAACACGTTGCGCGTCCGGCCCTCGCCGGCGTCCAGCGTCAGGTGCAGCAGCTTGGTCGAGCCCTCGACCTTCTGGCAGGCGACGATCTTCGCGATGCGCAGGTCGATCTTGGCGAACTCGTCGATGGTGATGGTCGGCGCGATGCCCTCGCCGCCGGGCAGTACGACGGCCTTCTCGGCGGGCGCGGGCGCCTCGCCGGCCGGTGGTTCGAACAGCTGGTCGAGCTGCTTCGCGTCGACTCGCTGCATCAGGTGTTTGTAGTCGTTGATCGCATGGCCGGCGCCCAGCAGCCGGCCGGCGTCGGCCGACAGCAGTGGGGCGCAGCCCAGGAAGGCCTCGACCTGCGCGGCCAGCGCGGGCAGCACCGGCTTGAGGTAGATCGTCAACAGGCGGAAGGCCTCGATGCAGGTCGTGCAGACGTCCTGCAGGCGGGCCTCCATGCCTTCTTTCTTGGCGAGTTCCCAGGGCTTGTTCTGGTCGACGTACTCGTTCACCTTGTCTGCCAGCAACATGATCTCGCGCAGTGCACGGGCGAAGTCGCGGCTGTCGTAGAGCGCCTGCATCGGCGCCGCGGCGGCCTGCAAGGTAGCCAGCAGCGCCGCGCCGTCGGCCGACGGCGTGCCGAGCTTGCCGCCGAAGCGCTTGGCGATGAAGCCCGCGGCGCGGCTCGCGATGTTGATGTACTTGCCGATCAGGTCGGCGTTGACGCGGGCGATGAAGTCGTCGGGGTTGAAGTCGACGTCTTCCACCTTGGCATTGAGCTTGGCCGCGATGTAGTAGCGCATCCATTCGGGGTTCATGCCGATGGACAGGTACTTGAGCGGGTCGATGCCGGTGCCGCGGCTCTTGCTCATCTTCTCGCCCGAGACCGTGATGAAGCCGTGCACGTTGACCTGGCTCGGCGTCTTGCGGCCGCTGAACTGCAGCATCGCAGGCCAGAACAGGGTGTGGAAGTAGACGATGTCCTTGCCGATGAAGTGCACCTGCTCCACCGCCGGATCGGCGACGAAGTCGTCGAAGCTCTGCGCGGTGCGCGAGGGCTCGTGCCAGTGGCTGGCCGCCTGCCCCTTGTCGAAGTGGTTCTTCAGGCTCGCGAGGTAGCCGACCGGCGCATCGAGCCAGACGTAGAAGTATTTGCCGGGGGCATCGGGGATCTCGATGCCGAAGTAGGGCGCCTCGCGCGAGATGTCCCAGTCGGCCATGCCGGCCTCGAACCACTCGCTGGCCTTGCGCGCCATCTCGGGCTGCAGCTTGCCGTCCTGGGTCCAGGTCTTCAGGAAGTCGACCACCTTCGGGTCGGACAGCTTGAAGAAGAAGTGCTCGGAACTGCGCAGCTCGGGCGTCGCGCCGGTCAGGGTCGAATAGGGGCTGATCAGCTCGGTTGGCGAATAGACGCTGCTGCAGACCTCGCAGGCGTCGCCGTACTGGTCCTTGGCGTGGCACACCGGGCATTCGCCCTTGATGTAGCGGTCGGGCAGGAACATGCCCTTGACCGGGTCGTAGAACTGCTCGATGGTGCGGGTGGCGATCATCCCGCTGTCGCGGAGCTTCTTGTAGATGCCTTGCGCGAGCTCGGTGTTCTCGGCGCTGTCGGTCGAGTGCCAGTTGTCGAAGCGGATGTGGAAGCCGTCGAGGTATTCCTTGCGGCCCGCGGCGATCTCGCCGACGAAGGCCTGCGGCGTCTTGCCGGCCTTCTCGGCCGCGATCATGATCGGCGCGCCGTGCGCGTCGTCGGCCCCCACGAAATGCACCATATGGCCCTGCATGCGCTGGAAGCGAACCCAGATGTCGGCCTGGATGTATTCCATGATGTGGCCGACATGGAACTTGCCGTTGGCGTAGGGCAGGGCGGTGGTGACGAAAAGTTTGCGCTGGGACATAGGGGGTGCATTTTAGGTCGCGGGGCTATAGTCGTTGCCGCAACCGGAGGAAGCCGTGATCACCGCCTACGAAATCACCCTTGCCCAGGCGGCCGATGCCCGGGAGATCGCGGAGCTTTCCCGGGACACGATCGAGCAGGGCCTGTCGTGGCGCTGGACCGAGCGGCGGGTGCTGCGCGCCAGCCGCGACGAGGCGACCAACGTGGTGGTGGCGCGGCGCGACGGCGTGCTGCTCGGCTTCGCCATCATGCAGTACGGAGACGACGAGGCCCACATCTCGCTGCTCGCGGTGCGGGCGTCGCAGCGCCGCTCGGGGCTGGGCAGCGCCCTGCTGGCCTGGCTCGAAACGACCGCCGGCGTCGCCGGCATCCGCGCGATCCGGCTCGAGGCGAGGGCCGGCAACGCGGCGGCCAAGTCGTTCTACGGCAGGCACGGCTTCACCGAGTGCGGATCGAGCCCGGGCTACTACGAAGACGTGGAGGATGCGGTCCGGATGGTCAAGCGACTGGGCCCGGCCGTCTGAGGCCGCCCCAGCCGAAGAATTCGCACACCGCGTCGCGCTGGTTCAGCGTATCGGCCCGGCCCAGCGCCATCAATTCCCGCGTGAAGCCCGCATCGAACAGCAGGTAGCTCGCGAGCGCCGAACCCTTGAGCTCGGCTGTCGCCGCGGACACCGCCGGTTCGCCCAGCAGGCTGCGCACCGCGGGCGGCAGGGCATGGACGTGGCGCGCGGCGATCGCGTCGATGCGCTGCGACGGTGCGATCAGCAGCAGCTCGACCGGCTCCAGCGTGGTGGCGGCGCGTGCCTCGGCCGGGATCAGGGCCAAGGTCGAGTTGATGCGGCGCAGGCGCTCCACGTCGGCGGTCAGCGCGTCGAGGAAGATGCTCGACAGCGCATGGCCGGCGATCTGCGCCAGCGACGGGTAGCCGCTCAGGGCATTGGGCGCCAGCGCTTCGGCCGGCTCCTGCATGCGGCCGGCCCCGACCGCCAGGATGCGGCGCGCGCCCAGGTGGATGGCGGCGGCCAGGGGTGCCGACTGGCGCATCGATCCGTCGCCGAAGTATTCGGCATGGCCGCCGATGTCCAGCGCGGTCGCCGGGAAGACGAACGGGATCGCCGACGAGGCCAGCAGATGCTCGTGCGCGATGCGCACCGGCGCCGCCAGTCGCCTGGAGCGGACCCAGGGCTGCTGCGTGTCGCTGGCCTGGTAGAAGGTCACGTGCTCACCCGAGCCATAGCTGGACGCGGTGACGGCCAGGGCGTCGAGGTGGCCCTGGGCCATCAGTTCGTCGAGCCGGCCGAGCGGCACCAGTTCTTCCAGCAGCCGGCGCAGGGGACTGTTGTCGAGCAGCGAGCGCGAGCCGCTGCGCCGCCAGCGCGCGATCAGCCAGCCGGCCGAGAGCAGGCGCGCCCAGGGTGCATCGCTGCTGAGCACGCGCAAGGCGTCGACACTGTAGATCTGGTCGGGCCCGAGCCCGGCCCAGACCTGGCCGATCCGGCGCACCGTGGCCTCGAAATCGTCGGCGCCGCACGCCAGCGCGGCCGCATTGATCGCGCCCGCCGAGGTGCCGGTGATGATCGGGAAGAGCGGGCCCCGGGAGGCCGCGCCGGCCCCGCGCCGCAGCTTGGCCAATGCCTGCAGCACGCCCACCTGGTAGGCGGCGCGGGCGCCGCCGCCGGTCAGGACCAGGCCGGTGGCGGCGGGAGGGGCATCCGGGGCAGGCAGCATGGCCCGAGCGTACCTGCCCTAGACTACCCGCCATTCAGGAGTGATCAATGGCAGTTACGCAAGAGGCGCTCGCGGAGGCCCTCAAGGCCGTCCTCGACCCCAACACAGGCAAGGATTTCATCGGCACCAAGGCGCTGAAGAACCTGCAGATCCACGAGGGCGAGGTCTCGTTCGACATCGAGCTGGGCTATCCGGCCAAGAGCCAGGCGCCGGCGCTGCGCAAGGCGCTGGTGGCGGCCGCCAGGACGGTGCCGGGGGTGGACAACGTCTCGGTGAACATCGTGACCAAGGTCACCAGCCACGCGGTGCAGCGCGGCGTCCAGCTGATGCCGAACGTCAAGAACATCATTGCCGTGGCTTCGGGCAAGGGCGGCGTCGGCAAGAGCACCACGGCCGCCAACCTGGCGCTGGCGCTGGCCGCCGAAGGCGCCAGCGTCGGCCTGCTCGATGCCGACATCTACGGCCCCAGCCAGCCCATGATGCTCGGTATCCAGGGCCGTCCCGAGAGCGAGGACGGCAAGACCATGGAGCCGATGTCCAACCACGGCGTGCAGGTCATGTCGATCGGCTTCCTGGTCGACTCCGACGAAGCCATGATCTGGCGCGGCCCGATGGCCACGCAGGCGCTCGAGCAGCTGCTGCGCCAGACCAACTGGAAAGACCTCGACTACCTGATCGTCGACATGCCGCCCGGCACCGGCGACATCCAGCTCACCCTGTCGCAGCGGGTGCCGATGACCGGCGCGGTGATCGTCACCACGCCGCAGGACATCGCGCTGCTGGATGCCCGCAAGGGGATCAAGATGTTCGAGAAGGTCGGCGTGCCGATCCTCGGCATCGTCGAGAACATGGCGGTGCACGTCTGCTCGAACTGCGGCCATGTCGAGCACATCTTCGGTGCCGACGGCGGCCGGAAGATGGCCGAGCAGTACCAGATGGACTACCTCGGCGCGCTGCCGCTCGACATCGACATCCGCCTGCAGGCCGACAGCGGCAAGCCGACGGTGGTGGCCGACCCCGACGGCGCGGTGGCCGGCATCTACAAGGCGATCGCCCGGCGGGTGGCCGTGGGCATCGCCGAAAAGGCCAAGGATTTCTCGGCCAAGTTCCCGACCATCACCGTCAGCAAGAACACTTGAGAATGCCGGCGGTAGTCAGGCCGGCGCCGGGCCGCCAGCGCGGCGAAGTCCGCGCTTCGCGCAGACGGGCGGCCTGCTGTCTCCCCCTCGGGGGGCAGCGAGGACACGCAGTGCCGAGCGTGGGGGCTCCATGAACCTGCTCGCCTCGATGCGCTATCTCGTCGCGCTCGACGAGCATCGTCATTTCGGCCGTGCGGCGCAGGCCTGCCACATCACGCAGCCGGCGTTGTCGAATGCCCTGCGGGCGCTGGAGGCCGAGTACGGCGTGGTCATCGCGCGCCGCGGGCGCACTTACGCCGGCCTGACGCACGAAGGCGAACTCGTTCTCGCGACCGCCCAGCGCATGCTGCGCGAAAGCGAAGTGCTGCAGCAGGCGCTGCGCAGCGAGGAGGGCAGGCCCTGCGGCCATCTGCGCATGGCCGCCGTCCCCACCGCCATTCCGATGCTCTCGCGCTTCGCGGCGCTGCTGCAGCAGCGCCACCCCGGCATCGTGCCGGCGGTGCTGACGATGAGCTCCCAGGAGCTCGAGACCGGCCTCGAGACCCTGTCGCTTGACCTGGCGCTGGGCTACATCGAGCGGATGCACCTGCGCGACGTCAAGCTGGAGGCCTGGCCGCAAAGCATCGAGCACTACTTCCTGTTGCGGCGCGCCGCGCGCCCGGCGGCCGATACGCTGCGGATCGGCCAGCCGATCGGCTGGGCCGAAGCGGCGTTGCAGCCGCTGTGCCTGCTGACGCCGGACATGCACAACCGCTCCATCGTCGACCAGGCCTTCCGGAGCGCGGGCGCGACCGTGACCCCGGCGATCGAGACCAACTCGGTGCTCACGCTGGTGCTCGGCGTCGTCGCCGGCGAGGTCTGCAGCGTGCTGCCGGGCGCCATGGTCGCCGCCGTGCGCAGCCAGCGCGAGCTCGAGGCGCTGCCGCTCGTGGCCCCGGAGGTGACGACGCCGATCGGCTTCATGACCCAGCAGGGCGTGCGGCCTTCGCGCGCCCTCGAGGCGGCGCTGGCGCTGCTGCGCACGCCGCAATGGCAGGCCCAGGTCGAGATGCACAGCGGTGCCCTGGCCGCCTGAGCTGGATACAAGCGTCATACCTACTTGACGTTTTGTAACAAGCGCACCGACACTCCACGGGCCCCAGAGAGGGCCGTTCGGGTTCACACCACAACTGGAGAAAAACAGATGGCAGCTTCATCCGCAGGCGTCCTCGACGGGGACGGCATCGGCGCAACCGGGCCGCAGCCCGGCTTTCTCGACAAGGAACGGATCATCGCCGGGCCGGGCTTCAACCGCTGGCTGGTGCCGCCGGCCGCCCTGGCCATCCACCTCTGCATCGGCATGGCCTATGGCTTCTCGGTGTTCTGGCTGCCGCTGTCGAAGGCGCTGGCCACCGCCGGCACCGGCGCCCAGGCCTGCGCCAAGGACATGAGCTTCTTCGCCGAACTGTTCGCCAGCGGCTGCGACTGGCGCATCGCGACGCTGGGCTGGATGTACACGCTGTTCTTCGTCTTCCTCGGCTGCTCGGCGGCGCTGTGGGGCGGCTGGCTCGAACGCGCCGGCCCGCGCAAGGCCGGCGTCGTGTCGGCCGTGTGCTGGTGCGGCGGCATGATGCTGTCGGCAGTCGGCATCCATCTGCATCAGTTCTGGCTGATGATCATCGGCTCGGGCGTGATCGGCGGCATCGGGCTGGGCCTGGGCTACATCTCGCCGGTGAGCACCCTCATCAAGTGGTTCCCCGACCGCCGCGGCATGGCGACCGGGATGGCCATCATGGGCTTCGGCGGCGGCGCGATGATCGGCTCGCCGCTCGCCGTCGACCTCATGAAGAGCTTCGCGACCCCGACCGACGTCGGGGTGATGCAGACCTTCGTCGTGATGGCGATGGTCTATTTCCTCTTCATGATGGGCGGTGCCCTCGGCTACCGGGTGCCCGCCACCGGCTGGAAGCCCAAGGGCTGGACACCGCCGCCCGCGCAGGCCGGCAACACCATGATCACGCAGCGCCACGTGCACGTGAAGAAGGTCTGGGGCATTCCGCAGTTCTGGCTGGTGTGGATGGTGCTGACGATGAACGTGAGCGCGGGCATCGGCGTGATCGGCATGGCCAGCCCGATGCTGCAGGAAGTGTTCGGCGGCAACCTGATCGGTGTCGCCAAGAAGTTCGGCGAACTCGACAAGACCCAGCTCGCGGCCATCGCCACGGTGGCGGGCGGCTTCGCGGCGCTGCTGTCGCTGTTCAACATCGGCGGGCGCTTCTTCTGGGCCAGCCTGTCGGACAAGCTGGGCCGGAAGTTGACCTACACCGTCTTCTTCGTGCTCGGCGGCCTGCTGTACTGGAGCATTCCGTCGTCGGCGGGTGCCGGCAGCAAGCTGCTGTTCGTCGGTGCCTTCTGCATCATCCTGTCGATGTACGGCGGCGGCTTCGCCACCGTGCCGGCCTACCTCGCCGACCTGTTCGGCACGCAGATGGTGGGCGCCATCCATGGCCGCCTGCTGACCGCCTGGGCGACGGCCGGCATCCTCGGGCCGGTGGTGGTGAACTACATGCGCGAATACCAGCTCGGGCTTGGCATTCCGCGCGAGCAGGTCTACAACCAGACCATGTACATCCTGGTCGGCATGCTCGTGATCGGGCTGGTCTGCAACCTGCTGGTGCGGCCCGTGGCGGACAAGCACTTCATGAGCGACGAAGAACTCGCGCATGAGAAGAAGCTCGCGCACGAAAAGGCCATTGCCGCCGAGATGGGTTCAGTCTCGGCGCGCAACAATGATGCAGTCAGCCCGCTCGTGGTCGCACTGGCCTGGCTGGCGGTCGGCATTCCGCTGGCCTGGGGCGTCTACCGCACACTGGTGGCCGCCGCGAAATTTTTCAACTGACCGTGAGACACGGGCGCCCGTCCCAGCGGCGGGCGCCCAAGGCCGAGGCAAATGCAATACCCAGGCACCGAAGAGACAATCAGGGAAGTCGTCGTCGCAACCCCCGACCAGTTGCGCGAGCGCATTCGCAAGAAGAGCCGGCTGAAGGGGCGGCAACCCGAAGAAGATTCGCTGCGGCAGGTCGGCGAACTGCTGGGCCCGCGGCCCGGCGACGGCTACCCGCGTGACCTGCTGATCGAATACCTGCACAAGGTCAACGACACGCACGGTTGCCTGCGCGACCACCACCTGGTCGCCCTCGCGAAGCTCATGAACATCCCGATGGCCGAGGTGTTCGAGGTCGCGACCTTCTATCACCACTTCGAAGTCGTTCGCGGCGGCGACGCGGCGCCTGGCCTCACGGTGCGCGTGTGCGACAGCCTGTCGTGCGAGATGGCGGGCGCCAAGGACCTGATCGCACGGCTGCCCGCGCTGCTCGGGCAGGCCGGGCGCAACGACGTGCGGGTGGTCGCGGCGCCATGCCTGGGCCGCTGCGAGCAGGCGCCCGCCGCGGCCGTGCACCAGCGCGCGGTGCCGCAGGCGACGGCCGACAAGGTGCTCGCCGCGCTGCGCTCCGGCGACACGCTGCGGGCGCAGCCGCCCGGGCCTGCGCAGCCGGTGGCACGCTTCGAGCCCTCGGCGTTGGCCGAGCGCAGCGTGTCGCCGGGGCTCGGCGCGATCGAGGTCCATCCGGCCTACACCGACTACGCGACCTACCGCGCGCACGGCGGCTACCAGCTGGTCGCCGCTCTGGTCGACAACGACAAGCAGGCCGAGACGGTGATCCGCGCCATGGAGAACTCGGGCCTGCGCGGCCTGGGCGGCGCGGGATTCCCGACCGGACGCAAGTGGCGCATCGTGCGCGACCAGCCGGCGCCCAAGCTGATGGCGGTCAACATCGACGAGGGCGAGCCCGGCACCTTCAAGGACCGCGTCTACCTCGAACGCGATCCGCATCGCTTTCTCGAAGGGGTGCTGATCGCCGCGCGCATCGTTGGCATCGATGCCTGCTACCTGTACCTGCGCGACGAATACCACGACTGCCGCGAACTGCTCGCCGCCGAGTTGGCCAAGCTGCAGGCCGACCCGCCATGTCCGCTGCCGCACATCGAACTGCGTCGCGGCGCGGGTGCGTACATCTGCGGCGAAGAGTCCGCGATGATCGAAAGCATCGAAGGCAAGCGCGGCGAGCCGCGCATGCGGCCGCCCTACATCGCCGAGGTAGGCCTCTTCGGTCGGCCGACGCTGGAGCACAACTTCGAGACGCTCTACTGGGTGCGCGACATCGTGCAGAAGGGGCCCCAATGGTTCGGCGGCTTCGGCCGCCACGGCCGCAAGGGGCTGCGCAGCTTCAGCGTGAGCGGGCGCGTGAAGTCGCCGGGCGTCAAGCTGGCGCCGGCCGGCATCACGGTGCAGGAACTGATCGACGAATACTGCGGCGGCATGCAGGACGGCCACGCGCTGTATGCCTACCTGCCGGGCGGCGCATCGGGCGGCATCCTGCCGGCGCGCATGAACGACATCCCGCTGGACTTCGACACGCTGCAGCCGCACGGCTGCTTCATCGGCTCGGCGGCGGTGATGGTGCTGAGCCAGCATGACCGCGCCCGCGATGCCGCGCTCAACGTGATGCGCTTCTTCGAGCACGAGAGCTGCGGCCAGTGCACGCCGTGCCGGGTCGGCACCGCGAAGGCGGCGGCGCTGATGGAAGCGCCGGTGTGGGACAACGCCACGCTCGAAGACCTCGCGCAGGTCATGGGCGATGCATCCATCTGCGGATTGGGGCAGGCTGCACCCAACCCGATACGCTGCATCCAGAAATATTTTCCGCAGGAGATTGCCGAATGAACGCGCCCGCCAAGCTGGCCGAACTGCTGCCGCAGACGGTCGAGTTCCAGCTCGACGGCAAGACCGTGGAAGCCTTCGAGGGCGAGACCATCCTGAAGGCGGCGCAACGCCACGGGGTCGACATTCCGCACCTTTGCTACAAGGACGGCCTGCGCCCCGACGGCAATTGCCGCGCCTGCGTGGTCGAGCTGAAGGGCGAGCGCACCCTGGCGCCGAGCTGCTGCCGCACCGTCGCCGCCGGCATGGAAGTACAGGCGACCAGCGAACGGGCCCTGAAGAGCCAGATGATGGTGGTCGAGATGCTGCTGTCGGACATGCCGGACGCAGGCTACAAGTGGATCGGCGACGACGCGACGCGCCAGCACGGCGAGCTCAGCGACTGGGCGGCGCGGCTCGATGTCGCAGTGCGGCCCGAACTGAAGGCGCTGCGCCGCGAGCAGCCTGCGGCCGACGTGTCGCACCCGGCGATGGCGGTGAACCTCGATGCCTGCATCCAGTGCAACCGCTGCGTGCGCGCCTGCCGCGAAGAGCAGGTCAACGACGTCATCGGCTACGCCCTGCGCGGCGAGCATTCGAAGATCGTCTTCGACCTCGACGACCCGATGGGCGACAGCACCTGCGTGGCCTGCGGCGAGTGCGTGCAGGCCTGCCCGACCGGTGCGCTCATGCCCAAGAGCTTCATCGGTTCGCAGGCAGTCGATCGCAAGGTCGATTCGGTGTGCCCGTTCTGCGGCGTGGGCTGCCTCATCACCTACAACGTCAAGGACGAGAAGATCGTCAGCGTCGACGGCCGCGACGGCCCGGCCAACCACAGCCGGCTGTGCGTCAAGGGCCGCTTCGGCTTCGACTACGCGCACCATCCGCAGCGTCTCACCAAGCCGCTGATCCGCAAGCCCGGCGTTCCCAAGGGCTTCGACGATGCGCCGCGTCCCGGCGACTGGAGCGAAGCCTTCCGCGAAGCAAGCTGGGAAGAAGCGCTGGCGTTCACCGCCGGCCAGCTCAAGGGCCTGCGCGACACGCACGGCCCGAAGGCGCTGGCCGGGTTCGGCTCCGCCAAGGGCAGCAACGAGGAGGCCTACCTGTTCCAGAAGCTGGTTCGCACCGGCTTCGGCAGCAACAACGTCGACCACTGCACCCGGCTGTGCCATGCGTCCAGCGTCGCGGCGCTGCTCGAAGGTGTGGGCTCGGGCGCGGTGAGCAACCAGGTCAACGACGTCGATCACGCCGAGCTGATCTTCATCATCGGCTCCAACCCGACCGCCAACCATCCGGTGGCCGCCACCTGGATGAAGAACGCGGCGAGGCGCGGGGCGAAGATCGTGCTGGCGGACCCGCGCCGCACCGACATCAGCAAGCATGCCTGGCGCACCCTGCAGTTCAAGGCCGACACCGATGTCGCGATGCTCAACGCGCTGATCCACGCGGTGATCGACGAGGGCCTGGTCGACGAGGCCTTCGTCCGCGACCGCGCCAGCAACTTCGAGGCGCTGCGCGACAACGTGAAGGGCTACAGCCCCGAGGCGATGGCGCCGATCTGCGGCGTGCCGGCCGAGACGCTGCGCGAAGTCGCCCGCGCCTTCGCCACCGCGAAGGGCGCGATGGTGCTGTGGGGCATGGGCATCAGCCAGCACGTGCATGGCACGGACAACGCGCGCTGCCTGATCGCGCTGGTCACGGTCACCGGCCAGATCGGCAAGCCCGGCTCCGGCCTGCACCCGCTGCGCGGCCAGAACAACGTGCAGGGCGCGAGCGATGCGGGGCTGATCCCGATGATGTTCCCCAACTACCAGCGGGTCGACAACGCTGCGGCCCATGCGTGGTTCGAGAAATTCTGGGGCATGCCGCTCGACGAGAAGCCCGGCTACACGGTGGTCGAGATCATGCACAAGGCGCTGGCGCCCGACGACGATCCGCACAAGGTGCGCGGCATGTACATCATGGGCGAGAACCCGGCCATGAGCGACCCCGACCTGAACCATGCGCGCCATGCGCTCGCCAGCCTGGAGCACCTTGTGGTGCAGGACATCTTCATGACCGAGACCGCCTGGCTGGCCGACGTGGTGCTGCCGGCCAGCGCCTGGCCCGAGAAGACCGGCACGGTGAGCAACACCGACCGCATGGTGCAGCTCGGCAAGCGGGCGCTCGATCCACCGGGCGATGCCAGGCCCGATCTCTGGATCATCCAGCAGATCGCCCGACGCATGGGACTGGCCTGGAACTACGAGGGCGACGAAAGCGGCGTGGCCGCGGTCTACGACGAAATGCGCCAGGCCATGCATGCCGCCATCAGCGGCATCACCTGGGAGCGCCTGCAGCGCGAGTCGAGCGTGACCTACCCGTGCCTGAGTGCGGACGATCCCGGCCAGCCGACCGTGTTCATCGACAGCTTCCCGACCGCCGACGGCCGCGTGAAGCTGGTGCCGGCCGACATCATCCCGGCCGACGAGCGGCCCGACGCCGACTACCCCTTCGTGCTCATCACCGGCCGCCAGCTCGAGCACTGGCACACCGGCAGCATGACGCGCCGTGCGAGCGTGCTCGACGCGCTGGAGCCGATGGCGACCGCCTCGATGCACCAGGCCGATCTCGACGCGATGGGGCTGGAGCCGGGCGACGTGATCACCATCCGGTCGCGCCGCGGCGAGGTGGCGATCCACGTGCGGCGCGACGACGGCACGCCGTACGGGGCGGTGTTCGTGCCCTTCGCCTACTACGAGGCGGCGGCCAACCTGATGACCAACGCCGCACTCGACCCCTTCGGCAAGATCCCGGAGTTCAAGTATTGCGCGGTGCGGATCGAGCGCGGCGGCCAGCCCATGGCGGCCGCAGGTTACGGAACCGGCGCGACGGGGGACAATCCACCCCACCCATGGACAGCCTCGACCTGATCAGGACCTTTCGCGAGGTCGCTTCGCACGGCAGCTTTTCCCGGGCCGCGACCAAGCTCGACGTTTCGAAGGCCACGGTGAGCAAGTACATCGCCGAACTCGAGACGCGCCTGGGCGTGCGGCTGCTCAACCGCTCCACCCGTGCCGTCAGCCTGACCGACGCCGGGTCGCTGCTGCTGGAGCGCAGCAAGCCGATGATGGAGATGTTCGAGCTGACCCAGGCCGAGGTCCAGGAGCACGCCAACCATCCCACCGGGCGGCTGCGCATCTCGGCGCCGCTGGGGGCGGGCCAGGGCGACCTGCCGAAGATGATCGGCGAGTTCATGGGCCACTATCCCGACGTCAGCATCAGCCTGCAGCTCCTGAACCGGGCCCCCGACATGGCGGAGGAGGGCATCGACCTGGCGCTGCACTTCGGCCCGATCGAGGACGAGAACCTGATCGTGCGCAAGCTGGCGCGGCGCGCCCTGGTGGTGTGCGCCTCGCCGCTCTACTGGCGCAAGCACGGCAAGCCCACGCACCCGCGGGAACTGGCGGGCCACGATGCCTTGACCCAGAGCCGGTTGGGCGCCCACCCCGAGTGGCGCTTCGAAGTCGACGGCAAGCCCTTCGACGTGGCGATGAAGAGCCGCATGGATGCGACCGAGGCGGCGCCCCTGATCCAGGTCGCGATGCAGGGCTTTGGGGTGATCTACATGCCGGAGATGCTGGTGCAGCCGCACATCGACCATGGCGAGCTGGTGCCGGTGCTGCAGGACTACGTGCGCAGCGACATGTGGCTGTCGGCCGCCTACCTGCAGCGGCGCCACAACAGCGCAGCGCTGCGGGCCTTGCTCGACTTCCTCGAATCGCGCTTCAGCGGGCGGACCAAGGCCAGGGGCTGAGGCCGGCCGGGCGGCTCGACTGCCCCTTGGTGCAGCGCCTCATGGCCCAAAGGGCACTGTACGCGCGGCCCGCCGGGGCCTACATTGCCGCCCAGGGGAGCGAGCCTGGAGGAGGAAGCCGCGGCTCGGGGCAAGCCTGATGAAGCGCCTTGCCCGAGCTGCCGACGAACCACCCCGTGGAGACAACCCCGTGCGAACCCACCTCTCTTTTCTCTTCATGTCCGCCGCCCTCGCGATCGCCCTGTCGGGCTGCGCCGGCACCGCCGCCGCGCCCTCGCAGCGCCAGCTGATGCTGGTCGCCAACGACGAGAAGCAGTCCTGGAACGATGCCGGCGTGGTGCAGCTCGCGCCGCAGGGCCGCGACAGCGTGCAGCTGATCGACATCGGCACCGATCCGCTGGCACCGCGATCGGTCGGAACCCTGGCGCTCGACAACACGATCGCGGGCCCGCCCACCAACCTGGCGATCACAGCCGACGAGCGGCTCGCGCTGGTCGCCAATTCGCTCCTCGTGGTCGAGGAGAACGGGGTGCGCAAGCAGGTGCCCGACAACCGCCTGTTCGTGATCGACCTGGCCGCCTCGCCGCCGAAGCTGATCGATACGATCGTCGTCGGCAAGCAGCCCTCGGGGCTCACGATCAACCGCGCCGGCACCCTGGCGCTGGTCGCCAACCGAGCCGACAACTCGGTCAGCGTGCTGCGCATCGCCGGCCAGAAGGTCAACCTGATCGACACCGTCGCGATGGGCGAATCGGTGTCGCACGTGCGCTTCACGCCCGACGGCCGGCGCGCGCTCGCGGCCAAGTTTCCGAACCACAAGATCGCGCTGCTCGATGTCGACGGCGAGAAGGTCAGCTACGGCAAGGTCGATCTCGCGGTCGGCCTCTGGCCTTACAACGTCGATGTCACGCCCGACGGCAGGCTCGCCCTGACGGCCGACAACGGCAACGCCGGCGCCTCCGACGGCCAGGTCGACACGGTCAGCGTCATCGACCTCGAGGCGGTGCCGCCGCGCGTCATCGACAAGGTGGTGGTCGGCGACGGACCCGAGGGCCTGGTGGTGAGCCCGACCGGCAAGATGGCGGTGGCGCTGATCCTGCGCGGCAGCAACGCGGCCAAGAACGCCTACTTCTACAACCGCAACGGGTCGGTGGTGGCTCTCAGGATCGACGGCAAGAAGGTCACGCGCGGCAACGAAGTGGTGGTGCGGGGGCTGCCCGAGGGTGCGGTGTTCAGCGCCGACGGCAAGTACCTCTATGTCGGCAACTTCATCGACCAGGACATCTCGATCCTGCGGGTCGATGGCGACACCCTGGTCGACACCGGCAAGTCGTTCGGACTGGCGGGCCATCCGGCGGCGATGCGCGGCCGCCTGACGCACTGAGCGAACACCGCGTCATTTCCATTTTGAATCGCGGCATGTCCCGATTCAATTTGACGCTGCGGCGGGGTCCGCCAACACTGCCCGCCATGCAGGAACAGAAGATCGAGTTTTATCAGGGGCCGGCCGGCGGCTGGGGTGCGCTGCGCAGCGTGACACGGGCGCTGCGGGCGCAGAGCATCGCGCTGAAGGGGGCCAGGACCCTGCTGTCGGCCAACCAGCCCGATGGCTTCGACTGCCCCGGCTGCGCCTGGCCCGACCGCAACCATGCCTCGACCTTCGAGTTCTGCGAGAACGGTGCCAAGGCCGTGGCGGCCGAGGCGACCGCCCGGCGGGCCGGGCCCGAGCTGTTCGCGCAGCACACCGTCAGGCAGTTGGCCGAGCAAAGCGATTTCTGGCTCGAGGACCAGGGCCGCCTGACGCATCCGATGGCCTACGACGCCGCCAGCGACAAATACGTTCCGATCGGCTGGGACGACGCCTTTGCGCTGATCGCCCGCCATCTCCAGGCGCTGCCCGATCCGAACCAGGCCATCTTCTATACCTCGGGCCGGGCCAGCAACGAGGCCGCCTTCCTCTACCAGCTGTTCGTGCGCGAGTACGGCACGAACAACTTTCCCGACTGCTCCAACATGTGCCACGAGCCCAGCGGCAGCGGCATGCGGCCGCAGATCGGCGTCGGCAAGGGCACGGTCACGCTGGAAGATTTCGAACACGCCGACGCGATCTTCATCTTCGGCCAGAACCCGGGCACCAACCATCCGCGGATGCTCGGCGAGTTGCGCGCGGCGCACCGGCGCGGCGCGAAGATCGTGAGCTTCAATCCGCTGCGCGAGCGCGGCCTGGAGCGCTTCGCCGACCCGCAGGACAAGCTCGAGATGGCGACGCTCGGTTCGACGCCGATCAGCACCCACTACTTCCAGCTGCGCGTCGGCGGCGATTTCGCGCTGGTCAAGGGGATGATGAAGCACCTGGTCGAGTGCGAGGACGCCGGCCAGGCCACGCTCGACCACGCCTTCATCGCCGAGCATTCGGTCGGCTTCGAGGCCCTGGCAGCCGACCTGCGGGCCGAGTCCTGGGCGCTGCTGGTGCGCGAGTCGGGGCTGTCCGAGGCGCAGATCCGGGCCGCCGCCGAGGTTTACCGCCAGGCCGAGCGGGCGATCGTCTGCTGGGGCATGGGCATCACGCAGCACGTCGATTCGGTCGCCACGGTCCAGATGCTGGTCAACCTGCTGATGCTGCGCGGCAACATCGGGCGGCCCGGCGCCGGCGCCTGCCCGGTGCGTGGCCACAGCAATGTCCAGGGCGACCGCACCATGGGCATCTGGGAAAAGCCGCCGGCCGAATTGCTGGACCGGCTGCGCGATGTATTCGGCTTCGAGCCGCCGCGCCAGCCCGGCTGGGACACGGTGGAGTCGATCCGCGCGATGCGCGATGGCCGCGGCAAGGTCTTCTTCGCGCTCGGCGGCAACTTCGCCGCCGCCACGCCCGACACCCACGAGACCTGGAAGGCGCTGCGCCGCTGCGATCTCACGGTGCACGTCACGACCAAGCTCAATCGCAGCCACGTGGTGCACGGGCGCGAGGCGCTGATCCTGCCTTGCCTGGGCCGCACCGAGGTCGACCGCCAGGCCGGCGGCCTGCAGGGGGTGACGGTGGAAGACTCGATGAGCATGGTCCACATGTCGGTGGGCATCAACGCGCCGGCCTCGGAGCACCTGCTGTCCGAGCCGGCGATCGTGGCGCGGCTGGCCGCCGCCACGCTGGGGGCGCGCAGCCGCACGCCCTGGCTGGCGCTGATCGAGGACTACGGGCGCATCCGCGACCGGATCGAGGCGGTGTTCGACGACTTCAAGGATTTCAACCGCCGGGTCGCTGTCCCGGGCGGCTTCCGCCTGCCCAATCCGGCGGCGCGGCGCGACTGGGCCACGCCTTCCGGCAAGGCCGTCTTCTTCACGCATGCGGTGCCGCAGGACACGCCCTCGCACCGGGCCCGCGCCCGGCGGGGTGACACGGTGGTGTTCACGCTGCTGAGCACCCGCTCGCACGACCAGTACAACACCACCATCTACGGCCACGACGACCGCTACCGAGGGGTCTTCGGCCAGCGCCGCGTGGTCTTCATCCATGCCGAGGACATCCGGGCGCTGGGCCTCCAGGACGGCGACTGGGTCGACATCCACACCGTCTGGCACGATGGCCAGGAACGCCGGGCCGACCGCTTCAAGCTGGTGGCCTACGACATTCCGCGCGGCAACCTCGCGGCCTACTACCCCGAGACCAATCCGCTGGTGCCGCTGGAATCGGTGGCGCGCGATGCCGGCACGCCGGCGTCCAAGTCGATCCCGGTGGTGTTGCTGCCGCACGCGGCGGGGCCGCTGTGACGAGTGCCTTGGTCGACGCCGGTGTCGGGTTCGACGTCGAGGCCCCGGCGCCGCTGTCGCACCGAAGCGTGCGCGTGTTCGGCGAGGCCGGTGCGCCGGCGGCGGGACTGGCGCGCGGCGACGTGCTGGCGACCGAGCTGCCGGTGGCCCTGGTCTTCAACGGCATTTCGCATGCGGTGATGATGGCCACCCCGCAGGACCTCGAGGCCTTCGCCCTCGGCTTCGCGCTCAGCGAAGGGATCCTCGACCACGTGCGCGACTGCCGCGGCATCGCGCAGCGGCGGATCGGCGCGCGCGAGGCCGGCCTGCCCGAGGGCATCGACGGCATCGAGGTGCAGCTCGAGATCTCGGCGCGCAGCTTCGAGCGGCTCAAGGGTCGCCGGCGCAGCATGGCCGGGCGCACCGGATGCGGCGTCTGCGGTGTCGAGAGCTTCGCGGCCCTCGACCTGCAAAGCAGCCCGGTCGCGCGCCGCGCCTGGATCGAACGGGTCGACCTGCCGACGGTGCTGCGCGCCTTCGCGGCGCTGCCGGCGCGCCAGACGCTCAATGCCGAAGCGGGCGCGCTTCACGCGGCCGGCTGGGCGACGCTGGGCGGGGAGTTGACCGACGTGCTGGAAGACGTGGGCCGCCACAATGCGCTCGACAAGCTGCTCGGCACGCTGGCGCGCGCCGGCCGGCTCAGCGAGCCCGGCTTCGTCGTCCTGTCCAGCCGCGGCAGCCACGAACTGGTCCGCAAGTGCGCGCGCCTCGGCATTGCCGCGATCGCCACCATCTCGGCGCCGACGGCCATGGGCGTGCAGGTCGCCCAACTGGCCGGGCTGCGGCTGTGGGGGCTGTGCCGGGCCCCGCGCGGCGTGCTGTATGCGGCGGGCCGCGGGCCGGATGCCAAAACTTGACGCCCCCAAAACGAACAGGAATGGATTAAGCCTTCTGTTTCGTTCTTTCGAAGGCGCACTTAAGTCCTAAGCTCGATCCCAGTTCAATGAACCACAGGAACGGGGTATGGCAAGACTGATCATCCTGGCTCGAAACAGCAGCGTGCGCCAGGTCAACATCGCAAGTCCGATCACCACCATCGGGCGGTCCGGCAGCAACAGCGTCTGCATCGACAGCCAGCGTGTGAGCCGGCATCACGCGGCGATCGAGTGGACCGGCGAGCATTTCCTGCTCACCGACATGGGCAGCCGCAACGGCACCTATGTCAACAACGAGAAGGTCAGGTCGCACACCCTGGTCAACGGCGATGCGATCGTGGTCGGCGATTGCCAGCTGCGCTTTCTCTACAGCCGGGCCTTGCCGCCGGTCGATGCGCTTCGGCTCATGACCCAGCCGGGCGAACTGGTGGGGATCGATGCGCACATGGCGCGCAGCGCGAACCGGCGCCTGCCCGAGCGCCGCGTGTTCGCGCGCTGACTTCAGGCGTACTGCGCTGCCAACGGGCGGCCTTGCGGCGCGATCGCCTGGGCCGGCATGGCCGTCGCCTGGCGTCGCTCGGCGATCAGACGGGCCACCAGCTGCGCGGCCAACTCGAGCTTCTTGAGGTCGCGCGCCTCCAGCGCCGGATCGGGATTGAAGCTGAACGAATAGAAGGTGCCGTAGATCGCACCGTCGGCGAGCACCACCGGTGCGCTCAGATAGCAGCCCGCGGGCACCTGGGCGCGCAGCACCTGCTTGCAGAAAGCCAGCTCGAGCGGCTCGGCCTGCTCGTCGATGAACTGGGCGCGCTGCGCGTCCTCCCGGCGATGCGAGACCTGGCGGCCTTCGACGAACTCGCAGGCGAATGCGGCCTCCATCGCGTGCTGGTCGCGCAGCAGCTTGAGCACCTGATGGACCGAGGGGTCGAGCAGCGGATCGCTCATGTCCGGGGTCGCCATCAGGAGCTCGGACACGGTCACCTCGAGCGATTCGAGTGCGTGAAGGTGTTCGTAGTAGCTCATGTAGGGGTCTCCGGTGGAATGTGTCCATTGGAGCGCAGAAATCCGCCAAGCTCAGAAAATGAGAACTAAGGTTTCGTTTTTGTGCGGACCTTTGTCACGAAATCCGCGCCGGGCTTGCTTCAGGATGTGACTCGGCCACCGGCGCCCGGCTTCGGCTATCGTCCACTGCATGGCGAATCCTGAAACCCCGTCGGCCGTGGCAGCGGCCCTTCCGCGGCTGACGCAGGCGCGGGCACCGCTCACGCGCGAAGTCGAGGTGGTCGACGAGCATGGCGCGTCGAGCCGGGTGTCGATTCCTGCCGAACGCGACCTGACGATCTACGTCGACCGCCGCGAACTGGTCACGCTCATGACCCTCGGCGCGCAGCCCGAACTGCTGGTGCTGGGCTACCTGCTGAACCAGCGCCTGATCGAATCCGCGGCCGACGTCGAGTCGATCACGGTCGACTGGGAGGTCGGCGCCGCGGCCGTCAAGACCCACGCCGGCATCGACCGGATCGAGGAGCGGACCGCGAAGAAGGTGGTCACCACCGGCTGCGGGCAGGGCAGCGTGTTCGGCGAACTCATGGCTGGCATCGACAGCCTGCAATTGCCCGACACCCGCATGACCCAGGCCCAGCTCTATGCCCTGGTCGACGCGATCCGGCTCCAGGAAAGCACCTACAAGTCGGCCGGCTCGGTGCACGGCTGCGCCCTTTTCACGCTCGAAGAGGGCAACCAGGCCCGCATGCAGTGCTTCGTCGAGGACGTGGGCCGCCACAATGCGATCGACACGATCGCCGGCTGGATCGCGATGCAGGCGCAGCTGGCCGGCGCGCGGGTCTTCTACACCACCGGCCGCCTGACCAGCGAGATGGTCATCAAGTCGGCGCAGATGGGCGTGGCGATCGTCGTCTCGCGCAGCGGCATCACGCAGATGGGCCACGAGGTGGCGCAGCGGGTCGGCCTGTGCGCGATCGGGCGGGCGACCAACCGGCGCTTCCTTTGCTTCGCGGGGGCGCAGAGGCTGGTGCTGCAGCCGGGGCTGGCCGGCGCCAGGCCCTAAATCCTTCGATTTCGCGGGCGCCGCCGGCTCGGCTATCGTCGGGCCCATGAATGCCTTTCTTCGCCTCGGCTGGCGCACGCTCTGGCGCGACCTGCGCGCCGGTGAACTCCGACTCCTGATCGTCGCCGTGCTGCTGGCGGTGGCGGCGCTGACCGCGGTCGGCTTCTTCGCCGACCGGCTCAAGGGCGGGCTGCAGCGCGATGCCCGCCAGCTGCTCGGCGGCGACGCGGTGCTGGCGAGCGACAACCCGACGCCGCCGGCCTTCGTCGAGCGGGCCCGCTCGCTCGGGCTGGCGGGTGCCGGCACCTACGGCTTCCCGACCATGGCGCGCGCCAGCGATGCGCAGGGCGGTGCAAGCAAGCTGGTGGCGCTGAAGGCGGTCTCGGCCGGCTATCCGCTGCGCGGCGCGGTGCAGGTCGCGGTCGACGCCGAAGGTCCCGGACAGGCCACGCGCGAGGTGCCCGCGCCCGGCGAGGCCTGGGTCGACGGACCGCTGCTCGACGCGCTGGCGCTGAAGGTCGGGGACACGCTGCTGCTCGGCGATGCCGGCCTGCGCATCGCTCGCGTGATCACGCTGGAGCCCGACCGCGGCGCCGGCTTCATGAGCTTCGCGCCGCGCGTGATGCTGAACCAGGCCGACATTGCCCGCACCGGGCTCGTGCAGCCGGCCAGCCGGGTGAGCTACCGCTTCGCGGTGGCGGGCGATACGGCGGCGGTGAAGCGCTTCAGCGACGAGGTCGATGCCTCGATCAAGAAGGGCGAACTGCGTGGGGCCCGCCTCGAATCCTTCGAGAGCGGCCGCCCCGAGATGCGGCAGACGCTCGACCGCGCCGAGAAATTCCTCAACCTGGTGGCGCTGCTGGCGGCGCTGCTGTCGGCCGTGGCGGTGGCGTTGGCGGCACGCGGCTTCGCGGCCAGCCACCTCGACGACTGCGCGATGCTGCGCGTGCTGGGCCAGAGCCAGCGCACCATCGCCGGCGCCTATGCCTTCGAGTTCGCCGTCATCGGACTGATCGCCAGCGCGCTGGGCGTGGCGATCGGCTACGGCGTGCACTACGTCTTCGTGCTGCTCCTCGCGGGGCTGGTCGAGAGCGCGCTGCCGGCGCCGACCCTGTGGCCGGTCGCCTTCGGTCTCGGCGTCGGACTCACGCTGCTGTTCGCCTTCGGCTTGCCGCCGGTCCTGCAACTCGCCCGGGTCCCGCCGCTGCGCGTGATCCGGCGCGATGTCGGCGGCCTGAAGCCGGCCTCCATCACCGTGCTGGCCATCGGGGTGGCCGGGTTCGCGGCGCTGCTGGTCGCGGCCAGCAGCGACCTCAAGCTGGGGCTGATCGCGGTCGGCGGGTTTGCGGTGGCGGTGGCGGTGTTCGCGCTCCTGAGCTGGCTCGCCGTCAAGGTGCTGCGGCGCAGCGTCAACGAGACCACGGCGCCGCGCTGGCTGGTGCTGGCGACGCGCCAGATCTCGGCCCGGCCCGCCTATGCGGTGGTGCAGGTGAGCGCGCTGGCGGTCGGCCTGCTGGCGCTGATCCTGCTCGTGCTGCTGCGCACCGACCTGGTGTCGAGCTGGCGCGCGGCCACGCCGCCGGATGCGCCGAACCGCTTCGTGATCAACGTCATGCCCGACCAGAGCGACGCCTTCCAGCAGAGCCTGCGCGACGGTGGCGTACGCAAGTTCGACTGGTACCCGATGATCCGCGGCCGATTGGTGGCGATCAACGACCGGCCGGTGTCGCCGGACGACTACACCGAAGACCGCGCCAAGCGCCTGGTCGACCGCGAATTCAACCTCAGCAACAGCGCCGAGGCGCCGCCGCACAACCAGATCACCGCGGGGGCCTGGACGCCCGATGCCGCGGGCGAACTGAGCGTCGAGGAAGGGCTGGCCCAGACGCTGGGCCTGAAGCTCGGCGACACCCTGCGCTTCGACATCGGCGGCCAGCAGAACGAGGCCCGGATCACCTCGCTGCGCAAGGTCGACTGGGGCTCGATGCACGCCAATTTCTTCGTCATGTACACGGTCGCGGCGCTGGCCGACGTGCCCGTGACCTACATGGGCGCCTTCCGCGCGCCCGAGGTCAAGGGCTTCGACAACGCGCTGGTGCGCAGCTACCCGAACGTCACCAACGTCGACATGAGCGCCACCATCGGCCAGGTGCAGCGGGTGCTCGACCAGGTGATCCGGGCGGTCGAGTTCCTGTTCGGCTTCACGCTCGCGGCCGGGCTGGTGGTGCTTTTCGCGGCGGTCACCGCGACCCGCGAGGAGCGTGCGCGCGAGTTCGCCGTGATGCGGGCAGTGGGTGCGCGGGCCAGCCTGCTGCGGCAGGTGCAGCGCGCGGAACTGGCGGGTGTCGGCCTGCTGGCCGGCTTCCTGGCCAGCATCGTGGCCTCGGTCATCGGCTGGGCGCTGGCGCGCTTCGTGTTCGATTTCACCTGGACCGCGTCGCCGCTGGTGCCGATCGCCGGCGCCCTGGCGGGCGCGGCGCTGGCCCTCGCGGCCGGCTGGTGGGGACTGCGCGAAGTGCTGCGGCGGCCGGTGGTGGCGACGCTGCGGCAGGCTGCGGAGTAGCTGCGGGGTGGATGCGGGGTCATGTTCGGGGCGCGTGCCGAGGGCACCGGGTGGCGCCGTGCGGTGTGGCCGAGGATGAGCCACCGACTTGACGGCTCGCGCCGATGGTGTGCTCTGCGCAGCGAACGTTCACCCCGGCTTCTGACCGTTTACAGCACCTCGTCGCGCAACTGCGGGAACACCTTCGACACCTTGGCCAGCAGGTAGTCGCCGTAGCGGCCGCTGAAGGCATGGACGTTGGCGCGGTCCCAGCGCTCGGCGCTGTCGTCCGTGGCGGCGCTGTCCAGCCCTTCGATGCGCCGGACCCGGGCCTCGAAATTCGGATCGAAGAACAGCGGGAAGGACAGCCGGTCGCGGCCCGAGGTGTTGCGCGTCACGCGGTGGGGGGTCGACTTGTAGAGCCCGCCGGTCATGCGGTCGAGCATGTCGCCGATGTTGCAGACGAAGGACTGCGCGACAGGCGGCGCCTCGATCCAGCCGCCGGGCGTGCGCACCTGCAGGCCGCCCACGTCGTCCTGGCGCAGGATCGTGAGCAGGCCGTAGTCGGTGTGCTCGCCGACGCCCCAGTGCACGTCCATGCCGTCGGGCACCGGCTGCGTCGGATAGTTGAAGATCCGGAACAGGATCAGCGGGTCGGCCGTGTAGCGCTCGGCGAAATAGTCGGCCGGCAGGCCCAGGCTCAGCGCGATGCCTTCCATCAGGCGGTGGCCGAGCCGCGTGACGGCGTCGATGTAGGCCAGCACAGTGGCGCGGAAGCCATCGATGTCGGGGAACAGGTTGGGCCCGTGCACCGGCGTGCCGGCGCGCACCAGCGGATTGTCGGCAGGCAGTTCGGTGCCGAGGTAGAGGCCTTCCTTCCAGTCGGGCCGGCCGGAGGTGAGTTCGCCGCCGAGCGGGAAGTAGCCGCGCCAGGCCCGGCCGCCGAGGGCCATTCGCCAGCGCATCTTGGTCGGCTCGTCGAGTGCGAAGAAGCGGCGGCTCAGGTCATCGAGGCGCTGCACCAGCGCCGGGTCGACGCCGTGGCAGGTGACGTAGAAGAAGCCGTGAGCCCGGCAGGCGGCGCCGATCTGCGCCGCCGCCTGTTCGCGCCCGGGGCCGCCGGCGACCAGGGCCGAGATGTTGATCACGGGCAAGCTTTCGCCGCGGGAGGAGGGGGTTGAATCGACCATGGCTGCGATGGTGCCTCAAGTCTTGGGACAATGGCGTCCATGCAAATCCAGGACAAACCGCCCTTCGACACCCCATTCGAATGGATCGGCGGCGAAGCCGCGGTCCACGCGCTGGTCGAGCGCTTCTACGACCTCATGGACCTCGAGCCGGCCTATGCGCAACTGCGCGCGGTGCACGGCAGCTCGCTCGACAACGCGCGCCAGCGCCTGTTCTGGTTCCTTTGCGGCTGGCTCGGCGGGCCGCAGCACTACACCGACCGCTTCGGCCATCCGATGCTGCGCGCGCGGCATCTGCCGCAAAGCATCGGCGGCCACAGCATCGGGATCCGCGAGCGCGACGAGTGGCTGGCCTGCATGGACCAGGCGATGGGCGAGACCGGCGTGCCGGAGGACTTGCGCGAGCGCCTGCGCGGGTCGTTCTTCCAGACGGCGGACTGGATGCGGAACAAGGGCGGTTAGCGCCCTCAGCGCCGCGACGGCGCCAGCAGCACCACCAGCGCGCCGCCGCCGCCCTCGGCCGGCTTGGCCTGCACGAAGGCCAGGGTCTCGTTCTTCTGGATCAGCCAGCGCTGCACCTTGGCCTTGAGCACCGGCTGCTTGCCCGGCGAGCCGTGGCCCTTGCCGTGCACCACGCGCACGCAGCGCACGCCCTGCTTCCAGGCCTCCCGGATGAAGGCGCCGAGCGCCTCGCGGGCCTCGTCGCTGCGCATCCCGTGGAGATCGAGCTGGCGCTGGATCGACCATTCGCCGGCCCGCAGCTTGCGCGTGACGTCGGTGTGGATGCCGGGCCGCCGGAAGCTCATCGCATCGTCGGCGTCGAGCAGGGTGCTGACGTCGAATTCGTCGGACAGGGATTCGCGCAGCACGCGCTGGTCGTCGAGCTGCTGCTGGACCGGGATCGGCGCCGGCGGCTCGGGCGCGAGGGGTACCGAGGCCTTCCTGCGCAGCGGCTGGGTGGCGCCGATCGCGCGCGAGAACAGGTCCTGGTCGGCCAGGCGCTTCTTCTTGGCCGCGGCCTCCGCGGCCGCCTCGGCGGCCTCTTGCGCGCGCCGCTCGGCGAGCGAGCGCTGCACCTGCTTGAGGTCGGAAAGGCTCTTGAGGTGGTTCGATTTGGCGGGCATGGCGAAAGTGGTTCAGGTGGCCGGGACGCTCGCCTCGATCGGGCAATGCAGCGCGAGCAGGGTGCCCGAGGCGCCCGAACAGATGTCGAGTGTGCCGCCGAGCCGCGCGGCCCGCAGCCGCATGTTCTGCAAACCCATGCCGCCCGACGGCTGCGATGCGGCGTCGCCGGCAAAGCCGTTGCCATTGTCGTGGATCGACAGCCGCAGCTGCGACCCGACGGCCTCGATGGCCACCTCCACCTGGGTGGCGCCGCTGTGCTTGAGCACGTTGGCCAGTGCCTCCTGCAGCACGCGCAGGAAGTCCAGGTCGCGCTTGCTCCCGAGGCGGCATCCCTGCAGGCCCAGCAGCTGCCAGCGGCATTCGATGCCGGCCGCCTCCAGCAGGCGGGTGCAGCGATGCCGCAGCGGCACCAGCCGGTCGGCCAGCGCGTCGGTGTCGTCGAAGGCCGAGCTTTCGATGATCAGGCGCAGGTCGTCGTTGACTTCCTTGAGCGCCCACAGCGCGACGCCGTCATCGTCGCCGGCGCCCCGGTTGCCCAGCGTGTGGATGTGGCTGCTCAATGTCATGCCGAGGCCGTCGTGCAGGTCGCGCACCAGGCTCAGGCGCTCGGTCAGCCGGGTCTGGACCAGCTCGGCCTCGTGCTGCCGGCCCAGGCCTTCCGCCAGGCGCTGGGTGGCGGCGTCGATCCGCTGCTGCAGCTCGGCGTTGAAATGCTCCACCAGCCGCATGCCCTTGACCATCCGCCAGGTCAGCGCGAACGAAATGCCGAGCAGCGTCGCGCTCGAAGACAGGCTGACGTAGTAGCGCGTGCCGGGCAGCCACTCGAGGAAGATCAGCGTGTCGTGGGCACCGGCCGCCACCGGAAGCATCAGACAGGCCGCCAGCACGCCGACTTCGAGCCGGCGCGAGACCCAGGCGTGCCTGACGATGATCGCGCAGCTGGCGAAGTAGCACAGCAGGGCGGCCAGCACGGTGATGTCGCGCACTGGCTCGAGCAGGCGCGACGGTAGCGCGATCAATGCCGCCAGTGCGGCGGCGCCGACCAGCAGCGTCGCCCGCAGGACCCGTGGCCGCGCCATCTCGCAGAAATGCAGCGCGAACATGAAGAAGCAGACGATGCTGGCGACCAGCGCCACGTGGTTGGCGCGCTGGAAGGCCTCGGTGCTCGAGAAGGGCCAGGTCCCGAGCGCGACGTAGTTCAGCGAGTAGAGCACCCACAGCAGCGAGAACAGGCTGAACCACCCATAGGAGCGCTCGCTGCCGCGCAGCAGCCACAGCATGCCGTACAGCACGCCCATTACCAGGGTCAGCCCGATGCCCAGCAGCGGCAGGGTGCGGCGCATCAGCAGCGATTCGCGGTAGGCCGGCCGCAGCACCTCGGGCGCGCCGAGGCTCACCGGGCCCAGGCCGGCCTGGTAGATCGCGAGTCCCGAGACGCGGATCAGCAGCTCGTTGGCGCCCGGACGCAGCAGCGGTGCGTCGAGCACCCAGTAGCGCGGCAGGTTCCAGCCGCGCGAGAGCGGCTCGACCAGGCCGTGGTCGCCGCCGATCAAGCTGCCGTTCAGGATGAAGGTCGCCGCCATGTTGGCGTACTCGACCAGCAGGCCGCGCGGCGGCGACGCGGCGGCGCCGGTCCAGCGGAACCGATACCAGACGACACCGTCGTACCCCGGCCAGCGCGTGGCCCAGGCGTCCGGCAGGCTGACGGGCGTCCAGCCATCGGCGGGCGGGCTGGAGGCCTGCCAGTCGGATCGGGCGGCCTCGATGCTGTCGAAGCCCTGGCCGACCGTTGGGGGGACGGCGCACTGGGCGGTCGTGGCGAAAAGCAGGCCGGCGAGCAGCCACCCGAACATCCATCCAGCCGCCCGGATCAGGGCAGCAAGCCCTGCACCCGCGCGCTGTACACCGCGCCCGCGCGCGAGTGCACCGCGAGCTTGCGGTAGATGTTCTTGGCGTGGCATTCGACGGTGTTGATGGACAGTGAGAGGCTCTGGGCGATCTCGCGGTTGCTGTGGCCTTGCGCCACCAGCTGCAGCACCTGCGTCTCTCGGGCGCTCAGCTCGGCGGGCGACGTGGTCGCCGGGGCCGCGCCGATGTTAGCAAGCGCGACCGGAGCGGGTTGCGGCGCGGCCATCAGCTGGAGGATGCGCCGTGCGATCACCGGATCGATCGGCGCGCCGCCGCGCCGCATGCTGCCCAGCGACAGCTCGAGTTCGGCGTCGCTGCCGTTCTTCAGCAGGTAGCCGACGGCGCCGCCGCGGATCGCCTGCAGCACCGTCGCATCGTCGCCGAGGCTGGAGACCACCACCGCGTCGACCGTGGGTGCATGGGCCTGCATCCAGGGCAGGAGTTCGAGACCGTTGCCGTCCGGCAGGCCGATGTCGAGCAGCGCCAAGTCGAAGCGACCGGCCGACAGCTGTTCGCGCGCTTCGGCCAGCGAACCGGCCATCGCGCACCGGGCCTCGGGTGCGGCTTGGGCGCTGACCCGTTCGAGGCGCTCGCGCACCGACGGGTCGTCATCGACGATCAATATGTCTTCCACGGCCACCTTTGCATCCTTGGGGTCCGGCATTGTCGGTCGAACCCAGATAAGTTACGTTTAGTTTCTATTGTTGGCTACAACGGAAGTGTTCTCAGAGCATGCCGCCCTCGGCCATGGACAGCGCGCCGCCGCGAGCCACGATCACGTGGTCGAGCACGCGCACGTCGATCAGCGCCAGCGCGGCCTTCAGCGTCTGGGTGAGCGATTGATCGGCGCGCGAGGCTTCCACCGAGCCGCTCGGGTGGTTGTGCGCCAGCACCACGGCGGCGGCGTGGTGGTGCAGCGCGCGCGTGACCACCTCGCGCGGATAGACGCTGGTCTGGGTCAGGGTGCCGCGGAACAGCTCTTCCATGGCGATCAGCCGGTGTTGGGCGTCGAGGAACAGGGCGGCGAAGACTTCATGCGGCCGGGCGGCCAGGTGCAGCTGCAGGTACTGCTTGACGGCGCCGGGAGAGTCGAAGACCGCGCGCTCCTTCAGCCGCTCGGCCATCGCGCGGCGCGCGAGCTCGAGCACCGCCGCCAGTTCGGCACGCTTGGCGGTGCCGCCCAGGCCCTTGACCTGCTTCAGGTCGTCGAGCCCGGCGTGGAGCAGGCCGGAGAGGCCGTCGAAGCGATCCAGCAGTTCCTGCGAGAGCTGGAGCACGTTCTTGCCGCGCAGGCCGGTGCGCAGCAGCAGCGCCAGCAGTTCGGCATCGGCCAGCGCACCGGCGCCGAGCGCGATGAGTCGCTCGCGCGGCCGCGCGCCATCCGGCAGGTCCTTGAAAGACATGGTGCCTACGGGGTTCTGACCCCACTCCCTAAAATAGGGGCCCAGTCTATAGGGACCCCTCACCTTGTCTTCGATTTCCACCGCCGCCGTCGTCACGCCCGGTTCCTTCCTCACGCTGCACTACCGGCTGTCCGGTCCTGCGGGCGACATCATCAACACCTTCGACGACAAGCCGGCCACGCTGTCGCTCGGCACCGGCGAGCTGTCGCCGGCGGTCGAGCAGCGCCTGATCGGCCTGGCGGAAGGGGCGCACGCCACCTTCGAGCTGCCGGCGGGCGAGGCCTTCGGCGAGCGCAATGTCGAGATGCAGCAGTGGGTCGCGCGCAAGCTGCTGACCCAGATCGGCGACCCCGACGAGCCATACGCCATCGGCGACGTGATCCAGTTCCCCACGCCCGACGGCACCGGCAGCTATGCCGGCGCGGTGATCGAGTCGAACGCGACCGCGGTGCGCTTCGATTTCAACCATCCACTCGCAGGGCAGCCCGTGACCTTCGAAGTGAAGCTGATCGGCGTGCTGTGAACGGAATCGAAGAAGTCATCCTGGCCGAGCCGCGCGGTTTCTGCGCCGGCGTCGACCGCGCGATCGAGATCGTCGAGCGCGCCATTGCCAAGTTCGGCGCGCCGATCTACGTGCGCCACGAGATCGTGCACAACACCTACGTGGTCAACGAGCTCAAGGCCAAGGGCGCGGTCTTCATCGAGGACCTGGCCGACGTGCCGCCCGGCGCCACGCTGGTGTTCAGCGCCCACGGCGTCAGCAAGGCGGTGCAGGCCGAGGCGCGCGCGCGCGGCTTCGAGATCTTCGACGCCACCTGCCCGCTGGTGACCAAGGTCCACGTCGAAGTGGCGAAGCTGGCCAAGGAAGGCTACGAGTTCATCATGATCGGCCACAAGGGACACCCCGAGGTCGAGGGCACGATGGGGCAGCTGTCTAGCGGCATCCACCTGGTCGAGGACGTGGCGGACGTGGCGCAGGTGGCGCCGGCCCAGACGGCGAAGCTCGCGGTCGTGACGCAGACCACGCTGTCGGTCGACGATGCGGCCGAGATTTCGGCCGCGGTGCGGGCGCGCTTTCCGAGCGTGCGCGAGCCCAAGCAGCAGGACATCTGCTATGCCACGCAGAACCGGCAGGACGCGGTCAAGATGCTGAGCCCGCAGGTCGACCTGGTGATCGTGGTCGGCAGTCCGACCAGTTCCAACAGCAACCGGCTGCGCGAACTCTCGCAGCGCCTCGGCACCGAAAGCTACATGGTCGACTCCGCCGCAGAATTGCAGCCCGAATGGTTCGAGGGCAAGTCCCGCATCGGCCTCACGGCGGGCGCCTCGGCGCCCGAGGTGCTGGTGCGCGAGGTGATCGACCGCATCAAGGCCCTGGGCGCGGTGTCCGTGCGCAAGATGGACGGCATCCAGGAGACCCTCAAGTTTCCGCTGCCCAAGGGACTCAAGCTCGAAGACATCCCGCCGCCGGGGCACATCTCGTGAGCGGCGACTTGCAGCAAGACTGGCGCGGCGACGTCGAGGCCGCCGCGCGCCGGATTCGCGAGCGCGCGCCGCACTTCCTGCGCGAGACGCCGCTGTGGAAGCTCCCGGGGCGCGCGCTGGGCGTGGACACGCCGGGTGTCGAAGTCTGGCTCAAGCTCGAGCACCTGCAGGTGAGCGGCAGCTTCAAGGCGCGCGGCATGATGAACCGGCTGCTGGCCAACGAGATTCCGCCGAGCGGCGCCATCGTGGCCTCGGGCGGCAATGCCGGCATCGCCACTGCGGCGGCCGCGCAGGCGCTCGGCGTGCCTTGCGAAGTCTTCCTGCCCGAGATGTCGCCGGAGGCCAAGCGTGCCCGGCTGCGTTCGCTCGGTGCCAGGGTGGTGGTCGGTGGTGCCGCATACGCCGATGCGCTCGCGGCCTGTCTGCAGCGGCAGCGCGAGACCGGCGCCTTGCTCACGCATGCCTACGACCAGCCGGAGGTGGTGGCCGGTGCGGGCACGCTGGGCCGCGAGATCGAGCAGCAGGGCGGCCTGCCCGACGCGGTGCTGGTGAGCGTCGGCGGCGGCGGCCTGATCGGCGGGCTGGCGGCCTGGTTCGAACGGCGCAGCCGCGTGGTGGCGCTCGAACCCGAGCGCGCACCGACGCTGGTGCGGGCCCGCGAGGCGGGCGAGCCGGTCGACGTCGAGGTCGGTGGCATCGCGGCCGACTCGCTCGGCGCGAAGCGCATCGGCGGGATCGCCTGGGCGCTCACGCAGCACCATGTCGGCGATGCGCTGCTGCTGCCCGACGATGCCATCCGCGTCGCCCAGTCGTGGCTGTGGAAAGAGCTCAAGCTGGGGGTCGAGGCCGCTGCGGCGCTGCCGCTGGCCGCGCTGCAGACCGGCGCCTATGCGCCGCGCGAAGGCGAGAAGGTCTGCCTGATCGTTTGCGGGGCCAACGTCGATCCGGCGACGCTGGCGTAAAGCTCGCCCCCAGGTTGGCTCACTTCGTGTAGCCGCCCACCCCCTACCGGGGGCAACACCAGCGGCCCGGCGGAGCCGGTTCCGCGGTGTTTCACGAAGGGGCGAGGCTTCGCCGGCCGGTGTTTCCGTGCACCGTGGATCGCACGCGACGCGGGGGACTCTCAGGCCTTCGCGGGCTCCTGCTCGGTGTTGACCATCCAGGGCACGCCGAACTTGTCTTCGAGCATGCCGAAGCCGGTCGACCAGAAGGTGGGCGCGTAGGGCATCGTCACCTTGCCGCCGGCGCCGAGGGCGTTGAAGAATTTTTCGCCTTCCTTCACATCCTTGGCCTGCACCGACAGCGAGAAGCCGTGGTAGCCCTTGAACGGATAGCCGGGCGGGGCGTCGGACGCCATCAGCTGGTGGCCTCGCGCCTCGAGCGTGGCGTGCATGATCTTGCCCTTGTAGTCGGCCGGCGTCTCGGCGCCCATCGGGCTTTCGCCGAAGGTCATGCTGAAGAGGATCTTTCCGCCCAGGGCCTGGGCGTAGAACGCGAGCGCCTCGGCCGCGTTGCCGTTGAAGGTCAGGTAGGCTTGCATCGCAACTCCTTGGGGAATGGGTGAGATGCTACGCGCACCTAAAATCACGCCATGCTCGATATCACACTGTTACGCAAGGACCTCCCCTCGGTCGTTGCCCGCCTCGAAACTCGCAAGAAGAACCAGACCTTCCTCGACGTCGCGAAGTTCAGCGCGCTCGAGGCCGAGCGCAAGACGCTCCAGACCCGCACCGAGGAGTTGCAGGCCCGGCGCAACAGCCTCAACAAGCAGATCGGGCCGCTGAAGGCCAAGGGCGAGTCGGTCGACGCGCTGATGGCCGAGGTCAACGGGCTGAAGGCCGAGCAGGAGTCCTCGCTGGTGCGCCTCGATGCGATCCAGCCTGAATTGCAGGCGCTGCTGCTGGCGGTGCCGAACCTGCCGCACGCCAGCGTGCCGGTGGGCGAGGACGAGCATGCCAATGTCGAGGTGCGGCGCTGGAGCCCGCAGGGCGGCGACGGCGGCTCGGCGACGCCGCTCGGATTCGCCGCCAGGGACCACGTCGATCTCGGCGCCCCGCTGGGCCTCGATTTCGAGATGGGCGCCAAGCTCTCGGGCTCGCGCTTCACGGTCATGAAGGGCCCGATCGCGCGGCTGCATCGGGCACTCGCGCAGTTCATGATCGACCTGCAGACCGAGCAGCACGGCTACACCGAGTGCTATGTGCCCTACGTCGTCAACGCCGATTCGATGCGCGGCACCGGCCAGCTGCCCAAGTTCGAAGGCGACCTGTTCGCCGCCAAGAAGGGCGGGCAGGACGGCGAGCCCGCACCCGACCATTCGGCGCTCTACCTGATCCCGACCAGCGAAGTGCCGCTGACCAACTTCGTGCGCGACGAAGTCGTGGCCGAGGCGCAGCTGCCGATCCGGCTCACCGCCCACACGCCCTGCTTTCGCTCGGAAGCGGGCAGCGCCGGGCGCGACACGCGCGGCATGATCCGCCAGCACCAGTTCGACAAGGTCGAGATGGTGCAGGTCACGCATCCCGAGAAGAGCTACGAGGCGCTCGAGGCCATGACCGGCCACGCCGAGGCGGTGCTGAAGGCGCTCGAGCTGCCGTACCGGGTGGTGCTGCTGTGCAGCGGCGACATGGGCTTCGGTTCGAGCAAGACCTACGACCTCGAGGTCTGGCTGCCGGCGCAGGACACCTACCGCGAGATCAGCTCGGTGTCGAACTGCGAGGCCTTCCAGGCGCGCCGGCTGCAGGCCCGCTTCAAGAATGCGCAGGGCAAGAATGAGTTGGTGCACACGCTCAACGGTTCGGGCCTTGCGGTGGGCCGGGCACTGGTGGCGGTGCTCGAGAACCACCAGAGCGAGGATGGCTCGATCAGGGTGCCCGCGGCGCTGCGGCCTTACCTGGGCGGCCTCGAAGTGCTGCGCGGCTGAAAAATCGGCCAGAAAGTGCTGCTATAATCGTTGGCTCGACAGACACCGGAGAGGTGGCAGAGTGGTCGAATGTACCTGACTCGAAATCAGGCGTACTAGCGATAGTACCGAGGGTTCGAATCCCTCCCTCTCCTCCAGGACTGGCTTCCTGACGCGCCTCGCGGTGCATCGAAAAAGCCCATGAAAGCCCCGCCAGCCGGGGCTTTTTTGCGTCATGACGGTTTGGATCGCGTTTGACAGCAGTGACCTACCTGCGCCGAATGAACTCGCGCCGCAACACGTCGTTGACGCGCGTCTGCCAGCCCGTGCCGGTCTCCCGCATCGCTTCGAGAACGTCTGGATCAACGCGCATGGTGACCGGCACCTTCGCGTTCTCTTTGATGCTGCCGGCCGGCCGTCCTCGCGGGCGCTTCATCGCTGCCAACTTGCCAGCGACTTCGGTGCCCAGCACCTCGACCGCGGACTTCGCCTTCGCGAAATCTTTCTGGGTCCATTCGGGGTTCTCGTCGTCCGCCGCGATGCCGGCATTGATCGCTGCATCATCTGCATCGGTCGGTACGCGGATCTTTCGATCCGCCTTAGCTTTGGTCTTCATACATCCGCACCTCTCGCTTGTTCGCCCTGCGCAGGCTGATGATCCGAACGCTGGTGTCGCGCAGGCTGAACACCATGGCATGTACGCGCTCGCCGATCGGGCCGAGCGCCCGAAGACGGGGCTCGCCGTAGCTCTTGCGCGAGTCCACCACCACCAGCGCCGATTCCCATTCGAACTCGTCAGCCGCCGAGAACCAGACGCCGTGCTTTGCCACGTTGGCAGCGAGCTTGGTGGGGTCGAAGGCGTAGCAAGTGAAAGGATTATTTTGCACGTACGAAAAAAAGAGTGCGCCCGGGCCTGTTCTCCACCGCCCCCGTGGACAGCCTTGTGGACAACGTCAGGGGTAACTCCGGGGAAGGGCTCCAGGCTTGGCTTCCGACACGATGCCTCCAAAACAGGCAGCCTCGGCCGGTTCAGTCTTTGGCGAAGCGATCGGTCGCCCGTATCAGCTGGTCCAGGATGCCCGGCTCCGACCAGGCATGGCCGGCGCCTTCGATCAGGTGGAACTCGGATTCCGGCCATGCCTTGTGCAGCGCATGCGCGTAGCGGGCCGGGCAGGGCATGTCGTAGCGCCCATGCACGATCACGCCGGGGATGCCGTGCAGCCGATCGGCGTCGCGCAGCAGCTGGCCGTCGTCGAGCCAGGCGCCGTGCGAGAAATAGTGGTTCTCGATGCGGGCGAAGGCGAGCGCGAAATGGCCGTCGCTGTGGGCCGCCGCGATCGAGGGATCGGGCAGCAGCGTGATGGTCTGGCCTTCCCAGAGGCTCCAGGCCCTGGCCGCCTCGAGCTGGCGCGTCGGGTCGTCGCCGGTAAGGAGCCGGCGGTAGGCACCGATCATGTCGCCGCGCTCGGCCTCGGCCACCGGCGCCTGGAAGCACTCCCACTGCGCCGGGAACATCTCCGACACGCCGAACTGGTAGTACCAGGCGAGTTCCGCCCGGGTCACGGTGTAGATGCCGCGCAGCACCAGCGCGTTGACGCGCTCGGGATGCTTCTGCGCATAGGCCAGGGCCAGGGTCGACCCCCACGAGCCGCCGAACACCAGCCACTGCGAAACGCCCACGCGTTCGCGCAGGCGCTCGATGTCGGCGACCAGGTGCCAGGTGGTGTTGGCCTCGAGCCCGGCATGGGGCGTCGAACGGCCGCAGCCGCGCTGGTCGAACAGCAGCAGGTCGTAGCGCGATGGGTCGAACAGCCGGCGATGGTCGGCCGAGATGCCTCCGCCCGGGCCGCCATGCAGGAAGACGGCCGGCTTGCCGCCCGGCGTGCCGACCCGTTCGTAGTGGATGCGGTGGCCATCGCCGACATCGAGCATGCCGGTCTCGTAGGGCTCGATCGGCGGGTAGAGCGAAAGCAGGTCGGTCATGGTTCAGGGGTGGGTCAAAGCCCCAGCCGCGTCAGGGCCCAGGCCACGGTGGCCAGCTCCGCCACGTTGAGCATCATGCCGACGATGTGAAGCCGGCGGAAACGGGAGATCGCGGTGTCGGAGGCCGGGATCGAGTCGCGCAGCAGGTCCATGCGCGGGATGACGAGCCAGCGGCGCAGCGCGAAGGCCAGGGTGGCGATGCAGGCCATGCCCAGGGCGAAGGCAGGCTTCGCGGTCCAGGCGTAGCCCAGGGCCGCCGCGCCGGCCGTCAGCATCACGGCGAGGTAGTAGACGTTGAAGAGGCCGCGGATGAAGCGCGAGTCGAGCGGCGTGTCGTGCTTGAGCACCAGCAGCGGCAGCGAGCCCATCATGAAAAAACCCATCCAGACCAGCAGCAGCACCGTCGGGATGAGCGCCATGACGATGGGCGGCATCGTCACCCCTTGATGAGGTTCTTGTGGATCTTGCCGTCCTTCATGATGACCACCAGGCTGGCATCGGGATCGGCGAGCAGCGACACGTCGTCCAGCGGATTGCCGTCGACCAGCAGCAGGTCGGCGTAGGCGCCCTGCTCGAGCACGCCCAGCTTGGCCGGATAGGGATTGCGCGGGCCCGACAGGGCGAGCAGCTGCGCGTTGTCGGCCGTCGCCATCGAGAGGATCTGAGGGTTCGAATACCAGCGCGTCAGGTGCGTGAGCATGGTGCCCTGCCGCTTCGCGAGCGCCGGCGCGAACAGCATGTCGGAGCCGAACGCGGTCTTGAGCTTGTACTTTTTCGCCAGCTTGTAGAGGTTGTCGGTGCCCGCGAACACCTGGAGCGCCGCGACCCTGTTGGGGCCCGTGAGCGCGCCCGTGTCTTCCTCGGAGAGAAAGGGCTGGGTGCTCAGCCAGACCCCCTTGTCGGCCATCATCCGCGCGGTGGTGTCGTCCATCAGGTGCGCATGCTCGATGCACTGCGCGCCGGCCATGACCGCTCGCTGCACGGTGGCGGGTGCATAGGCGTGCACCGCGACGTAGGTGTTCCAGTCTTTCGCGACCTCGACGGCGGCGCGCAACTCGGCCTCGGAGAGGGTGGTCAGGTCGAGCGGGCTGCGCGGCGACGAGACGCCGCCGCCGCCCACCAGCTTGATCTGCGAAGCGCCCTGGGTCAGCTGCTCGCGCACCCGCAGGCGGATCTCGTCGGGGCTGTCGACGATGGCCGCCGCGCCCGTGCGCTCGACGGCGCTCGGGACGCCGGGCGAGCGTGGGAGGTCGGACAAGCCGCGCAAGTCGCCGTGGCCGCCGCTGCCGGTGATCATGGCGCCGCAGGGATAGATGCGCGGCCCTGGCGTCAGCCCTTCGTCGATCGCCTGCTTGAAGGCGAAGGCCGGGCCGCCGAGATCGCGCACGGTCGTGAAGCCCCGCATCAGCGTGCGCTGGGCTTCGGCGGCGGCGGCCATGTGGATGTAGCCGATATTGCCCTGCAGGAGCACGGGCAGTGGCAGGGCGGCGAAGAGGGAATGCCAGTGGGCGTCGATCAGCCCCGGCATCAGGACGCGGCCGCGTGCATCGATGGTCTGGGCCCCGTCGGGCGCAGCGGGCGTGCCGGCGCCGATCGACTGGATCCGGTTGCCGTCGACCAGCAGGTGCAGGCCGTCGCGCAGCGTCGGCGACTTGCCGTCGAACAGGCGCACGTTGGTGAACAGGACCTTCGATGGCGCCGGCGTCTGGGCCTGGACGCGGAACGGAAGGCCGAGCGCGGCCACGGAAGCCGCCATGCCTGCCACGAAGCCGCGGCGCGACAGATCGGCGTCGATGCGGCGGGTCAAGGCCTGGAGTTCAGGGCGATGGCAGAGGCAGACGGCGCGTCGTACCTCGGAGTCTTGGGTCAGTGAGGTGCAGCTGTACAAGATCGGGCTTCCAGGAACACCGCGCCACTCAGTGTCGGAGGCCGCCGGTGGCGGCGATGATATCCGCCGCGGTCGGGAAGAGGGAGATGCTGTTCGGCCCGTCCATGGCCTCGATCTGCACCCAGCTGACGATGCCCTCCGCATCGATGAGGAAGTGGCCGGCGAGCTGGGTCGGGTGGCTGGCCAGGATCGCCTCGTCGGCTTCGGTCATGGCAAAGCCGTCCTTGGCATTGAGTACCGGGTTGGCCGCCATCGGGTTCATCGGTTCCGGCAGCTCGCCGGTCGGGTTGATGCGCGCCGCCTCGAACTCGGCCATGCTCGCGAGGTAGGGCCACCGGGGGCTGTCGGTGCTGCCCTCCGGGAGGAACTCGGCCCGCGGCACGCCGAAGGCCTGGTGGGTCAGGCAGTCCGGGTCGCTCAGGAGCATGACCGGCGTCGGCCGATAGCGGAAGTAGAGGCTGGCGCGCTCGACCGGCGTGTTGATCACGGCCACGGTGTCGATGCCGGCCGCGTGCAGCGCCGGCTGGACCTCGCCGAGCCGCAGCACCTGGCGCCGGCAGAACGGGCAGTGCAAGCCGCGAAAGAAGCCGATCAGGAACGGACGGCCGCGCAGGTCGGCGAGCGACACCCGGCCTTCGTGATTGGCCGCGGGAAGCGAGAACGCGGGCGCCGCTTCTCCCGGTTGCAGGGGGTGTTTCTGGTCCACGGGAATTCCTTTGCCTGAGCGTCAGCAGCAGACGGGAATCGGACCGTATCACTTGTCGCGGGCCGGCACAACGCGCCCCTCAGCGCCGCCGCCCGCGCGCCGGCGCGGCCGGCTGCACCGCCTGCTCGATCGGCAGCGCCATCTCCGACTTCACCTGCCGCAGCACGATGCTCGAGCGCACATGCGTCACGCCCGGCAGGCTGAACAGGGTCTCGTGCAGGAAGCGCTCGTAGTGCTTCATGTCCTGCACCAGCACCGTCAGGATGTAGTCCGCCGGACCGGTGGCCGACACGCAGCTGGTGATCTGCGGGCTGGCGGCGACCGCGTCCTCGAAGCTCTGCACCTGCGATTCGCTGTGGCGGTCGAGGTTGACTTCGGCCACCGCCGCCACGTGCAGGCCGACCTTCTCGCGGTCGATCAAGGCGGTGTAGCCGCGGATCACGCCGGCCGCCTCCATGTCCTTGATGCGCTTCCAGCACGGTGTCGGCGAGAGCCCGACGGCCTCCGAGATCTGCTGCACGGTCTGCCGCGCATCGCGCTGCAGCTCGAAAAGGATCTTCAGGCTGTGGGCGTCAAGAAGAATGGAATCGACATTCATGGCGTATTTGGAGTATTTCATCCTCCAATCAGGGGGATTCCATAGTGTATTGAAGAAGCACTTACTCGCCGCGCGATGGAACAATTTCGGCCATATGAAAAGCCTTCCCCACGATCCGAACGTCCTGCGCGCCGACTACAAGCTGAGCGACAGCCTGTGGGCGACATCGGGCGCCGTCTTCCTGACCGGCACCCAGGCGCTGATCCGCATCCTGCTGATGCAGCGCCAGCGCGACGCGGCCCGCGGCCTCGGCACCCAGGGCTTCATCAGCGGCTACCGCGGCTCGCCGCTGGGCATGGTCGACCAGGCGATCTGGAAGGCCGGCAAGGGCTTCGAGGAAGCCGGCATCCGCTTCGTGCCGGCGATCAACGAGGAACTGGCCGCCACCCAGGTGCTGGGCACCCAGCGGGTCGAATCCGACCCCGAGCGCACGGTCGAGGGCGTGTTCGCGATGTGGTACGGCAAGGGCCCGGGCGTCGACCGCGCCGGCGATGCGCTCAAGCACGGCAACGCCTACGGCTCGTCGCCGCACGGCGGGGTCCTGGTGGTGGCGGGCGACGACCACGGCTGCGTCTCGTCGTCGATGCCGCACCAGAGCGACCATGCCTTCGTGGCCTGGAGCATGCCGGTGCTGCAGCCGGCCTCGGTGGCCGAGTACCTCGAGTTCGGGCTCTACGGCTATGCGCTGTCTCGCTATTCGGGCGCCTGGGTCGGGATGGCGGCGCTGTCGGAGGTGGTCGAGAGCGGCAGCACGGTCGATCTCGACCTCGTCAACGCCCGCGCCGCCGCCTGGGCCGATGCCGACACGGTGCATGCCGCCACCGGCCACCGCGCGCCGGACGACGGCCTGCACTATCGCTGGCCCGACCTGCCGTCGCTGCGCATCGAATCGCGCCTGGCCGACAAGCTCGAGGCGGTGGCGGCCTTCGCGCGCGTCAACAGCATCGACCGCCACGTGATCGAGAGCCCGCAGGCCAAGGTCGGCATCGTGACCTGCGGCAAGGCGCACTACGACCTGATGGAGGTGCTGCGCCGCCTCGAGATCTCGCCGGATGTCCTGGCGCGCGCCGGCGTGCGGCTCTACAAGGTGGGGCTGAGCTTCCCGATCGAGCAGACGCGCATCAAGGACTTCGCGCAGGGCCTGGACGAGATCCTGATCGTCGAGGAGAAGGGCGCGATCGTCGAGACCCAGCTGCGCGACCTGTTCTATAACGCGCCGCCCGAGGCCCGCCCGGCCCTGATCGGCAAGCTGGACCGCGACGGCCGGCCGCTGGTGTCGGCGCTCGGCGAGCTGCGGCCTTCGCGGCTGATCGAGCTGGTGGCCCACTGGCTGGCGGTCCATTTCCCGGGCCACGCCGAATTCGGCGACCACCTGCAGCACGTGCGCGACTTCACGCCGCCCGAGCTGCTCAGCAACGACGGCGACTCGGTCAAGCGGGTGCCTTACTTCTGCGCCGGCTGCCCGCACAACACCAGCACCAAGGTGCCCGAGGGCTCGACCGCGCGCGCCGGCATCGGCTGCCACTTCATGGCCAACTGGATGGACCGCAGCACGGCCGGCCTGATCCAGATGGGCGGCGAGGGCGTCGACTGGGTTTCGCACTCGATGTTCACGCGCACGCCGCACGTGTTCCAGAACCTCGGCGACGGCACCTACTACCACTCGGGCTACCTGGCGATCCGCCAGGCGGTGGCGGCCAAGGCCACGCTGACCTACAAGATCCTCTTCAACGACGCGGTCGCGATGACCGGCGGCCAGCCGGTCGACGGCATCATCAGCGTCGACGCGATCGCGCGCCAGGTCGAGTCCGAAGGCGTCAAGCAGGTGGTGGTGGTCAGCGATGCGATCGAGAAGTACGACGCCATCAAGGGCAAGTTCCCGGCCGGCACCGAGTTCCACGACCGCGCCGAGCTCGACGCGGTGCAGCGCCGCCTGCGCGAAGTGCCGGGCGTCACGGTGCTGATCTACGAGCAGACCTGCGCCGCCGAGAAGCGCCGCCGCCGCAAGAAGGGCGAGCTGGCCGACCCGGACAAGCGCCTCTTCATCAACGAGGCGGTGTGCGAGGGCTGCGGCGACTGCACGGTGCAGAGCAACTGCGTGGCGGTGCTGCCGCACGAGACCGAACTCGGCCGCAAGCGCAAGATCGACCAGACCAGCTGCAACAAGGACTACTCCTGCGCCAAGGGCTTCTGCCCGAGCTTCGTCGGCGTCAGCGGCGGCAAGCTGCGCAAGAAGAGCGGCGCCCTGGCGGCCGGCAAGGACGCCTTCCTGCAGCACGTGGCGGCGCTGCCGCGGCCCGCGGCCCACGGCTGGAGCGCGCCCTACGACCTGCTGGTGACCGGCGTCGGCGGTACCGGCGTGGTCACGGTGGGCGCGGTGATCGCGATGGCCGCGCACCTCGAAGGCAAGTCGGCCAGCGTGCTGGACTTCATGGGCTTCGCCCAGAAGGGCGGCGCGGTGCTGAGCTTCGTGCGCCTGGCCGACACGCCCGAGCGGCTCAACCAGGTGCGCATCGACACCCAGCAGGCCGATGCGATCCTGGCCTGCGACGTGGTGGTCGGCGCCTCGGCCGATGCGCTGCAGACCGTGCGGCACGGCCGCACCCGCATCCTTGCGAACATGCACGAGATCCCGGTGGCCGAGTCGCTGCGGAACCCCGACGCCGACCTCAAGACCGCGCTGCTGCTCGAGAAGATGCGCTTCGTCGCCGGTCGCGACCAGGTCCAGACTTTCGACGCCCAGACCCTGGCCGAGGAGTTTCTCGGCGACACGCTGGCATCGAACATCCTGGCCGCCGGCTATGCCTGGCAATGCGGGCTGATCCCGCTGAGCCTGGAGGCGCTGACCCGCGCGATCGAACTCAACGGTGTCGCCGTGGCGTCGAACCTGATGGCCTTCTCGCTCGGCCGGCTGGCGGCCGGCGATCCGCGGGCGATCGATGCGCTCCGCGGCGCGCCCGCGGCGGTGCCCGAGAACGAATCGCTCGACACACTGGTGGCGCGCGGCATGCGGCATCTGGCGGGCTACCAGAACGAGGCCTGGGCCCGGCGCTTCGAGGCCCGGGTGCTGTCGCTGCGCGAGCGCGAAGCCGCCCTGGCCGGCGGCGACGCCTCGCTGCCGGTCACCCGCAATGCGGCGCGGAGCCTGCTCAAGCTGATGAGCTACAAGGACGAGTACGAGGTGGCCCGCCTGTACAGCGACGGCAACTTCCGCGAGAAGCTCGCCGAACAGTTCGAGGGCGACCTGAAGCTCGAATTCCACATGGCGCCGCCCTTCCTCGCGAAGCCCCGGGACGGCCAGCCGCCGGTCAAGATCCGGCTCGGCGGCTGGATGCTGCCGGCGATGAAGTGGCTGGCGCGCGGCAAGGCCCTGCGGGGCACGGCCTTCGACCTGTTCGGCCACACCGAGGAGCGCCGCCTGGAGCGCGAGCTGATCGCGCGCTTCGAGTCCCGGCTCGACGAGTTGGCGGCCGGGCTGTCGACCGCCAACCAGCGGCTGGCGGCGCAGATCGCGGCCGTGCCGCTGGCGATCCGCGGCTACGGCCACGTGAAGCTGGCCAACCTCGCCCTGGCGCGCGGCCGCGAGGCCGAACTGCTGCACCGCTTCGCGCCCGAGCGCTATCCGCGTCCGGCGGTCGAGGCGAAGGCGGGGCAGATCCGGGGCATCGCGGTGGTCGCCCAGTGAGCAATTTCATGGCGGGTGCGTTGTGCGAACGCGACGAACAAGGCCATGTTTTGGCCGGTGACACGCTGCCGGCCAATTAAGATCAAGCGCTAGCGCCTGGCGCACCCCGGGGTGTGTGGCACGAGGCGGCACGCTCCCATGTGCCGCATGCAGGGCCCCCTCGCGAGGGGCCTTTTTTTTTGGCCTGGATGACAAGGGCGTGATAGCCATGATCGGTAATTCGTCGTTCGCGGGGCTGGGCAACTCCTCGTTCGCCAGCCTCACACCGGCACCGGCTTCCGCCGACGAGGCGGAACCGTGGGTGCGCGGCGAATTGATCCGCAGCCTGATGCGGGCCTCGCGCGGCTCCTACCTGCTGGCGGCGGCGCTGATGCCGGCGATGGTGGGCCTGAGCTGGGGCCATGTGCCGGCCTGGCAACTGATCGTCTGGCTGGTCATCGGCATCGTCGCCACCGGCTGCCGGATCTGGGGCGAGCAGCTCTATGCCCGCCACTACGCCGACCGCGACTCGGCGGCGCAGCAGTATTTCGTCGAGCGCTACCGCTATCTCTGGAGCGCCAGCGGCTTCGCCTGGGGCCTGTCGATCCTGATCTTCTTCGAGCGCACGCCGCTGGTGAACCAGTTCATGAGCTGGCTGATCGTCGCCGGCGTCGCCACCTTCCCGCTCAACGGGCTGGCGCTGCACCCGCCGCTGCTCAGGCGCTACGTCAACACCCTGTTCTTCACGATGCTGGCGGCGATCATCCTGCGCATGATCGAGCTCAAGTTCGAGCGGCCGCATTTCCACTACGGCTTCCTGATGCTGCCGGTGCTGCACTGGTGGCTGCTGCTGCGGGCCGGCCGGCGCATCCACGAGACCGCGCGCAACAGCTTCGAGCTGCTGTTCCACAACCACATCCTGATCAATTCGCTGACTCAGCAGCGGCAGGCGGCGGTCTCGGCGGTGGCCATGAAGAATCGCTTCCTCGCCAGCGCCGCCCACGACATGCGGCAGCCCGTGCTGGCGCTGTCGCTGTACGCCGACTGGCTGCGCAACGAGCCCGAGCTGGTGGCCGACATCGCGCCCAAGATCGTGCGAGCGACGCACGCAGTGAATGCGCTGTTCGATTCGCTGTTCGACCTGGCGCGCATCGACTCGGGCCAGGTGCGGCTGCACATCGAGCGGGTCGACGTGGCCCAGCTGCTGCACGACCTGGAACTGCAGTACCGGCCGGTGGCCGAGGCCAAGGGCCTGACCTTCCGGATGCACGTGACGCCCGGCACAGTTCTGACCGATCCGATCCGCGTGCGCCGGATGATCGGCAACCTGCTGGCCAATGCCACCAAGTACACCGCCGAGGGCGGCATCCTGCTGGCGTCGAGGCAGACCCGCGACGGCCTGCGGGTGGAGGTGTGGGACACCGGCATCGGCATCGCGCGCGAGCACCTGCGCGATGTCTTCCTGGAGTTCTACAAGGTGGCCGACCATGCCGGCACCTCGGACGGCTTCGGCCTCGGGCTGGCGATCGTGGCGCGGCTGTCGCACGCGCTCGGCCATCCGGTCAGTGTGCGTTCGCGGCTGGGGCGCGGCAGCGTGTTCCGCGTCGCCCTGCATGACGCCGACGAGACCCAGGCCCAGACCCGGATCTCGGGCGCGGTGGGTTAGGCCGACGCCGGGCCGCCCCAAGGCGGCCCGCGCCCCTCGGGGGGCAGCGACACACGCAGTGAGGAGCGTGGGGGCTGGGTTAGGCCGACGCCGGGCCGCCCCAAGGCGGCCTGCGCCCCCTCGGGGGGCAGCGACACACGCAGTGAGGAGCGTGGGGGCTGGCTAGGCCGACGCCGGGCCGCCCCAAGGCGGCCTGCACCCCCTCGGGGGGCAGCGACACACGCAGTGAGGAGCGTGGGGGCTGGTTAACCCGACAGAAGCCCGTTGGTGCGGGCGTGGTGCAGCGCCTGCGTGCGGCTCTTCACGCCGAGGCGACGGAACAGGCGCCACAGGTGCACCTTCACCGTGTGCTCGCTGATGTCGAGCTCGGTGGCGATGTCGCGGTTGCTCATGCCCTGGTCGAGCATGGCGATCAGCTGGGTCTGGCGCTTCGACAGCTTGCTGTTGGCGGCGGCCACCGGCTCTTCGGCGTCGGTGTCGGCCATCAGCAGGCCGCGCAGCGCGGCGGTGAGTTCGGCCGAGCTGGCCGATTTCTCGATGTAGGTGTCGGCGCCGGCCTCGATGCAGGCTTCTTCCATGTCGGCCGAGGGCGAGGCGGAATAGACCGCGATCGGCACGTCCGGGTAGGCCAGCTTGACCGCCACGACGCCCGAGACGCCGGTGGTGTCCGGCAGCTTGAGGTCGAGGCAGAACAGGCCGGGTGCCCCGTGCTGCTTGACGGCCGCTGCCAGCTTGTCGAGGCGCTCGAGTTCGACGATGTTCTCGGCCGGCCGCAGGCGCCGCAGCACCATCACGATCGCGTCGCGCATCAGGGGGTGGTCGTCAATGACATAGATACTCATGATTTACTCGCAGTGTCCGCGGGTCGGGCGCTGCCCATCGCCGCGGGAAATTGACTCACTTCAACCCTCGCTCGCCGCATCGGCTGCAGCAAGCGCCTCCAGTGCGGCCGAAGCCGCACGCATACTCTCGTTGTCCAGTGGCTCGAGCTGCGCGGCGAGCTGCGCCAGGCCGTCCGCGCGCTGCTGGCGCAAGGTGCCGATGGCGCGGCCCGCCTCCTGCGGCGACGCGAACCCCCGGCTTTGTACCAGTTGGACCCCACTGGCGTCGAGCAACTTGAAATAGAAAAGGCCGTCACTGTCGCGGTATTGCTTGAAGCCAGGCCGCGCCACCTTGGCCGCCTTGCGGGCCACCGCCGGATCGTGGCTGGCCAGGTTGCGCAGGCCGACCGCGTGGCGCACGCCCTCCATGAAGGGCCGCGACAGCGCGCGCGCCTTCTCGGCGCCGGCGCGCAGGATTCGCTCGATCTGGGCCGGGTCGTTGAGCAGGGCGTCGTAGTGGGCCCGCATCGGCGCGACTTCGCGGTCGATGCGTTCGAACAGCCGCTGCTTGGCGTCGCCCCAGGCGATGCCGGCGGCGAAGGCCTGGCGCAGGCTCTCGGTCTCCTCGTCGTCGGCGAAGGCCTGGTAGATCTGGAACAGCGCCGAGCCCTCGGTGTCCTTGGGTTCGCCCGGCGCGCGCGAATCGGTCACGATGCCGTTGATCAGCTTCTGCAACTGGGCGCGCGGCGTGAAGAGCGGGATCGTGTTGTCGTAGCTCTTGCTCATCTTGCGGCCGTCGAGGCCGGGCAAGGTCGCCACCGAGTCGTCGATCTCGGCCCCGGGCAGCGTGAAGTGCTCGCCGTAGAGATGGTTGAAGTGCTGCGCCATGTCGCGCGCCATCTCGATGTGCTGGACCTGGTCGCGGCCCACCGGCACCTTGTGGGCGTTGAACATCAGGATGTCGGCGCCCATCAGCACCGGGTACATGAAGAGGCCGGCGCTGACGTCGGCGTCCGGGTCCTCGCCGCGGGCGGCGTTCTTGTCGACCTGCGCCTTGTAGGCATGGGCGCGGTTGAGCAGACCCTTGCCGGTGACGCAGGTCAGGAACCAGGTCAGCTCGGGGATTTCGGGAATGTCGGACTGGCGGTAGAAGGTGACGCGCTCCGGGTCCAGCCCGCAGGCCAGCCAGCTGGCGGCAATCTCGAGCGTCGAGCGCTGGATGCGTGCCGGCTCGTCGGTCTTGATCAGCGCGTGATAGTCGGCCAGGAAGTAGAAGCTCTGGACGTCGTCGCGCCGGCTGAAGCGCACCGAATGGCGAATCGAGCCGACGTAGTTGCCCAGGTGCGGCGTGCCGCTGGGGGTGATGCCGGTCAGGTAGCGGATAGGGGTGTCGGGAAGCAGGGCCATGGAAAGTTCAGCGGATGAGGGCGGTGAGCGGGCTCAGGAGCAGCGAGATGGCCTGGTAGCCGAAGGCCATCAGCGGGCTCAGCCACCAGGTGCTGACGACGCCGGCGATGACCAGGCCCATCACGATGAAAAAGCCGAAGGGCTCGATGCGGGCCAGGAACTCCTGGGGGCGGCCGCGCGGCAGCAGGCCGGCCAGCACGCGGCCGCCGTCGAGCGGCGGCAGCGGGAACAGGTTGAAGGCCCACATCACGAGATTGACCAGCACGCCGCCCTGGGCCATCTTGATGAAAAAGGTTTCATTGATGCCGGCGCCGACCAGGCCGACCAGGAACAGCGCCCAGAGAATCGCCTGGAAGAAGTTGGAGGCCGGCCCGGCCAGCGCGACCCAGACCATGTCTCGCTTGGGATGGCGCAGGCGGTTGAAATTGACCGGGACCGGCTTGGCGTAGCCGAACAGGAAGGCGCCCGAAGTGGCGAAATACAGCAGCAGCGGCATCAGGATGGTGCCGATGGGGTCGATGTGCTTGATCGGGTTGAGCGTGACCCGGCCCATCACGTAGGCCGTGTTGTCGCCGAAATACCTCGCCACGTAGCCATGGGCGGCTTCGTGGATGGTGATCGCGAAGACCACCGGCAAGGCGTAGATCAGGACGGTTTGGATGAGATTTGAAATATCCACCGCCGGATTGTCTCAGACGGTCCGGATGTCCCTTGCGGGACTCACAGGCCGATGGTGGCCAGCGGGCCGCGGCCCTGCCGCACCAGGAGCGGTTCGCCGCCCGCACCCATGGGCGTGAGGTCGACCACGGTGGTCGGCTCGGAAGGACAGGCGCCGGCGTCGATCACGCCGCCGATCTGTTTCTCGAAGCGCTCGCGGATCTGGGTCGGGTCGTTCATGGCCTCGGTCTCGCCGAGCGGGATCAGCGTGGTCGCCAGCAGCGGCTCGCCGTGCAAGGTCAGGAGTTCGAGCAGCACCCGATGGTCGGGCACCCGCAGGCCGATGGTCTTGCGCTGCGGATGGCTGACCCGGCGCGGCACCTCCTTGGTCGCCTCGAGCAGGAAGGTGTAGGGGCCTGGCGTGGCCGCCTTCAGCAGCCGGTACTGCTTGTTGTCGACCCGGGCGTAGTTGGACAGCTCGCTCAGGTCGCGGCAGATCAGCGTCAGGTGATGCTTGTCGTCGACCTGGCGGATCCGGCGCAGCTGGTCGACCGCGTCCTTGTCGTCGAGGTGGCAGGCCAGCGCGTAGCTGGAATCGGTGGGTACGGCGACGATCTCGCCGCGCGCCAGCAGGGCGGCGGCCTGCTTCAGCAGGCGCTGCTGGGGGTTGTCGGGGTGGACTTCGAAGAACTGGGCCATGGGGTCGATTCTGCCGCCTGGCGGCGGGGCACTGGTGAACCTTCGCGCAGCAGCACTTCGGTATTCGCCTTGGGAGCGGCCCGGCGGCTCATGATTCGGCGGGCTCGATGGGCACCCGGCGTTCGCGGACGGTGAGCCAGGCGCCGGCCGCCCCGCAGACTGCGATCAGGCCCATGCCGATCAGCGAAATGCGGTCCGGGACATAGGAGAACATGACCCAGCCGCCCAGCATCGCGAAGGCGATCTGGGCATAGAGGTAGGGTGTCAGGGTGGAGGCGGGGGCCCGCTGGTAGGCCAGGATCAGGATGAAATGGCCGACCGTGCCCATGAAGCCCATCAGGCACAGCAGGGCCCACCAGTGCCAGGAGGGCAGCGCGGTCCAGACGAAAGGCAGTGCGAACGACGCCAGCAGCGCGCCGACCCAGCCGGTATAGAAGTGCATCGTGAGCGGGTTCTCGGTCTGCGCCAGCTTGCTGGTCAGCACCTGGAACCAGGCGTTGGTCAGCACCAGCCCAATCGGCAGGAACATGGCCCAGCTGAAGGCGTCTCCGCCCGGGCGCAGGATCACCAGCGTGCCCGCGAAGCCGCCCGCGACCAGCGTCCAGCGCAGGGGCGACACGTGCTCCTTGAGCGTAGTGGCGGCGAGCAGCGTGATCACCAGCGGCGCAATCAGCACGATCGAGGTGAACTCGGCCAGCGGCATGTAGCGCAGGCTGAAGAAGGCCAGCGTGCTCGAGGCGAGCAGCAGGGCGCCGCGCAGCAGCTGGTAGCGCGGATGGCGGGTGCGCAGCAGCGCCGTGCCGTGGCGCGGCAGCAGCACCAGCGTGGTCGCCACCGCCTGGAACATGTAGCGGACCCAGACGCCCATCAGGATCGGCACCGCCGCGGTCGACAGCTTGGTGGCGGTGTCCAGCGTGGCGAAGCAGGCGACCGCGAGCAGCACCAGCCCGATGCCGGCCAGGATCCGCTCGGACTCCAGGTCGCGCGTGCTCCTGCCGGCGGTCGCCTCGCTCGCCGACGCCATCACTGGATGCGGTGGGCCAGCAAGTCCCAGATCGGCGTCAGCTTGCCGGGCAGCGGAGGCAGCTTGCCGAGGTCGCAATGGCTTTCGTCGGGGCTGTGGAAATCGCTGCCGCGCGAGGCGGCGAAGTCGAACTCGAGCGCCTTGTCGGCGTACTCGACGTACTCGGCCGGCGTGTGGCTGCCGGTGACCACCTCGATCGCCTGGCCGCCATGGGCCTTGAACTCGACGAACAGGGCGTATTCCTCGTTGGCCGTGAACTTGTAGCGGCCGGGATGGGCGATCACGGCCATGCCCTTGGCCGCGGTGATCCACTGCACGGCATCCTTGAGCGTGGCCCAGCGGTGCGGCACGTAGCCGGGCTTGCCTTCGGTCAGGAATTTGCGGAACACCTCGGCGGTGTCGCGGCAATGGCCGGCCTCGACCAGGAAACGGGCGAAATGGGTGCGCGAGATCAGTTCGGGGTTGCCGACGAAGCGCAGCGCGCCCTCGTAGGCGCCGTGGATGCCGACCTTGGCCAGCCCTTCGGCCATTTCCTGGGCCCGCTTGCCGCGTCCGCCGCGGGTGTCGTAGAGACCCTGGCTGATGGCGGCGTCGTCGGGGTCGAAGCCCAGCCCGACGATGTGGACGGTTTCGCCGGCGAAGGTGACCGAGATCTCGGTGCCCGTGAGGTACTTCATGCCGTGTGCGTGGGCGGCGGCGGCGGCCCGGTGCTGGCCGCCGATCTCGTCGTGGTCGGTCAACGACCAGAGCTCGACCCCGTTGGCGGCGGCGCGCTCGGCCAGTGCCTCGGGCGTCAGCGTGCCGTCCGACACCACGGAGTGGCAGTGCAGGTCGGCGTTGAGGATGGAGGTCACCGCACGAGTTTATTCTTTCTCGGAATGGCTTGCGGCGAGCTCGGTTTCAGCGCTTCTTCCTGAACGCGACCCAGGCGGCGATGGCGGTGAAGGTCATCACGATGGCGACCACGATCCAGAAGCCGTGCTTGTGCTCCGCCAGCGGGATGCCGCCCACGTTCATGCCGAACAGGCCGGCCAGGATGTTGATCGGCAGGGCCAGCACGGTCACCACGGTCAGCACAAACAGGCTGCGGTTGTTGTCCTCGTTGACGTTGTCGGCGATCTCCTCCTGCAGCAGCTTGATGCGTTCCTGCAGCGCGCCCATGTCGCGCAGGACGACCGAGAACTCTTCGGTCGATCCGCGCAGCTCCTGGGCGTCGGGCTCGCTCATCCATGCGGGCGGGCTCTGCAGCAGCCGGAACAGCGCCGCCGGTTCGGGCGCCAGCAGGCGCTGCAGGCGCACCAGCACCCGCCGCAGCATCCCCAGCCGGGCCCGCTTGTGATCGAGCCGGCCGGCCAGCAGCGCATCTTCGATGTCGTCGATGCGGGAGGTCACGCCGCGCACGATGCGCACCAGCACGTCGGCCTGCACCCGCAGCAGGTGCTCGAGCAGCTCGGTGCTGGAGCGCGGCGCGTCGCCGGCCTTCACCGCGGTGCGCAGCGCGTCGACCGAGCGCAGCGGCTGGTTGCGGGCGGTCACGACCAGCCGCGGGCCGACGCTGATCCACAGGGTCGAGATGTCCGAGGGTTCGAAGCTGAAGTCGAAGTGGACGTCGTTGATGACCGCGATCAGCGAGTCGTCGGCGCGCTCGATGCGGGTCGAGTGCAGCCCTTCCTTCAGGGTCTCGAAGAAGAGGTCGGACAGGCCGGCGTGGCGCTGCAGCCAGCGCTCGGCCTGGGCATGGCTCAGGTTGAAGTGCAGCCACATGTAGGCCTCGGGGGGCGTGCCCGCGGCCAGCCAGTCGGCGGCCTGGGCGGAATCGACCGCGCGGACCGGGGCGGGGGCGGCGGCATCGAACAGGTAGCCGCAGATCAGGCCGGCTTCGTCGCTGCCGTAGGCGCCAGCGATCGAATTCATGGAGCGAGGGGCATGGTGGGAGTCGTGCCGATGGTGCGGACCGTGTGTGTCAGGCATGTGACGGCGCCGGATTGGCGTACTTTCTGTCACGCAATCGTCATCTGGCGGCTGCAGCATGGGGGGACTGCCCCCTGCCACCTTCAGAGAAGACCATGACCCTTCCCAGCACCCTCGGCGACCATGACGAACTGATGGCACGCATCGCCCGCGACCTGGTGGACAGCTACGACGAGGAGATCGAGCTCGAGCTCGAGGACCGCAACCTCGACGAGCTCGAGTCGGGAACCATGACCGACAAGGCGGGACGGCAGGCCTACTTCAAGGAGCTGTTCCGGCTCCAGGGCGAACTCGTCAAGCTGCAGGACTGGGTCCAGCACAGCAAGCAGAAGGTCGTGATCCTGTTCGAGGGACGCGACGCGGCCGGCAAGGGCGGCGTCATCAAGCGCATCACGCAGCGGCTCAACCCGCGGGTGGTCCGGGTGGCGGCGCTGCCGGCGCCGAACGATCGCGAGCGCACCCAGTGGTACTTCCAGCGCTACGTGGCGCACCTTCCGGCGGCCGGCGAGATGGTGCTGTTCGACCGCAGCTGGTACAACCGCGCCGGCGTCGAGCGGGTGATGGGCTTCTGCTCCGACGAAGAGTACGAGGAGTTCTTCCGCACCGTGCCCGACTTCGAGCGGATGCTGGTGCGCTCGGGCATCAAGCTGATCAAGTACTGGTTCTCGATCACCGACGAGGAGCAGCACATGCGCTTTCTAGGCCGCATCCACGACCCGCTGAAGCAGTGGAAGCTGAGCCCGATGGACCTGGAGTCGCGCCGCCGGTGGGAGGAGTACACCAAGGCCAAGGAAACGATGCTGGACCGCACCCACATTCCCGAGGCGCCGTGGTGGGTGGTGCAGGCGGTCGACAAGAAGAAGGCGCGCCTGAACTGCATCAGCCACCTGCTGGGCCAGATGCCCTACCACGATGTGCCGCATCCGCCGGTCGAGCTGCCGGCGCGGGTGCGCAACGCCGACTACCTGCGCCATCCGGTGCCAGCCAGCATGTACGTGCCGGAAAGGTACTGATCCGTTCCTTTTCGGTGGCGGTAGCTGGGCGGGGGCGAAGCTGCTACCGTGTCCGCAACGATGTCCCGCCGCTCCCTTTCCCCCCTGACGCGCGCCTACGAGCGCAACCTGAAGGCGTTGACCAAGGTTGCGCTGGGCAGCGGCAAACGCATCGTCCGGCGGGTCAGCGATGCTGCGGCGCAGCAGCTCAAGCCGCCGCCGGGGCCTGGCGACTGGATCGCGGGCGCCGCGCTGGGACCGGCCGGGGCCCGGGCATTCCACCTCTATCGGCCGCCAGCGCTCCAGCTGCAGCCCGGCGAGAAGCTGCCGCTGATGGTCATGCTGCACGGCTGCGCGCAGACCGGACGCGAATTCGCGATCGCCACCCGCATGAACCGGGTGGCGGACCGCGAGCGCTTCCTGGTCCTCTACCCGGAGCAGGATCGCCTGGCCAACGCGCAGGGCTGCTGGAACTGGTATGACCGCCGCTCGGGCAAGGCCGATGCCGAGGCCGCCACCCTGATGGCCGCGATCGACCAGGTGCTGCTGCTCTATCCGGCCGATCGCGAGCGGGTGGCGGTCGCCGGCCTGTCTGCCGGCGCGAGCATGGCGGCGCTGCTGGCCACCCGCTATCCGCTGCGATTCCGGGCGGTGGCCATGCATTCGGGCGTGGCGCCGGGTGCGGCCAAGTCGCCGGCCACGGCGCTGGGTGCCATGCGCGGGCGGCATGTGCCGCCGATGCCGGCCACCGCGGTCGGCAAGGCGATGGGTGCCGCGGCGGTGTTCGGCACGCTGCCGCCGCTCTTGATCCTGCATGGCGAGGCCGACAGCGTCGTGGCGCCCAGCAACGCCGGCAGCAGCGCCGAGGTCTGGGCCGTGGCCACCGGCGGCCGGCCCGGCGCCGTGCGGGTGCTGCAGCGAGGCAAGCGGCATCCGATGCGGGTCACCGACTTCGTGCGCGCCGGTCAGGCCGTTGTGACGCTGTGCGAGATCGCCGGGCTGGGCCATGCCTGGAGCGGCGGCGCCTCCAGCATGCGCTTCACCGACGCGGCCGGGCCCGATGCCTCGAAACTGGTGTGGGCCTTTGCGGCGCGCCAGTTCCGGCGCACCATGGCGAGCCCCTAGCGCCGATCTGCCCGGAACGTGCCGATGCCCACCATTGCCTACGACGCCAGCCGGGCCGCGCTCTACACGCCCGAGCGGCACCCGACGCTGTTCGAGACCGAGCGCGCCCACACGCCCGTTCAATGGGCGGTCGAAGCGGCGCGGCTGGCCTATTACCGCGCCGAAGAGTCGGAAGCCGAGCGGCTGCGGCTGGCCGAGGCGCTGGGAAGCGCCGGCTTCGGTGCGCCGGTCTTCTTCAGGGACCACGCCACCTTCGCCTTCGGCACCTCGAACGCAGGCGACGGCACCGCGCTGATCGCGTTCCGCGGCACGCAGCCCGACGAGATCCGCCACCTGGCGACCAACCTGCAGGCCCAGCAGACCGAATGGAACGAAAGCGGCGGCCGTGTGCATGCCGGATTCGCCAAGGCCGCGCGGTCGGTGTTGCCGCAGGTGCGCGACTGGCTGGGCGGCGAGGCGCGGCAGCACAGCCGGCTGATCCTGGCCGGCCACAGCCTGGGCGCGGCGCTCGCCACCCTGGCCGCCACCGTGCTGCAGCCGGCCCTGACCGTGACGCTCGGTTCGCCCCGGGTCGGCGATGCCGATTTCGTCGCCGCGCTGGCCGAGCTGCACGTGATGCGCATCGTCGACGGCTGCGACGTGGTCACGCAGCTGCCGCCGGCGCTGTCCTTCTATGCCCACGCCGGGGCCGTGCGCTACATCCGCTGCCTCGACGGCGTCTGCGTGGACGACCCGAGCCCGTCCGAGATCGAGGCCGACCGGCTCCAGGGCCGCGCCCGCTACGCGGCCGAACACGCCTGGCGGCCGGGGTCGGTGCTGCTGCGCGAGCTGGCGGACCACGCGCCGATCAATTACGCGCGCGGGTTTTTCTAGGCATGGTGGTCGCTCCATAGGCAGCCGCAAACTCGTAGAGGCAAATCACCGCCGCTGACCCAGCGTCAAAGTGAACCCGAGCGCCCGCATGACCTTGAACAGGGTGTCCGAGTTGGGCGCGCGCTCCCCGGACAAGCTCTTGTAGAGGCTTTCTCGGGAAAGGCCGGTGTCGGCGGCCAGTTTGGCCATGCCGCGTGCGCGCGCGATGTGCCCCAGAGCGCCAGCCAACTCGGCCGGATCGCCGTCCTCCAGCACCTGGCTCAGATACTCCTTCACGTCTTCGTCCGTCGTGAGGTAGTTCGCCATGTCGAATGGCCTCGTCTTGATCTTGCTCATCACAATTCCTTCGCCAACTTGATGGCCTTCCTGATGTCGGCGGCTTGGTTGGATTTGTCGCCGCCACCGAGCATGACGATGATCGCGCCCGAGCGCTCCACGCAGTACATTCGCCAGCCCGGGCCGAAGAATTGTAGCCGCATGGCTACATGGTCGACTCCGCGAAGTTCATCCCCCGACGAGCGGGACCGACAGTGCGGCTGACTTCTGTCGGAGCCGAGCGGCCCCGGCCGGCGCAGCCAGGCCCGTTGGTGAAACACCGCGGAACTGGCTTTGCCAGGCCGCAGGTGTTGCCCCCGGCAGGGGGTGGGCGCCCCGACACGAAGTGCGGGGCAACCTGGGGGCGAGCCAACTTGTACGCCACCCGGCGTATTTCCGCCCCGGCCACCGGTGCGCAGACTCTCTCCATCGTTCCAACCAAACCAGGAGAAGGTAGCCACCATGCAACGTCGATTCACACTCAAGGCGATGACCGCCGCCGTCGCTCTCGCGAGCCTGTCCGCCGTGCCTGCCTTCGCGCAGGACACCATCAAGGTCGGCATCCTGCATTCGCTGTCGGGCACGATGGCGATCTCCGAGACCGTGCTGAAGGACACGGTGCTGATGGCCATCGACGACATCAACGCCAAGGGCGGCGTGCTGGGCAAGAAGCTCGAGCCCGTGGTGGTCGACCCGGCCTCCAACTGGCCGCTGTTCGCCGAGAAGACCAAGCAGCTGCTGGGCCAGGACAAGGTGTCGGTGATCTTCGGCTGCTGGACCTCGGTCTCGCGCAAGTCGGTGCTGCCGGTGCTGGAGGAAATGAACGGCCTGCTGTTCTACCCCGTGCAGTACGAAGGCGAAGAGCTCAGCAAGAACGTGTTCTACACCGGCGCCGCGCCCAACCAGCAGGCGATCCCCGCGGTCGACTACCTGATGAGCAAGGAAGGCGGCGGCGCCAAGCGCTGGGTGCTGCTGGGCACCGACTACGTCTATCCGCGCACCACCAACAAGATCCTGCGCGCCTACCTCAAGAGCAAGGGCGTGAAGGAAAGCGACATCGACGAGAAGTACACGCCCTTCGGCCACAGCGACTACCAGACCATCGTCGCCGACATCAAGAAGTTCTCGGCCGGCGGCAAGACGGCCGTGGTGTCGACCATCAACGGCGACTCCAACGTGCCCTTCTACAAGGAACTCGGCAACGCCGGCCTGAAGGCCAAGGACGTGCCGGTGGTGGCCTTCTCGGTCGGTGAAGAAGAACTGCGCGGCGTCGACACCAAGCCGCTGGTCGGCCACCTGGCGGCCTGGAACTACTTCATGAGCCTGAAGAACCCGACCAACACGGCCTTCATCAAGCAGTGGAGCGACTACGCCAAGGCCAAGAACATCCCGGGCCACAAGGACAAGCCGCTGACCAACGACCCGATGGAAGCCACCTGGATCGGCATCCACATGTGGAAGCAGGCGGTCGAGAAGGCCAAGAGCACCGACACCGACAAGGTGATCGCCGCGATGGCCGGCCAGACCTTCAACGCACCCTCGGGCATCGTCTCGAAGATGGACGAGAAGAACCACCACCTGCACAAGAGCGTGTTCATCGGCGAGATCAAGGCCGACGGCCAGTTCAACGTGGTGTGGAAGACGCCGGGCCCGGTGCGCGCCAAGCCGTGGAGCCCGTTCATCGAAGGCAACGACAAGAAGCCCGACTACCCGTCCGGCAAGTCGATGTAAGTTGACCTGAAAGCGGCGCGCCACGGCGCGCCGCTTCATTGCGGAGCCTGTCTTCGCCCTTTCGTTCTTCCTCACCGGCCCGCCTATGCTCCGGACTCTTCTTTCATCCGCTCTCGCTGCCAGCCTGCTGGTCACCGGCATGGCCCACGCGCTGACCGCCGACGAGGCCAAGGCCATCGCCTCGGGCGAATCCGAAGCCCGCATCGCGGCGCTCAACAAGGCGGTCGCCACCGCCGACGAGAAGACCTCGGCCTTCATCCAGGCGATGTCGGACGATGCGGTCAAGTTCACGGCCGACAAGGTGTTCGTCATCAAGGACGACAAGGCCTTCGACCCGGTCACCGGCGCCGAGCAGAAACTGCCCGACGACGCCGAGGACGTGGTCAACAACAACATGATGCGCGGCGCTCTGGATGCCGCGCAGGCCGCCCTCAAGCTCACCAGCAAGGACGACGCGGTGCGCGCCGAGGCCGCGCAGGCGCTCTTCAAGGAGCCCGACGAATCGCGCCTGCCGCTGGTCGAGAAGGCGCTGGCCGCCGAGGCCAACCCGAAGATCAAGGCGCAGCTCGAACTGGTGCGCGCCGCCAGCATGCTCAGCAGCACCGACAAGGACAAGCGCCTGGCCGCCGCCAGCGACCTCGGCGCCAGCCGCAGCCCCGAGACCAAGCTGCTGCTGAACCAGCGCCTGGCCGACGAAACCGAGGCCGACGTCAAGGCCGCCATCGCGGCCTCGATCCGCAGCATCGACGGCTCGCTGGTGTGGGGCGACCGCATCAACGCGATCTTCAGCGGCATCAGCCTCGGCTCGGTGCTGCTGCTGGCGGCGCTCGGCCTGGCGATCACCTACGGCCTGATGGGCGTGATCAACATGGCGCACGGCGAGCTGATGATGATCGGCGCCTACGCCACCTACGTGATGCAGGGCATCTTCCAGCGCTACTTCCCCGAGTCGGCCTTCGGCTGGTACCTGGTGGCGGCGATCCCGGTGGCCTTCCTGGCCTCGGCGCTGGTCGGCGCGGTGCTCGAGCGCGGCGTGATCCGCTTCCTGTACGGCCGGCCGCTCGAGACGCTGCTGGCCACCTGGGGCATCTCGCTGATGCTGCAGCAGCTGGTGCGATCACTCTTCGGGGCCCAGAACGTCGGCGTCGAGAACCCGTCCTGGATGAGTGGCGGCCTGACGATGCTGAGCAACGTCGTGCTGCCCTGGAACCGCATCTGCATCATCATCTTCGCGGGCCTGGTGCTGCTGGCGATGGGCTGGCTGATCGGCCGCACGCGGCTCGGCCTGTTCGTGCGCGGCGTCACGCAGAACCGGCCGATCGCCTCCTGCATGGGCGTCAACACGGCACGCATCGACACCTACGCCTTCGCACTCGGCTCGGGCATCGCCGGGCTGGCGGGCTGCGCCCTGTCGCAGATCGGCAATGTCGGGCCGGATCTCGGCCAGAGCTACATCGTCGACTCCTTCATGGTGGTCGTGATGGGCGGCGTCGGCCAGCTCGCGGGCACGGTCTACGCCGCGATGGGCCTGGGCATCCTGAACAAGTTCATCGAAGGCTGGGCCGGCGCGGTGCTCGCGAAGATCGCGGTGCTGGTCTTCATCATCATCTTCATCCAGAAGCGTCCGCAAGGCATCTTCGCAATGAAAGGCCGGAGCGCAGAGGCATGAGCAATTCAGCAGCAGTACTACCTTCGAAGGGGCCGCTGTTGAGCGGCAAGGGCTGGACCGTCTTCTTCGTCGCCCTGATCGCGGTCTGCGCGCTGGCGCCGGTGCTCAACATCATGGTGCCCGCCGGCAGCGCGCTGCACATGAGCGACTACGCGGTGGCGCTGGTCGGCAAGATCATGTGCTACGCCATCTGCGCGCTGGCGATGGACCTGATCTGGGGCTACACCGGCATCCTGTCGCTCGGCCACGGCATGTTCTTCGCGCTCGGCGGCTACATGATGGGCATGTACCTGATGCGCCAGATCGGCCGCGACGGCAACTACAAGAGCGACCTGCCGGACTTCATGGTCTTCCTCGACTGGAAGACGCTGCCCTGGCACTGGACCTTCAGCGACAGCTTCATCGCCACCCTGGTGCTGATCGTCGCGGTGCCGGGCCTGATCGCCTTCGTGTTCGGCTTCTTCGCCTTCCGCTCGCGCATCAAGGGCGTGTATTTCTCGATCATCACGCAGGCCATGACCTTCGCCGCGATGCTGCTGTTCTTCCGCAACGAGACCGGCTTCGGCGGCAACAACGGCTTCACCGACTTCAAGCGCATCCTGGGCATCCCGATCCAGACGCAAGAGATGCGCATGACGCTGTTCGCGCTCACCGGGCTGACCTTGCTGGGCTTCTTCCTGTTCTCGAAGTGGCTGATCGGCAGCAAGTTCGGCCGCGTGCTGCAGGCCATCCGCGACGCCGAGACGCGGGTCATGTTCTCGGGCTACAACCCGCTCGGCTACAAGCTCACGATCTGGGTCATCTCGGCCATCATGTGCGGCGTGGCCGGTGCCTTGTACGTGCCGCAGGTCGGCATCATCAACCCGGGCGAGATGAGCGCCGCCAACTCGATCGAGATCGCGATCTGGGCCGCGGTCGGTGGCCGGGCGACCTTGATCGGACCGATCATCGGCGCCTTCATCGTCAACGGCGCGAAGAGCTGGCTCACGGTGGCCTATCCCGAATACTGGCTCTATTTCCTCGGTGCGCTGTTCATCGCCGTCACCCTGTTCCTGCCCGACGGCATCGTCGGCCTGGTGAGGAAGTGGATGGCCCGGGCCAAGGCGCCGAGCGAAGGCCGGCGCGAGGCCCGGCGATCGATGGCGGTGGAGCAAGGCGTCGAGCCGGCGGCCGTGGCGCCGACCCCGCCGCCCCTGGCTGGCGTCGAACCGAAGGGAGCCCGCGCATGACCCCCGACCTGATGGAAGCCGGCGCCGAGCGCGTGGCGCGGCATGCCCACCACATCGACCAGGCGCTGCAGACCGAATCCGGCGGCCGCGCGGCGGGCTACGGCCGACATGCGACCGGCGAGGTCGATGTCACGCATGGCCGCATCCTCTACCTGGAAGACGTCAGCGTGAGCTTCGACGGCTTCAAGGCGATCAACAAGCTGTCGCTCGACATCGCGCCCGGCGAGCTGCGCTGCATCATCGGCCCCAACGGAGCGGGCAAGACCACGATGATGGACATCATCACCGGCAAGACGCGGCCCGACGAAGGCACCGTGTTCTTCGGCAGCACCATCGACCTGCTGCGCCACAAGGAGGCCGAGATCGCGCAGCTCGGCATCGGCCGCAAGTTCCAGAAGCCGACCGTGTTCGAGCACCTGACGGTGTTCGAGAACCTCGAGCTGGCGCTCAAGACCGACAAGGGCGTCAAGGCCTCGATGATGTTCAGGCTCGACTCGGCGCAGGCCGACCGGCTGGCCGAGGTGCTGCACACCATCCATCTCGAAGACAGCGTGCTGCGGCTCGCCGGCAACCTGAGCCACGGCCAGAAGCAGTGGCTGGAGATCGGCATGCTGCTGATGCAGGACCCGAAGCTGCTGCTGCTGGACGAGCCGGTGGCGGGCATGACCGACGAGGAGACGGCCCGCACGGCCGAGCTGTTCCTGAGCTTGAAGGGCAAGCACTCGCTGATGGTGGTGGAGCACGACATGAGCTTCATCCGGACCATCTCGGAGATCGTCACCGTGCTGTGCGACGGCGCGGTGCTGGCGCAGGGCACGTTGGACGAAGTGCAGGCGGACGAGCGGGTGATCGAGGTCTACCTCGGCCGCTGACCAGGAAGGAAAGAAGACCATGCTCAGCGTCAAGAACATCCACCAGTACTACGGCGGCTCGCACATCCTGCGCGACGTCAGTTTCGAAGCCCGGCTCGGCAAGGTCACGGTGCTGCTGGGCCGCAACGGCGTCGGCAAGACCACGCTGCTCAAGTCGCTGATGGGCCTGGTGCCGATCAAGAGCGGCAGCATCGAGTTCGACGGCGCGCCGATCCAGAAGAAGACGCCTTACGAGCGGGCCCGCGCCGGCATGGGCTTCGTGCCGCAGGGCCGCGAGATCTTCGCCCGCCTGACGGTCGAGGAGAACCTGCGCATGGGCCTGGCCTACAAGTCGGGCGGCACGCCGATCCCGCCCGAACTCTACGAGCTGTTCCCGGTGCTCAAGCAGATGCTGAACCGGCGCGGCGGCGACCTCTCGGGCGGCCAGCAGCAGCAGCTGGCGATCGCGCGTGCGCTGGCGCCCAAGCCGAAGCTGCTGATCCTCGACGAGCCCACCGAAGGAATCCAGCCGAGCATCATCAAGGACATCGGCCGCGTGATCCGCATGCTGGCCGACCGCGGCGACATGGCGATCGTGCTGTGCGAGCAGTACTACGACTTCGCCCAGGAGCTGGCGGACGACTATCTCGTGATGGAGCGCGGCGAGGTGATCGCGCGCGGCCTCGGCAAGGACATGGAAGCCCAGGGTGTGCGCCAGCTGGTGGCGATCTGATCGATCTGATCAGCGGGTCGCGGTGCCCTGCGCCATCCGCTCGCGGGCCAGCGCCGCGAAGGCCTGCAGCTCGGCCGCATTGAGGTCCGACACCGCCCAGGCCTGCATCCCGGCCTCGGTCCAGTGCACCAGGTTGTAGCCGCGCTTCACCACCGACTGCGGAGCGCGGGCCCTGGCGTCGGCCGCGGGCCAGACGAACAGGTTGATCACGTGCGGGCCCGAACGGTAGACCAGCGCGGCGACCGGATGCCCGTCGACATAGTCCAGCCGGCCGCCGGTGAGCGGCAGGCCGTCGGACGCCATGTCGATCACCGGCGGCGAGAAGTCCAGCTTGCCGGCGAACCAGGGCTTGACGGTGTGGTGGTCGGAGGAGGCCACGTCGGCCAGGTGCGTGCCCATCAGCGAGCGCACATGGCTGTCGGTGAGCGCGTCACTGGTCGCGTCCGCTACCGGCGCCACGAGCAGCGCCAGCGCCAGGCCCCAGGCCGTGGCGGCGCCGGCGCCGAACAGGGCCAGGGCCTGCAGCCAGCGGGCCGGGAACGATCGGCCGGCGCCCGGCGCAGGCGCCTCCCGACCCCGCAGGTCGGCCCGGATCCGATCGGCCAGCGCCGCGGACGGCGCGTGGCGGGTGCCCTCGCGCCGGATCAGCGCCCCCAGTTCGTCGTCGTCGTCAACTGCTTGCATCACGCCTTCCTTGCTTCGATTCATGCGGCACTTCCGCCTGCAGCGCGGTGCGCAGCAGGGCCCGGGCCCGCGACAGCCGCGACATCACGGTGCCGATCGGAATGCCGGCGACGCGCGCGATGTCCTCGTACGACATCTCCTCCAGTTCGCGCAGCACGATGACCTCGCGGAACGGCGGCGCCAGGGCTTCGATGGCGGCATCGACGCGCTGGCCGCGGGCCTGCCGTTCCCAGGCCAGCGCGGGGTCGCCGAACGCCGCTGCAGCGTCGCCGCTGTCGCGCAGCTCGTCGAACTCGACCTGGTCGGCCAGGTGGCGGTGCTGGCGCATCCAGTCGTAGCAGGCGTTGCGCACGATGCCCAGCAGCCAGGGGCGGGCCGCATCGCCGCGCAGGTCGTCGAAGAAGCGGAAGGCGCGCAGATAGGCCTCCTGCACGGCGTCCTCGGCCTGCCGGTCGTCGCGCAGCAGCCAGCGCGCGAGGTTGTACGCGGCAGGCAGGTGCGGCAGGGCCGCGGCTTCGAATCGACGGGTGCGGTCGTTCAACGGGTTCCTTCCCTTGCTTGACGGACCGGGGCCGCTGCTTATTCCCGCGAATTCCGGGAATAGCCGGGACGCCGGCTGCGTCATGCCCATTGCGATTCTGATCCTTTCCCCGTTTTCAAGGAGCCCCCCATGAAGCGTCATCCGATCCTCGCCACCGCACTGGCCGCCCTGATGCTGGCCAATCCCGCCTTCGCCGCAGGTCCCAAGGCCTATGTCGGCAACTTCAAGGACAACACGGTCAGCGTGATCGACACCGGTTCGCAGCGCCTGATCGCGACCGTGCCGGTGGCCGCCGGGCCCGACGGCATCGCGGTCGGCCGCAACGATCGCCAGGTGTTCGTGAGTGGCGCCAGTGCCTCCAGCCTGAGCGTGATCGACACCGCCACCGACCGCATCGTCGACACCGTGGAAGTGGGCAAGGGGCCGCAGGGCCTGGCCCTGACGCCCGACGGCCGCTGGCTGCTGGTGGCCGTGAACGGCGAGGACCGGGTCGCGTTCGTCGACGCCGCCACCCATGCGGTCGCGGCGACCGTGCCGGTCGCCAAGCCGCACACGCTCACCGTGTCTCCGGACGGCAAGAGGGCCTACGTGTCGTCGCAGGCGCCCGGCAGCTTTGCGCTGGTGGTGATCGACCTGCCGACGCGCGCGGTGGCGGCGAGCGTGCCGCTAGAGAAGACGCCGCGCGACCTCGAACTCAGTCCCGACGGAAAGGTGCTCTATGTGACGATGGCCGGCCTCAGCGCGGTGCAGGTTTTCGACACGGCATCGAGCAAGCCGCTGATGCAGATTCCGACCGGCGTCTCCCCGCACGTGGCGCACCTCTTCGCCGGCGCGCGCTCCGGCGTGGTGGTGGTGCAGGGGCCGGGCGAGCTGATGCTGTTCGACCCGGCGACCCAGGCGCCGATCGGCAGCATCGCGGTCGGCAAGCAGCCGCACTGGGTCGACATGCTGCCGGGCGGCAAGAAGGTGCTGGTCACCAACGAGGGATCGAACGACGTCAGCCTGGTCGACCTCGCGGGCGGCCCGGTGGTCACGATCCCGGTGGGCAATGCGCCGCGCAAGGTGGCGGTGCAGCACCGCGCCGTTGGCGGCAGCGCGAAGGTCTCGATCAACAACTTCGCCTTCGGTCCGGCGCAACTCGCCATCAACGCCGGCGACAGCGTGACCTGGACCAACGACGACGGCGCCCCGCACGGCCTGGCCTTCAACGACGGCGCGCCGGGCACCACGGAAATGCTGCCGGGGCAGAGCTTCAGCCGCGTGTTCGCCCAGGCCGGCGTGTTCGACTACGTCTGCTCGGTGCACCCGTACATGATGGCGCGGGTGACGGTGCAGTAGCTCAGTGCTGGAGGATCTTCGACAGGAACTGCTGTGCCCGGTCCGAGCGCGCGGCCGGGTTGCCGAAGAACTCCTCCTTGGCGCAGTCTTCGACGATGCTGCCGCGGTCCATGAAGATCACGCGGTGGGCCACCTTGCGCGCGAAGCCCATCTCGTGGGTGACGCACATCATGGTCATGCCCTCGCGGGCGAGTTGCACCATGACGTCGAGCACTTCGTTGACCATCTCGGGGTCGAGCGCCGAGGTGGGCTCGTCGAACAGCATCGCGATCGGGTCCATCGCCAGGGCGCGCGCGATCGCCACGCGCTGCTGCTGCCCACCCGAGAGCTGCGACGGATACTTGTGCGAATGGGCCTTCATGCCGACCCGTTCGAGCAGCGCCATCGAGCGGGTGCGGGCTTCGCTGGCCGAGCGCTTGAGCACCTTGACCTGGGCGATCGACAGGTTCTGCTCGATCGACAGGTGGGGGAACAGCTCGAAGTGCTGGAACACCATGCCGACGCGCGAGCGCAGCCGGTTGAGGTTGATCTTCGGGTCGCCGACCGACACGCCATCGACCTCGATCTTGCCCTGCTGGAACGGCTCCAGCGCGTTCACGCACTTGATCAGCGTCGACTTGCCGGAGCCCGAGGGGCCGCAGACCACCACCACCTCGCCCTTCTGGATGCGGGTCGTGCAGTCGGTCAGCACCTGGAAGGCGCCGTACCACTTGCTCACCTGGTTGATTTCGATCATCGGGTTTCCTCTGGCTGGGTCAGGAGTTGCAGGAGCGTGTTGGCGACCACGACCGTGGCGCGCCGCAGTTCGTCGAGCGGTACGCGCTCGTCGGCGCGATGGCCGTTGGCCTCGAGCAGCGACTCGGGCCCGGCGCCGTACATGACGGTCGGGATGCCGGCTTCGCTGTAGAGGCGGGCATCGGTGTAGAGCGGCACGCCGATCGGCGTCACGGGCTTGCCCATCACGGCGCTCGCCTCCTGGCACATCAAGTCGGCGAACGCCTTGGCGCCCGGCGCGGGCGCGAACGGGCGGGCCAGCAGGATCTGCCGGATCTCGACGGCGATCCCCGGCAACGCACGGCAGGTGTCTTCGATCACCTGGCGCAGCTCGGCTTCGACCGCTTCGGGCACTTCCTCCGGCACGATGCGGCGGTCGATTCGCAACGTCAGGGTGTCGGCCACCACGTTGGTGTTGATGCCGCCCTCGATCAGGCCGACGACCAGCGTCGGGTGCGTGATGCCGGGGGTCTGCGAAGGCCGCTCGGCCAGCCGGTCGCGATGGCGGTACAGCGCGGGCAGCAAGGTGGCCGCGGCCTCGATCGCGTCGGTGCCGGTGTCGGGCCGCGCCGCGTGCGCCGACTTGCCGCGCAGCGTCACTTCCAGATGCAGGCAGCCGTTGTGGGCCACCACCACGTGGTGCGAGAAGGCGGCCGAGATCACGTAGTCCGGCCGGCTCAGTCCCTGCGACAGGATCCATCCAGGGCCGGTCATGCCGCCGGTCTCCTCGTCGTAGGTCAGGTGCAGCTCGACCGTGCCGGCGAGCGCGGTGCCCGACGCGCGCAGCGCCTTGAGCGCTCGCAGGGCGAAGGCGTAGGTGGTGAAGTCCGACTTCGACACCGCCGCGCCCCGGCCATACAGCCAGCCGTCGCGCACCTCGCCGCCGTAGGGTGAGCCGGTCCAGCCCGCGCCGGGCGGCACCACGTCGCCGTGGGCGTTGAGCGCCACCACCGGCCCGTCGCCGAAGCGCTGGCGGACGATCAGGTTGGTCACGCTGCGCATGCCGTGCTGCTGCGCGAATCCGGCCGGCACCGGGTGGCGCTCGACCTCGAAATCCATGGCTTCGAGCAGCCGCGCCGTGAGTTCGGCGTGCGGCGCGCAGTCGCCGGGCGGGTTGTCGGAGGGGCATTGCACCAGGCGCGCCAGGGTCTCGACCTGATGGTCGAAATGGGTGTCGATGTATTGGCGCAGCACGGCGCGCGCGGATGAACGGTCGGTCATGGGGTCAAAGGAAGCGGTCGATGCAAAAAGGGGTGATGTCGATGTCGGTGCGCCCGTGCACGATCAGGTCGGCGACCAGGCGGGCGGTGACCGGCGCCAGCGTGTAGCCGTTCGAGGTCACCGCGTTGTAGAAGCCGGGCAGGCCGGGCACGCCGCCGATGATCGGCGCGCCGTCGATGTTGACGTTCATGCCGGCCCAGCAGCGCACCATGTGCAGGCCGCTGACGGCCGGCAGAACCTGCCGGGCCACCCACAGGCCGCCCTCGATGCTGGCGCGCTCGGCGCGGTTCAATCGCATGCCTTCGTGGAAGGCGGCGGTCCAGCCGCCGCCGATGATCAGGCCGCCGGTGGCCGCCTGCTTGAGGCTCAGGTGCCGGTCGGCGTGGGCGATCAGGTGGTTGACCAGCGGCGGGGCCGGCTCGGTCACGATCATCTGCAGCGGCGCGCCCTTGACCGGAATCTTCACGCCGAGCATGTCGCCGACCGTGCTCGACCATGCGCCGCTGGCGTTCACCACGCGGCCCGCGTGGATCGTGCCGCGCGAGGTGTGGACCACGAAGCCGGCACCGTCGCCGGGCAGGCGTTCGATCTCGCGCACGTCGCAGCCGCGCAGGAAGCGCGCGCCTTGCTGTTGGGCGCGCGTCGCCACTGCGTAGGTCGCGCGCAGCGGATTGATCTTGCCCTCCATGGGGCACAGTTCGGCGCCCAGCAGCTGGTCCGACAGGGCGGGCGAGAGCCGGCGCAGTTCGCTGCCGTCGATCACCTGGGCATCGATGCCGTGGCTGCGTTCGAGCGCGGCCTTGGCCTCGATGAAGCGCATGCCGGCCTCGCTGTCGGCCACCATCAGGCCACCGGTGATCTTGATCTCGAGGTCTTCGCCGCAGTCGGCCTCGATGGCCTGCCACAGCCGCACCGACATCGGCCCGAGCGGCAGGGTGGCCGCGGCCGGGCCGCCGCCTTGCTGCGCCTTGGCACCGAAGTCGAAGGACAGCAGCTGCACGTGCAGACTGCCCGCGTTGGCGCCCGAGGCCTGCAGGTTGACGTCGTCGCGATCGACCACGGTGACGTCCTGGCCGGCCTTCGACAGGTAGTAGCCCAGGCAGGAGCCGAGCACGCCGGCGCCGATCACGAGCACGTCGGTGCGGACCGTGCCGAAGGGGGCGTGCTCGACCGGCCGAGCGAGGTTCGGCGTGATCGCGGGCTTGTGTCCGCCCCATTCGGGCTTCTCGAAGCCGAGCGCGCCGGCCGGCACCGGCTTGGCCGGCGGCCGGGGCGCGAAGTACTGCTCGACCTCGAGCGGCCGGCCCGTCATCTCGCTGACCAGCTTCGCCGCCGTGACCGCGCAATAGCGGCCCTGGCAGCGTCCCATGCCGAGCCGCGTGTTGCGCTTCAGCGCGGCGAGCGTGTCGCGGCCGGCGCGGATCTGTTCGCGCACCGAGCCGAAGCTGATCTCCTCGCAGCGGCACAGCAGCGTGTCGTCGCTGACCGCGGCCAGCGCGACGGGCGGCGCTTCGTAGAGCGACCACAGCGCCTGCTGGAAGCATTCGGCCTGGCGCAGCCGGCCCTGCGCCTTCAACGGGTCGGACGCCCGCAGGCCGAGGTTGCGCGCCGCCGCCACGCCGGCCAGCGTGCCGCGCGCCAGGGCCACGCGCGAGCCGCCCATGTCGGCACCGTCGCCGACCACGAACACACCCGGCAGGCTGGTCGCCCCGTCGTCGCCTGTGACTGTCGCGAGGTAGCCGAGGTGCCGCTCGGCAACGCGGTGCTCGCAGCCCAGCATGCGCGCCAGTTCGGTCGAGGGGATGAAGCCGTAGCCCAGGCACAGCGTGTCGGCCTCGAAACGCAGCGCCGGGGAGGGCGTGGCTGCGCCGTAGGCGTCGAGCCGAGCGGCCTGCACGGCCTGCAGTTCATCCGTGCCTTCGGCTGCGACCACCGCATGGCCCCACAGCAGCGGCACGTTGCGGGCGCGCAGCTGGCGCATATAGCTCCAGCCCTGGCGCAACAGATCGGGCGCGGTGCGCGCGGCAGCGAGCAGCTGCCGCCAGTCGCGCATGCTCGGGCGGCTGGCCGATTCGAGCACCGCCACGACCTCGGCGCCGCCGGCCAGCAGTTCGGCTGCGAGCTGCAGGTTCAGCGGTCCGTTGCCGGCGATCACCACGCGGCGGCCTGGCGCGACCCGGTAGGCGCGTGCCAGGGTCTGGGCGGCGCCCGTCGTCATCACGCCCGGCAAGGTCCAGCCGGGGAAGGGCACCGGCCGCTCGTAGGCGCCGGGCGCGATCACCAGTTGCCGGCAGCGGATGTGGGTGGCCCGGCCGTCGATCAGGGCGCTGACTTCGTTCGGCGAGAAAGCCGCCCAGACCTGGGCGCCCTGATGGATTGCCACGCCGGAGGCGAGCACCTCGCGCTCGAGCGCGAGGCCGTCCGCGAACTGCCGGTCGGGCGGGCTGGCGGCCCGGTGCGACGGCGCCAGCGGCTTGTAGAACTGGCCGCCGGACTGCAGCCGTTCGTCGAGCACCAGCACGCGGGCCCCGGCGCGCCGGGCCGCGAGGGCCGCCGACAGGCCAGCCGGGCCGGCCCCGACCACCAGCACGTCGACCTCGCGCTGCGCCGGCTCGGCCCCCGCATCGGGTGCCAGGGGCATCAGCGGATCTTCCGGCATCCCGGCCGGCATCGTCGAGCGGATCTGCTGGCCGTGCGCCACTTTGGTCAGGCAGGCACGCTGGCTGGCCTGGCCGTCGATCGTCACCAGGCAGTCGAAGCAGGCGCCCATGCCGCAGTAGAGGCCGCGCCTACCGCCGTCGCGCGTGGGCCGCAGCTGCCGCAGGTGGCTGGCCGCAAGCGCGGCGGCGACGGTCTCTCCTTCGAGTCCGTCGACGGGCTGGCCGTCGTACCAGAAGCGGATCGGGCGTCCGCCGGTGGCGATGGAGGAATGGGTCAGTCTGGCGCTCATGAATTCGGTGCGAAGCAAAAAAACCACTTTGACATGGTTCAATGTATACGTATACTAACCGTATACAAATACTTCGTCACCCGATTTTTCACCGAGGACTGGCAATGACAGCGTTCCGAGGCACCTATACGGTGCTGATCACCCCCATGACCGCCGACGGAAAGCACGTGGACGTGCCGGCCCTGAAGAAGCTGGTCGACTGGCAGATCGAGGAGGGCATCCACGGGCTGATCCCCCTGGGAAGCACCGGCGAATTCCTGTCGTTGACGCCGGACGAGCGGCAGCTGGTGATCGAAACCTGTGTGCAGACCGCTGCAAAACGCGTGCCCGTGCTGATCGGCACCGGCGCCGAATGGACCGACGAGTGCGTGCGGCTGAGCCGCGAGGCCGAGACCATGGGCGCCGACGGCGTCATGATCATTCCGCCGTTCTACAGCACCCCCACCGACGACGAGCTGTTCGAGCACTACCGCAAGGTGGGCGAGGCGATCAGCGTGCCGATCATGGTCTACAACAATCCGGCCACGGCCAATGTCGACCTCAAGCCCGAGCTGGTGGCGCGCCTCTCGCGCATCGACAACTGCAAGTACATCAAGGAGTCGACGCTCGAGGTCACCCGGGTGCGCGACATCATCGAGTTGTGCGGCGACCGCATGACGGTGTTCGCCGGCATCCTGGGCTACGAGTCGTTCTGGCTCGGCGCCCAGGGCTGGGTCGCGGTCTGCTCGAACCTGATCCCGAAGATGTCGGCCCGCCTGTTCGAACTCGTGGCCGACAAGCAGGACATGCCCGCGGCGCTGGCGCTCTACAAGGAGATGCTGCCGATCGTGCGCTGGGTCGGCGGCCACCGCTACGTCGCCGCGTCGAAGGACGGCCTCACGATGATGGGCCTGCCGGTCGGCAAGCCGCGGGCGCCGCGCCTGCCGCTGCCAGAGGCCGATGCCGTCGACCTGCGGCGTGAACTCGACCGCCTGGGCCTGCTCGGCTCCATTGCCGCGTAGTCGGCGCCCGACCCCGTTCCCACCTTTCGCTTCGTTCCATCTCCACCAGGAAACCACCATGAAACTGCTTCCCGCTCTCACATCGGCCACGGCTCTTTTCATCCTCGGCACGGGGCTGGCGAACGCCCAGGCCTGCAAGCCGGCGGTGCCCGACTCGGCCCTGGTCAAGAAGGGCACCCTGACCATGTCGGTCAACCCGACCCTGCCGCCGATGCAGTTCGTCGACCAGACCGGCGCCCTCAAGGGCATGCGGGTGGAGCTCGGCGAGGCGATCGCCAAGCGCCTGTGCCTGACGCCCGAGTACGTGCGCATCGAGTTCTCGGCCATGATCCCGGGCCTGCAGGCCGGGCGCTGGGACGTCATCAACACGGGCATCTTCTACACCGACGAGCGCGCCAAGCTGATGCAGATGCTGCCCTACGAAGACCAGGCGATCAGCATCAGCACCGCCAAGGGCAACCCGCTCAAGATCACCAAGCCCGAGGACCTGTCGGGCAAGAGCATCGGCGTCGAGATCGGCGGCTTCGAAGAGCGCAAGGCGCGCGAGCTCGACAAGCAGCTGACCGACAAGGGCATGAAGGGCATGACCATCCGCACCTTCGAGAACTTCGCCATGGCCTTCCAGGCGCTGCGCGCAGGCCAGGTCGAGGTGGCGCTGTCGATCGACTCGACCGGGGCCGAATACCAGAAGCGCGGCGACTTCGACCGCGTGCTGAACGGCCTGTTCCCGACCCCGGTCGCGCTGGCCGCCAAGAACAAGGAACTGTCGGTCGCCATGGCCAAGGCCCTCAACGACATGAAGGCCGACGGCAGCTTCCAGAAGCTGTTCGACCAGTACGGCGTGAAGGCCATCGACGGCGCCGTGGTCGTCAAGGGCCCGGCGAGCTGATCGGTCCGCACCCACACCATCGAGTCAGAAAAGGGAAGTCCATGGGACAAGGCTGGAGCTGGTCGGGGTTTGCCGACTATCTGTTCAATCCGTACATCCTGAGCGGCGCGCTGACCACGCTCTGGCTCACCCTCGCGTCGATCGCGGGCGGCCTGGCCGTGGGGTGTGCGCTGGCCTTGGCCCGACTGTCGCGCCACCCGTGGCTGGCGGCGCCGGCCCACTTCTACATCTGGGTCTTCCGCGGCACGCCGCTGCTGGTGCAGCTGATCATCATCTACACCGGGCTGCCGCAGCTCGGGCTCAAGCTGTCGGTGGTCGAGTCGGCGCTGCTGGGCCTGATCCTGAACGAAGCCGCCTACCTGGCGGAGGTGGTGCGCGGCGGCATCCAGTCGGTGCCCGCCGGCCAGACCAACGCCGCGCGGGCGGTCGGCTTCAGCAGCGCCCAGGCGATGCGCTACATCGTGATGCCGCAGGCGATGCGGCTGATCATCCCGACCTTGGGCAACAGCATCAACGGCCTGCTCAAGACCACCTCGATCACCTCGGTGATATCGATGGAAGAACTGCTGCGCCGGACCCAGGTGCTGATCCAGGAGAAGTTCATGGTGCTGGAGCTGTTCGTGGTGGCCGCCATCTACTACTTGCTGATGACCACGGTGTGGGACTTCATCCAGCGCCGGATCGAGCGCCACTACGGACGCGCCTACGGCAACGCCAGCACCGGCGCGCCGGTGGTGCCAGACGCCGCGGTGCTCGAACAACGCTAGCCGGAACCGCGCCATGAACACCTACGACCTGATCCTTCGAAACGCCGACATCGCGACCGTGGGCGACCGCTACCGCGCCGACATCGGCGTGCGCGACGGCCGCATCTGCGCCATCGCGCAGCAGCTCGACGGCAGCGCCGCGCGCGAGATCGATGCCGCGGGCCGGCTGGTCACGCCCGGCGGCGTCGACGGCCACTGCCATTTCGACCAGCCGACCAGCGACGGCTCGCGCTTTGCCGACGACTTCTTCACCGGCACCCGCTCGGCGGCCTGCGGCGGCACCACCACGGTGCTGCCGTTCGCGGCGCAGCAGAAGGGCCACAGCATCCAGGAGGCGGTCGACGACTACCACCGCCGCGCCGAAGGCAAGGCGGTGATCGACTACGCCTTCCACCTGATCGTCGCCGATGCCACCAAGGACGTGACGCAGCGCGAGCTGCCGGCCCTGATCGAGAAGGGCTACACCTCCTTCAAGATCTACATGACCTACGACGACCTGAAGCTGGCCGACCGGCAGATCATCGAGGTGCTGGCGGTGGCGCGCAAACACGGCGCGATGACCATGATCCACGCCGAGAACAGCGACTGCATCGCCTGGCTGACCGAGCAGCTGCTCGATGCCGGCCTGACCGCGCCGCGCTACCACTCGAGCTCGCGGCCGATGGCGGTCGAGCGCGAGGCCACCCACCGCGCGATCGCGCTGGCCGAGCTGATCGACACCCCGATCCTGATCGTCCACGTCTCGGGCCGGGAGGCGGTCGAGCAGATCCACTGGGCGCGCGGGCGCGGGCTGCCGATCCATGCCGAGACCTGCCCGCAGTACCTGTTCCTGAGCGCGGAAGACCTGGGGATCGATCCCGACGACCCGATGCATGGCGCGCGCTGCATCTGCAGCCCGCCGCCGCGCGACAAGGGCAACCAGCAGTTCATCTGGAACGGCCTGTCGAGCGGGCTGTTCACGATCTTCTCGTCCGACCACGCGCCGTTCAACATGCAAGGCAGCGACGGCAAGCGGGTGGCCGGCGACGACGCCTCGTTCGACCGCATCCCGAACGGCATTCCGGGCGTCGAGACCCGGCTGCCGCTCTTGATGAGCGAAGGCGTGATGGCCGGGCGCATCGACATCCACCGCTTCGTCGAGCTCACGGCCACCAACCCGGCGCGCCTCTACGGGCTCTATCCGAAAAAGGGCACGATCGCGGTCGGCGGCGATGCCGACTTCGTGGTCTGGGACGTCTTCGCCGAAGGCAACGAGAAAGTCATCGCCAACGACATGCTCCACCATGCGGCCGACTACACGCCCTACGAAGGCATGAAGCTGCGGGCCTGGCCCGGCGTCACGGTGTCGCGCGGCCGGGTGGTCTGGCAGGACGGCGTGTTCTCGGCGGCGGCCGGCTCGGGCCAGTTCCAGCCCTGCCTGCGGCCGCGCGCGCCCAATGCGACCAACCCGCTCGACAAGTGGCTTTGAAGTTTTCGCGTCGCACCGCATCGGCCTGCTAAGCTTTTCCCCGTCCCTTCGTGGAAACCGTCCATCTCCGCATGCCAAGCCTCCCCAGCCCCGCGCAACCCGCCACCATCACCATCGCACCGCTCGAGGTGCGCTCCGCCAGCCTGGCCGAGCAGGCCTATGCGAGCCTGCGCACGCTGATCCTCGACCGCAAGATATCGCCCGGCAGTCCGCTGCAGGAGGGGCGTCTGGCGGAAGACCTGCGCATCTCGCGCACGCCGATGCGCGAGGCGCTGGTGCGGCTGGCCGGCGAGGGCCTGCTGGTGCGGCGCGACGCGCGCTCCTATGCGGTGCGGGCCCTGGGCACCAAGGAGTACTTCGACTGCATGCGCGCGCGCGAGGTGATCGAGTGCGAGGCGATCGTGCTGGCGGTCGGCAAGATCACCGATGCCGAGATCGACGCGCTCGAAGCCGACCTCAAGGCGCTCGACAGCGGCGACCACGACGAGACCGACCACTGGCATTTCGACGACCGCTTCCACCAGCTCATCTCGACGGCCAGCGGCAACGTGGTGTTTCCGCGGCTGGTCGAAGAGCTGCGGGTCAATGCGCGGCTGTTCCGCCTGCACAGTCCGCTGCATCGCCAGCGCGAGAACCACGACGAGCACGGCGAGATCATCCAGGCCTTGCGTGCGCGCGACCCCGAGCGCGCACGGGCCGCGATGCGCGAACACCTGCGCAGCCTTCAGGAAGACGTCAAGCGCGCGATCATCGAGTGAGGTCCGAGCCGAGCGGCGGCGCCACCTCCTCCAGCGGCTTGCGCTCGGCATCGACGGCGTAGCGCAAGGCCAGCAGGCCCGCGAAGATCACCAGCCCGGCGCCGATCGCGTAGCCGACGGCGACCGCGCCCCGGCTGCCGGTGTCGATCAGCGCGCCGAACAGCACCGGCGCGACGAAGCCGCCGGCGCCGGTGCCCACCGCATAGAAGATCGAGATCGCGACCGCGCGCATCTCGAGCGGAAACACCTCGCTGACCGTGAGGTAGGCCGAACTGGCGGCCGCCGATGCGAGAAAGAACACGGCCGACCAGCACAGCGCCTGGCTGCGGGCGTCGAGCCATCCCTGCATGAAGGCCCAGCCGGTCAGCGCCAGGCCGACCCCCGACAGCACATAGGTCAGCGCGATCATCCGGCGCCGGCCGACGCGGTCGAACAGCGGGCCCAGCAGCAGCGGGCCGAGCACGTTGCCGAGCGCGAAGGGGAAGATATAGAGCGCGACCCTTTCGGCCGGCACGCCGTGGAAGCGGGTCAGCACCAGCGCGTAGGTGAAGAAAATCGCGTTGTAGAAGAAGGCCTGCGAAATCATCAATGCCAGCGCCACCGCGCTGCGCCGCGGGTAGCGCCGCAGCAGCACCTGGGCCACCTCGCGCCAGGCGGGGCTGGCGCGGCCGCCCAAGCTCAGGTGGCCGACCGCCGGCGCGAGCGGCCCGTGCTGCGCGCTCACCTGCGCCTCGATCCGCTGCACGATGCGCTCGGCTTCCTCGGCGCGGCCGTGCGCGATCAGCCAGCGCGGGCTCTCGGGCACGTCGCGCCGCACCAGCAGGATGGCCACGGCCAGCAGCGCGCCGAGCCCGAAGGCGGCGCGCCAGCCCCACACCGGGCCGAGCACCTGCGGATCGAGCAGCCACAGGCTCAGCCCGGCGCCGAGCGCGGCGCCGATCCAGAAGCTGCCGTTGATCGCCAGGTTGACGCGGCCGCGCACCCGCGCCGGGATCAGCTCGTCGATGGCCGAATTGATGGCCGCGTACTCGCCGCCTATGCCCAGGCCGGTGGCGAAACGGCACAGCGCGAAGAAGACGAAGTTGGGCGAGAAGGCGGTGGCCAGCGTGGCCGCGGCATAGACCGCCAAGGTGATGAGGAACAGCTTCTTGCGGCCCAGACGATCGGCCAGGCGACCGAACACCAGTGCACCGATCACGGCGCCGCCGATGTAGAGCGAGCCGGTCCAGCCGATCTGCGCCCCGCTCAAGCCCAAGGTGTCGGGCCGTTCGAGCACGCCGCCGATCGATCCGACCAGGGTCACCTCCAACCCGTCGAGCACCCAGGCCACGCCGAGCGCGATCACCACGCGCCAGTGCCAGCGCGACCAGGGCAGGCGGTCGAGACGGGCCGGGATGTCGGTGCGGGTCATCGCGGCCAGTCTAGGCAGTGTCGCGGCGGGTCTCCGTCGGACGAGAACCCTACATCGACCAGATGCGCGGCGGCTCGCCGGTCATGTGCCAGAGCTCGGCCCGCCACGCCTTCCAGACCTGGCGCAGCAGCTGCATCGCCGGCTCGACCACCGGGGCCAGGACGCGCAGCACGATGATCTCCGGATGCGGGCTGGTGGCGCCGGCACGCTCGTTCAACGCATGTGCTTCGATCAGCGCGCGGGCGGCGTCGAGCGCCGCATCGCGCCGCGCGCGCGGCAGCGGCGTGCCGGCGACGAAGAAGATCGACGCCAGGCAGCGCTGCCCCGCGAGCCCGAGCGGGCTCTGCAGCAGGCGCCCATCGGCGGCGTCGATGCGCCCGCGCTCCAGCCATCGGCCCGGCGCCTCGATGTGCTGCTGCAGCGTGCCGTGTTCGAAGGGCTTGCCCGCGTTCGGCAGCCCGAGCGCCGTGACGTCCCAGCCGATCAGCTCGGCGCCCTCGGCGACGCGCAGGGTCAGCCGGTTCTCGGCCCGGCAGCCGCTGAAGCAGATCGCCTCCAGCGGCAGCCATTCGAGTCGGGCACCGGTCTCGAGGTGCAGGTCGGTGCGCTGCAGCGCCAGCTCGCCGTCCGAGCGGTAGAAGCGCGAGGCGCCGGGGGTGGTGATCAGCCCGTGGCTGCCGGCTGCGGCGCGCACCCGGATGTCCAGCGTGTCGCCGCCGACCAGCCCGCCGGGCGGGTGCACCAGCACGTTGTGGCAGACCGCATCGCCCTCGGGGTAGAGGCTCTGCAGGATGCGCAGCGGGCCTTCGTGGCGAAAGCGGGCCACGCTGCGGGCGTGTTCAAGTTGGTAGTCGAGGTCGAGTCGCGCGTGCCAGGGCATGCCAGCGAGTGTAGGGACTCGGAGGAGCGACTCAGAGCAGCGACTTCTCTTGCGCCCGGGCCAGCGCGCCGATCCGGTTCTTGACGCCCAGCTTGGCGAAGATGTTGTGGAGGTGCCATTTCACGGTGGCCTCCGAGAGGAACAGGCTCTGTGCCAGCTCGCGGTTGCCGAGGCCGGCCTTGAGAAGCCGCAGGATCTTGATCTCGCGCTCGGTCAGTTCCTCGGCCTCGCTGCGCTCGTGCGGCGGCTCCGGCGCCGCGGCGGCGACCGGCGTGCGGCCCGCGGCTGCGAGCAGGCGGCGCAGGTAGTCGTCGACGCCGGGCGATGCCACCGGCCGCCGGGCGGCGATCGACTCGACCAGGTCGAGCAGCTGCGGCTCGGCATCGACCAGGCTGCGCAGCAGGCCGCAGCGGGCGGCCAGGGCCAGCGCATCGTCGAGCGTGCGCAGCGCCAGGGCCTTGTCGTGCGAGCGCTGCTGGTGCAGGGCCCGCAGCAGCAGCAGGCGCGCCTGCTGCGCCTGGTGGCCATCGCGATGGGCGCGCCGCAGCGCATCGTTGAGGGCGCCGGCCACGGGCGCGCCGCCGCCTTGGGCCAGCCGCAGCCGCAGGATGGCCAGGTCGACGCTGTCTTCCTCGGCGGCCACGGCACCGGCCGGGGCCGCGCCGCCGTGGCCGATGAAGCCGTAGGACTGCGCGAGCTTGAGCGCATCGTCGAGCGAAGCCACCGAAAGGCGCAGCACGCAGCGCTCGGCGGCCAGGATGCGCGCCAGGCGCGGCAGCCTCAGGCGGTGGCCGAGCGATTCGCCTTCGAGCAGGCAGCTGTCGGCGCCCGCCAGGTCACCGCGCACGCGCAGCAGCCGAGCCCGCGTGAGGTAGCCGGCGGCGCTCATCTCGACCAGTCCGTGCTCGTCGATGAAAGGCAGGCCGAGGTCCAGGTAGCGCTGGGCCTGCGCGAGCTCGCCCTGCTCGTAGCAGACCTCGGCCGCGAGCAAGGTCAGCATCGACCCCGCGTAGGAAGCGACGCCCAGGCTGGGCTCGACAGTCGCCAGGCCGAGGCGGGCCTGGGCCATTGCCTCGGCAAAGTCGCCGCGCCGCATCGCGATCACCATCGCCAGCGCGCTGGCCCAGGCCAGGCCGTAGTGGGCGCCGCATTCCTCGAAGGCGCGGCGCGCGATCGCGAGCGCCTGCAGGCCCTGCTCGAAGGCGTCGGTGGCCGAGCAGCCGGCCGCCAGCACGTTCGCCACCACGCCGGTGCGGAAGGCTTCGGCCCGGGGCCAGGACTTGAGCCAGGCCTCGCTCGCGGATTTGGCCAGGAGCGGCTGGTCGGACAGTGCGAAGTACACGCACCGGATCATCTCGACCACGCAGCGCACGCCGTCGTCGCCATCGTCGGCGCAGGCGCTTTCGAGCGCGCGCAGTTCCTGGTCGGCCTCGGCATGGCGTCGGGTCAGCACCAGCGACCAGGCATGGCCGGTGCGGATCTTGGGCCGCGCATGAACCAGCGCCTGCGGCAGCCGCGTGAGCCAGCCGAGCAGCGTCGCGTGCTCGCCGCGGTACTGCACCAGCTCGCCCGAGAATTCCGCCACCAGGTCGGCGGCGCGTTCGATGTCCTGGCCGTCGAAGGCATAGCGCACCGCCTCGTGCGGCAGCCGATGCCGGTTGAACCAGTCGCTGGCGCGAAGGCAGATCGCCCGCGCCGCCTCGCCCGGGCGCTCCTTGCCGCGCCCGCGCAGGTAGTCGGCGAACAGGTGGTGGTAGCGGAACCAGGTGCGCGAGCGGTCGAGCCCCGAGAGAAACAGGTTGCGGGCCTGGATCTCGGCCAGCATCGCATGGCTGTCGTCGCGCCGCAGCACTTCGTCGCAGAGCTCGGCGCAGAAGCGGTCGAGCCCCGCCGTGTCGAGCAGGAAATCGCGCAGCGCGGGCCGCAGGCTGTCGAGCACCTGCTCGCCGAGGTAGTCCGTGATGTCGCGGTCGGTGCCCGAGAACGCCGCCAGGAACGCGCCCCGGTCGCCGCTCTCGCGCAAGGCCAGCGAGGCCAGCTGAAGGCCGGCGATCCAGCCTTCGGTGCGCTCGTGCAGCGTCTGGAGCTGGCTGCGCTCCAGCGGCGCGCCGCTGACGCGGCCGACGAAGTCGGCGGCCTCGTCGAGACCGAGCCCGAAATGCGAGGCGTCCAGCTCGAGCAACTCGCCGCGCAGCCGCAGCTGGCTCAGCGACAGCGGCAGCCGGGTGCGGCTGGCGATGACCAGGCCGATGGTCGGGGGCAGGTGGCCGATCAGCCATTCCAGCTTGCGGTGCACACCGTCGTCATGCACCAGGTGGAAGTCGTCGAGCACCAGCAGCAGCCGATGGTCGTGGCCCATGAGGTCGTGCAGCAGCGAGGCGACCACCGCATCGGGCGAGGCCATCGTGCCGCCGTCGGTCTGCGCCAGCGCGCTGCGGCCGAGCCGGGCATCCGCGTGGTGCAGGGCGGCGGCGACATAGCGCACGAAATGCAGCGGATCGTTGTCCTCGGCGTCGAGGCTGAGCCAGGCGCAGGTGATGCCGTGCGGCTCCAGCTGTGCGACGAACTGGGCCAGTGCCGTGGTCTTGCCGTAGCCGGCCGGCGCGGTCGCGCTGATCACGCGCTGCATCAGGCCCGCGTGCAGCCGCGTCGAGAGCGCGGAGCGCGCGAGCAGGCGCAGCGACAGCTGCGGCGGCGCGAGCTTCGATTCGACCAGCACGGCCGCCGATGCGGGTCTGTCTCCGGACTTGCCTGTCGCCCGCGCCATGGGGGTTCCTTGCTGCAACGAGGGGCGATAAGTGTGCCTCATCCGGTGCGCCAGGCAAGCGTCCAGTGCACCGGCAGGGCGGCCAGCCCGGCCTCCGCCGCCCGCATGCGCGCTTCGGCGTCAGGGCCGCCGGGCCGTGCGGCGGTGATGCGGGCTTCCAGCCCGTGCTTCGGATGCGGCTCGACCGCGACCTGCACCTCGACCTCGCCGCAGGCGGCGCGCACCGCCTCGGCCAGCGCCCGCGCGATCGCCTGCTGGCGCAGCGCGGGCTTGAAGATCTTGTTGACCGCGGTCAGCGGCATCGCGTCGAGCACCACCACCTCGACCGGCACCGCCGCCCGCTCGGTGATCGTGCTGCGCGCATGCGCGAGCAACTCGGCCGGATCGCACCGGGCGCCCTTGCGCAGGGTCACGTAGGCCATCGGCAGTTCGCCGGCGTGCCCATCGGGCTTGCCCACGGCGGCCGCGATATCGACCGCCGGATGGCGCATCAGGCCTTCCTCGATCATGGCCGGGTCGATGTTGTGGCCGCCGCGAATGATCAGGTCCTTGGCCCGGCCGGTCAGCCAGAAGTAGCCCTTGGCATCCTGCCGTCCGAGGTCGCCGGTGTTGAGCCAACCGTCGGCCAGGCAGACGCCGCGGTTGTCGCTGTCCTTCACGTAGCCCGCGAAGACGAAGGGGCCGCGCAGCAGAATCGTGCCGATCTCGTCGACCGCGGCCTCGCGCTCGACCTCGCCGTCGGCGCCGAGTTGCGCCACCTTCATCTGCTGGTAGGGCAGGCGCAGGCCGATGGAGCCGATCGCGCGTTCGCCGTCGCGCGGGTTGATCGAGCTGACGCAGGTCGCCTCGGTCATGCCGTAGCCCTCGAGCAGCTTGAGGCCCGTGGCTTGTTCGAAGCGCTGGAACAGCTCGGGCGCGAGCGGCGCGGCGCCGCAGATCGCGAAGCGCAGCGAGCCGATGTCGGCGCCGTCGCGCGGCACGTTGAGCAGGGCGGACAGCACCGTCGGCACCGCACTGAAGAAGGTCGCCCGATAGCGCTCGACCGACCGCCAGAAGGCCGCGAAGGTGCGCGGGTCGCGATAGCCCGCGGGCGACAGCAGCACCACGTGTGCGCCGACGCCGAAGGCCGCGAGCCCGGTGATCAACATCGCGTTCGAGTGGAACAGCGGCAGGCCGCACAGCAGCGTGTCGCCGGCGCCGATGTCGGCGACGGTGGTCAGCGACCAGGCATTGGCGGCTTCGTTGAAATGCGTGCGGCGCGCCAGCTTGGGCGTGCCGGTGGTGCCGCCGGTGTGGAAGTACGAGGCCACGTCCTCGCCCCCGGGCGGCGTGCCCAGCAGCCTGTCGCCCGGCTGCTGGGCCAGCAGGGCGTCGAAGTCCAGCGCCCAGGGCGGGCACAGGCCGAGACCGCCGATGCGCAGGACGGCGCGCAGCGTCGGCACGCGCTCGCGCAGGGCCTCGACCTTCTCCCAGATGCCGGGCTGCGCCTGCCGCCCCAGCGCCACCAGAACCACGGTGCCCGCGGCGTTGAGGATGCCGGCCATGTGCTCGACTTCGAGGAACGGGTTGACCGGGTTCACGATGCCCGCGGCCTCCGCGCCCCAGAGCGTGAAGTGCGTCTCGGGCAGGTTCGGCAGCAAGTACGAAACGACGTCGCCGCGCCCCACGCCCAGGCCCGCGAAGACGTTGGCCGCCTGCGTGATGCGCTGTAGCAGCGTGGCGTAGTCGAAGCGCGTTTCGCCGTCCGCCGGATCGCCGGTCGGCACGAAGGTCAGGGCCGGTGCGCCGGGCGTGGCCGCCGCTTGCCGCGCGATGGCGGCGTAGCTCGACACCGGCCGCTCGAGGCGGGCCTCGATCGGCACTGCCTCCAGCGCCTCGACGTCGGCCAGATTGCGCAGGGGCGTCCGAAGGCTCGTCATCTGCGGCGGCCGCTTCAGGCCTGGACCGTGAGTTCGGGCTTGGCCACCAGTCCGAAGCTGCGCAGCACCCCAAGCAGTTCATGGTGTCCGAAGGCCTGGCAGCCGGATGCGAAGCCGACCCGCTTCGGCGGCTGCTGCAGCAGCGAGTAGGCGGCGTGGGCCTGCAGCAGGCCGGTCTGCTTGTAGTTGCAGTTGCCGAAGATGACGCAATGCGCGCGGCCCAGAGGCCCGGTGGCGTGCACCGAGTCGACCGACTTGTTCAGGCGCGGGTTCTCGCGCGGGGGCATGCTGTTCATCACGCCGGCGGCGGTCTGCGCCAGTGCCGCGTAGCGCTCGTCCGGCTTCATGCCTTCGGTGGCTTTCAGCGCGGCCGCGACGATCTGCGGCACGCCCAGCATCAACGGCTTGTTGAACACGCCGCCCAGCACCTTGACGTTGGCCACCCGCGGGTCCTTGCGGAACCACACCGGATGCGAGGTGCCGCCCCAGGGCAGCGCCAGCGCCATTTCGTGCTGGCCGGGAATGGCCAGGCTGTAGAGGCCGGCGTCGGGCTGCCACTCGACCATCTTGTTCTGGTGCAGGAAGAAGGCCTTCGACGTCGCGGCATTGACCAGGATGGTCTGCGTCGACGCGATCGTCGGGCTGCCGCCCCAGAACACCGCGATGTCCAGGGTGTCCAGGCCCGGTGTCTCCAGGCAGAGCTGCGCCGCGATTTCGCCGGTGGTGTACATCTGCGCCAGCCCGGGCGACAGCAGCAGCCCGGCCTGCGCGAACTTGGCGCCGAACTCTTCCTCGAGCGTGATCAGCCAGTCCTGCTCGCCGGTGGTGTCGGTGTAGTGGCACTTGGCGGCCAGGCAGGCCTTCACCACTTCGGGGCCGAAGCGGGCGAACGGGCCGACGGTGTTCAGCACCACCGAGGCGCCGGTGAAGAGCTTGGTCAGCGCCTCGGTGGTGTGCGCCACCTCGACGACTTCATGGTCCGCGGTCTCGATGCCGGCCACGTTGGCCTTCATGGCCGCGTCCAGCTTCTCGGCGCTGCGGCCGGCCGCGATGAAGGGCACGCCGTACTCGCGCAGGTATTCGCAGATCAGCCGGCCGGTGTAGCCGCTGGCGCCGTAGACGATGACGGGCTTCTTGTTGCTGCTCATGGTGTGGGTTCCCCGGGTCTGTTGGATGGGTTCAGAGAAGGGACGAGCTCACGCCGCCGTCCAGCACGAAGGGGCTGCCGTTCGAGAAGCTCGCTCGCTCCGAGGCCAGGAAGACGGCCAGGTTGGCCACCTCCTGCGGCGTGCCGTAGCGCCCCTGGCGCTGGGCGATGACCGCGTCGAAGTCCGGGATCCCGAGCATCTGCTCGAACTCCTTCTTGCGCGGCTTGACCATGTCGGTCTCGATGAAGGCCGGCAGGATCGCGTTGACCCGGATGTTGTGCGCACGCAGCTCGGTGGCGGCGGTCTGGGTGAGCGACACGACGCCGGCCTTGGCCGCCGCATAGCTGCCGATCAGCGGGCAAGCCGCCTTCGCCGTGACCGAGGCCATCGTGACGATGGCGCCGCCGCCCGCCGCGATCAGCGCCGGCGCTGCATAGCGGATGCAGAGGAACACGCCGTCGAGGTTGACCGATGTCACCTCGCGCCATTGCTCGTAGCTCGTGGCGACCAGCGGCGAGAGCATGGCGACGCCGGCGTTGGCGACCATGATGTCGAGCCGGCCGTGTTGCCGGGTGGCCGCGGCGACCAGCGCCTCGACCTGCGCCGGCACCCGCACGTCGCAGGCCACCGCGCTGGCGCCCCGCAGCGATGCCGCGACCTTCCGCGCCGCCTCGGCGTCGATGTCCGACACGATGACCTTGGCGCCCTCCGCGGCGTAGGCGCGCGCGATGGCCTCGCCGAGCCCGCGCCCGGCGCCGGTGACGATCGCGACCTTGTCTTGAAGCAGCAACTTGCTCATAGCAATCCGGCAGACAGGCCGCCGTCCAGGATGTAGTGGGAGCCGGTGGTCCAGCTGGCGGCGTCGGAGGCGAGGAAGGCGGTCATCTCGGCCACTTCGAGCGGCGTGCCGAGCCGCAGCTGCTTGGCCGCGACCAGCGCGCTGAACGGCACGCCGACGATGGCTTCGACGGTGGGGATCAGCCGGTCGACCATCGCCGTCCCGACGAAGCCCGGGCACACCGCGTTGACCCGGATGCCGGTCGGCTTCAGTTCGGCCGCGGCGGTGCGCGTGAGCTGGATCACCGCCGACTTCGACGCCGCATAGGAGCCGAACAGCGGCACGCCGTTGGTGCCCGCCAGCGACGAGATGTTGACCACCGAGCCCTTGCCCGACGCGACCAACGGCCCCAGCGCGCTCTTCATGCCGAGGAAGACGCCCATCACGTTGATGTTCATGAGCCGGCCGACTTCTTCCTCGGTCTGCTCGAACAGCGGCTTGACGATCTCGATGCCGGCATTGTTGACCAGCGTGTCGAGGCCGCCGAAAGCGGCGGTGGCGGCTTCGACGGCGCGGGCCCAGTCGGCCGCCTTCGTGACGTCGCACCGCACCGACCGGGCCATCGGCCCGAGTTCGTCGGCGGCTTTGGCGGCACCCGCCTCGTCGATGTCGGCGAGCATCACCTGCGCGCCGCGTTCGACGAAGAGCCCGGCGATGGCGCGCCCGAGCCCCTGCGCCGCCCCTGAGATGAGGGCCTTTCGGCCCTGCAGTTCGATCATGCGTTTGTCTCCTGGGTTCAAAAGTCCGGCCCGCCGGCCGCGCTCGTGCGGCGCGGCGTCTGGGGCTGGCGCTATTCGAAACCTCGGAGCGCGGCCTGCCGCCCACCTAAAGGTTGGTTTTTCGTGCTGCGGCGCAGCACTCGCGCGTCAGGGCGTGCTCAGGGTCAGGCCGGCGCCGGGCCGCCCCAAGGCGGCCTGCGRCCCCCTCGGGGGGCAGCGACCCACACGCAGTGGGGGAGCGTGGGGGCGATTCAGGCCGGCGCCGGGCCGCCCCAAGGCGGCCTGCGGCCCCCTCGGGGGGCAGCGACCCACACGCAGTGGGGGAGCGTGGGGGCCTTCAAGCCTTCCAGGCGCCGACGTGGGCGGCGCCGGCTTCGTCGACCAGCGCCGGGCCGATGCATTCGATCGGATGCGGCGAGGCCCGGAACACGTCGCGGCAGGACAGCTCGGCATCGCGCTGGTCGCCGCGCTCGCCGCGAAAAACGCGCAGCCGCTCGGCGTCGATGCCGAACACCACGCGGCCGATGTTGGCCCAGAAGATCGCGCCCGCGCACATCACGCAGGGCTCGCCCGACGAATAGATCGTGGCCCCGGCCAGCTCTTCGCGCGACAGCTTGCGCTCGCCGAGCATGCGCACCGCGTTGACCTCGGCATGGCCCGTGACGTCGCCGGTCTCGGCGGTGTTGCAGTAGGCCTCGGCCAGCACTTCGCCGGCGGCCGAGACCACCACCGCGCCGAAGGGCCGGTTGCCGCGCCGGCGGCCGGCGTGCGACCAGACGATGGCCTTGCGCAGGTAGCGGCCGTCGCGCTCGTCGAGCTGCCGCTCGGCCGGAAAGTTATCTGAAAGAAGTGAGCTCATGCCTGAATGCTACGTTCATTGCGCGCCGGCAGCATCGAGCTGTTGAAGATGGCGTCGGCCGACGGCCTGGTCTTGAGCCCGAACACCTCCGCCACTTCGTCGACCTGCTGCTCGAGCAGCAGCTTGCGGATGTCGCCGAGGCCGTGGCCGCGCGTGTCCGGCGCGCCGACGTACTGTGCCGTGATGGCCCAGCGATCGAGCTCGATCTTCGGGTCGAGGATCGGCTCGCGCTGTCGCATCGCCGCGATGCTGGGCACCGGCTGGGCGAAGGTCTCGACGATCGCGCGGTTGGTGGCCCGCAGGAAGGCCGCCACCGCCTTCGGGTTCTGGGCGATCAGGTTGCTGCTGGCGAGGATCGCATTGCCGTACAGGTTGACGCCGGCGTCCGCGTACTTGAGCACCGAGAGCTCATCGGCCTTCATGCGCGCGAACAGCGAGACTGCGGAGTCGTGGAAGTAGGTGGCGGCATCGACGTCGCCGCGCACCATCACGTTGTCGCGGGCGCTGAAGTCGGTGGTCTGCCACTGGAAGGCGTCGGGCTTCATGCCCTGCTTGCGCGCCACCATCGGCCAGGCGCGGCGCGTCGATTCGACCGCCGCGGCGGCGACCTTCTTGCCCTGAAGGCTCCTGAAGTCGCCGCTGATGCCGCGGTCCTTGCGCCCGATGATCACGAACGGTGCGCGGTTGTAGTACTGGTAGACCGCCTGCACCATCGGGGTGCCCGGGTTCTGCGCATTGAATTCGACCAGCGAGCTGATGTCGCCGAGCCCGAGCTGGTAGACGCCGCTCGCGATCCGGGTGATGGAGGCTACCGAGCCGGCCCCGGTGTCGATCGTGACGTCGAGTCCTTCGTCCTTGTAGTAGCCCTTGCTCTCGGCCAGGAAGAAGGGCGCGGTCTGGCCGTTGATGCGGAAGTCGAGGGTGAACTTGAGCGGCGTCGGCTTGCCGACCTGCGCGAGGACGGCAGGGGCGGCGAGGGCAGCGGCGCAGGCGGCGCCCGAGGTAAGGAAGTGGCGGCGTTGCATGAAGTGATCTCCGGATTTCGTGGGTCTTGAACACCCCGCCGGGCCGGCGAGGCACTTCAAGAGCAATTTCCGGGCGGCGCACGGTGGGTGCGTGCGCTGCTGAACGCTTCTACTCTTGGTCGCAGACATGCAGGACGCATGCCAGCGCCGCGGGCCCGCAATTTGCATGAGAATCGGCGCAGAGTAGAAGCGTTCAGCTTTGGTGCGCAAGCGCCCATGGCGGGAAATTGCTCTTTCAAGTTGGTCCTTACGCAACCGAAGGAGTCTCTTCATGCTCGTCACGCAGCAACCCGTTTTCCGCAAGTTCTGGCATGCCGTCATGCCCCTGGCCGATCTGCAGCAGGGCCCGAAGCCCTTCACGCTGCTCGGCGAGAACATCGTCCTGTTCCTCGATGCCGACGGCCAGCCGGCCGCCTTGCGCGACCGCTGCTGCCACCGCACCGCGAAGCTGTCCAAGGGCTGGTGCGTCGATGGCGAAGGCAAGGCCTGCGGGCAGGGCGCGATCCAGTGCGGCTACCACGGCTGGACCTACGACCGCAGCGGCCAGGTGATCCGCATCCCCCAGTACGAGGCCGACCGCAAGATCTCGCCCGAGTACAAGACCACCGCCTACCACTGCAGCGCGCGCTACGGCTATGCCTGGGTCGCGCTCGAGGAGCCGATCGCGGAGATCCCGGCGATCCCGGAGTTCGACGATCCCGGCTTTCGCACCATCCACCAGTTCTATGAAGAGTGGCAGACCAGCCCGATGCGCGCGCTCGAGAACTCCTTCGACAACTCGCACTTCAGCTTCGTGCACCGGGCGACCTTCGGCGTCGCCGCGAGTCCGAAGCCGAGCAAGTACGAATTGGTCGAGAACGAATCGGGCTTCTACGCCGAGACCGTGATCCAGGCGGTCAACCCGGTCAAGTTCCATGCGATCAGCGGCGTGACCGACCCGATCACGACCCGCCACATGCGCAACGCCTACTTCCTGCCGTTCTCGCGCCGGCTCGACATCGAGTACCCCTCGGGCATCCGCCACATCATCATCAACTGCTTCACGCCGATCGACGACGGTCGCATGCAGCTGTGCCAATGGCTGTTCCGCAACGACACCGAGGCCGACTGCGCGGCGCAGATGCTGATCGACTTCGACGAGGAGATCACGCGCGAGGACAAGGACATCCTCGAGTCGACCGACCCCGATGCGCTGGTCGACACGCGCCGGCGCGGCGTCGAGTATTCGATGGAGTCGGACCGCCCGGGCATGCTGATCCGCAAGCACCTGATGCAGCTGCTGGCGAAACACGGCGAGGTCGAGGTGCATCGCGGCATGCGCGTCGTGCCGCTGCAGCAAGCCGCCTGAAGCGGCGCTACCATGGCGCTCCAATCGAAGGAGTGCCGATGGTCACGCGTGGATTCACAGGACGACGTCCGACCGCTGCCTTTGCCCGCCGCCTGCCGCCCGGCCAGTTCGAGACCGACGACTTTCCGGTGCTGGCCAAGGGGCCGACGCCGGAGATCGATCTCGCGGCCTGGCGCTTCACGCTGAGCCAGGGTCCGCGTCCGCTCGCGAGCTGGAACTGGGCCGAGTTCGCAGCGCTGCCGCGCACGCAGTGGCAGGGCGACATCCACTGCGTCACGACCTGGTCCAAGTTCGACACCCGGTGGGAGGGCGTGAGCATCGACGATTTGCTGGCCGCCGCGGGCGTCGCGCCGCCCAGTGCTTTCTTGCTGGCGCTCTCGCACGACGACTACGACACCAACGTGCCGGTGGCCGACCTGGTCGGCGGGCGCGCGATGGTGGCGACCCATTTCGACGGCCAGCCGCTGACGGCCGAGCACGGCGGGCCGGCCCGGCTGCTGGTGCCGCACCTGTACTTCTGGAAGAGCGCCAAGTGGCTCAAGGGCCTGCGCTTCACGGCGCGCGACGAGGCCGGCTTCTGGGAGCTGCGCGGCTACCACATGTACGGCGATCCGTGGAAGCAGCAGCGCTACTCGGACGATCCGTGAGCGCGCAGGGGCCCACGCGCTGGCAGGAGGCAGTGATCGAGCGCATCGCGCCGCTGACGCCGCGCATCGTCAGCGTGGTGCTGAAGGCGGACCTGGCGCGGCATGTGGCGGGTCAGCATCTCGATGTGCGCCTGACCGCGCCCGACGGCTACGCGGCCCAGCGCAGCTATTCGATCGCCTCGGCGCCCGGACGGCCGTTCGAGCTCATCATCGAGAAGCTCGACGATGGCGAGGTCTCGCCGTATTTCCACGACATCGCCCAAGCCGGCGACGCCATCGAGGTGCGCGGTCCGCTGGGCGGCCATTTCATCTGGCGCGCCGGGGACGGCGGGCCCGTGCTGCTGGTGGCGGGCGGCTCGGGCATCGCGCCGCTGATGGCGATGGTGCGCGACTGGGCGCGCACTGCGGCCGCCCTGCCATTGATGCTGGTCTGTTCGGCTCGCACCTGGGACGAACTGCCCTTCGGCGAAGAGCTGGAGCGACTCGAAGCGAGCCGCGCTGATTTCCGCTTCGTCGCCGCGATCACGCGCAGTCCCGGCCACCGCCCCTCCGATCGGACGCAGCGGCTCGATGCACCCGCGCTGAGGGAACTGATCGCGCGTTGGGGCCATGTGCCGCGCCACGTCTTCGTGTGCGGCTCGAACCGCTTCGTCGAGGGCGTGACCCGGGGGCTGGCCGATGCCGCGCTCGCAGCGGGCATGATCCGCACCGAGCGCTATGGTGGCGCTGAATGAATTTCAATCAGGAGCAATTCGAATGACCCTCACGGTCCGGCGCGACGGCGTCACAGGCACCCGCCACATCCTCAAGATCCGCGCCCACGAGATCCCGGTCGACGCCTCGCCCGACGGCGGCGGCGCCGATGCCGGCCCGTCGCCGCACGACCTCTACGATGCCTCGCTGGCGGCCTGCAAGGCCTTGACCGTGCTGATCTATGCGCGGCGCAAGGGCATGCCGATCGAGGAGATCGAGGTCGCGGTCGACCGCGACGACAGCGAGGAGCGCCACGGCGTCTATCGCCTCGACAGCACGCTGCGGGTCACGGGTGAACTGACCGAGGCGCAACGCGCCGAACTGCTGCGGGTGGCGGGCAAGTGCCCGGTGCACCGCCTGATGACCGAGGTCAAGACCGAGATCGAGACCCGGCTGGTGTGAACGGGCCTAACCCACCACCACTTCGCTGATCTGCATCACCGGCTGGATGTCGGTGTAGTTGGCGATGTCCGCCAGGATCTCCTTCGCATGCGGCCCGAAGGCGGCCTGGAAAGACTCCACCGAGTCGGCGAAGACATGGCACATGCCGACGTAGGTGGGCGGCTGGCCGGGCGCACCGCCGGCCAGCCCCTTGTCGATCGTGTAGGACTTGCAGGCGTCGCCCATCCGGTTCGCGAGCAGCGGCATGTGCTTGTCGCGGTAGTAGGCGTGGTCGAACCGGGCGCCGGGGGAGAAGGGATACATCACGCTGACCTTGATCATGGGTTCGTCTCTCCTGAAAAAGAACCCGCAAGGTTACGGGATTTCACTCCCCCTGCGAACCCCGATGCGCCCAGCCCGTCGTGTGCTTCTCGACCGCGCTGAACAGTTCGTACATGCCCATCGCCATCGCGCCCACCACCATCAGGCCGGCGAAGGCCAGGCCCATCTGCATCGACGAGCCGGCCGAAATCAGCAGGTAGCCGATGCCTTCGTTGGCGGCGGTCATCTCCGACACCGTGGTGCCGACGAAGGCCAGCGTGATCGCCACCTTGAGCGAGGCGAAGAAGTAGGGCATCGAGCGCGGAAAGCCGATCTTCATGAGCACGTCCCAGCGCTTGGCGCCCAGCACCCGCAGCACGTCCTCGAGTTCGGGCTCCAAGGTCGCCAGGCCGGTCGCGATGTTGACCATGATCGGGAAGAAGCTGATCAGGAAGGCCGTGAGGATCGCCGGTCCGACGCCGATGCCGAACCAGACCACCAGGATCGGCACGAAGGCCGCCTTCGGCAGTGCGTTGAAGGCGGTCATCAGCGGGTACATCGCCGCGTAGGCCAGCCGCGAACTGCCGATCACGAAGCCCAGCAGCACGCCCACCACGATCGCCAGGCCGAAGCCCGCCATCGTGACCCAGAAGGTGCGCCAGGCGTGCCCGGCGATGATTTCCTTGAACTCCCAGAACTGGGTCCAGATTCGCCAGGGGCTCGGGAAGATGAACTCCGAGACGCCGAAGCCCGAGCAGATGATCTGCCACAGCACGATGACCGCGACCAGCAGCAGCCAGGGCGACCAGCGTTCGATTTGCTTGTTGTTCTTCATGAATGGCTCATTGCGGGATCGCGGCGGTGGCGATGGCCTGGCTGCGAATGGCGCCGATGTGGCCGCGCAGTTCGTGCACGATGTCGGTGAACTCCTTGGTGTAGGTCAGTTCCAGCTCGCGCGGGCGCGGCAGGTCGATCTCGCGCTTGACTACGAAGCGGCCCGGGCTCTTGCTCATGACGTAGACCGTGTCGGCCAGGAACACCGACTCGCGCAGGTCGTGCGTCACCAGGATCACGTTGAACTGCTGCTCGGTCCAGAGGTCGCGCAGGATGCACCAGAGCTCTTCGCGCGTGAAGGCGTCGAGCGCGCCGAATGGCTCGTCGAGCAGCAGCATCTTGGGCTCGTGGATCAGCGCCCGGCAGATGCTCGCGCGCTGCTGCATGCCGCCCGAGAGCTGCCACGGGAACTTGTCCTCGTAGCCGCCCAGGCCGACCTTCTGCAGCAGCCTGCGGGCCCGCTCGACGTATTCCCTGCGCTTCGCCTTGAAGGTCGAGCGGTAGGGCTCGACGATCTCCAGCGGCAGCAGCACGTTGTCGACCGTGGTGCGCCAGGGCAGCAGCGACGGCGCCTGGAAGGCCATGCCCGAGATCTTCAGCGGCCCCGTCACCGGTTGGCCATCGATCCGGATCTTGCCCATCGAGGGCATCCGAAGCCCGGTCGTGAGCTTCATGAAGGTCGACTTGCCGCAGCCCGAGGGCCCGACGATGGCGATGAACTCGCCGCGCTGGACCTTCAGGTCGATCGCCTCGACCGCGAAGTGGTTGGCCCGCAGCAGTTCCTCGTTGTAGGCGAGCCAGACGTCCTGGAAATCGACGAAGGGCGCGTTGGCGTTCTCCGCCATCACTTGCGGAGAATGTTCAGTTCTGCGGCGGGCGGCAGCAGCGAACCATTCCACACCGCATCGGGGTTCACGCGGGTCTTGGTCCCGAAAGCGTCCGACACCTGCGACGCCATCAGCGACAGCCGGCCGGCGTTGACCTGGCCGAAGCCCTCGGCGCGGGCGTCGGGCGTGTTGACCACTGTGTCGATCGCGAGCTTGAGGCGGCGCGTCTCGAGTTCGCTGTTGACGATGCCGTCGCGCGCCTTGATCGATTCGATCGCGACCGCCGGGTTGGCGATCACGTCCTTGGCGCCCTTGGTGAAGGCCGAGAGGAAGGCCTTGACGGCCGCCGGGTTCTCCTTGATGAGCTTGGGCGAGGCGATGATCGCGTTGCCGTAGAGCTTCACGCCGAAGTCGGGGTAGGGCAGGATCACGATGTCGGCCGCCTTGGCGCCGCGCGCCTCGAGGTTGAGCAGCGACGTGAACGTGAAGCCCGTGATGGCGTCGATGTCGCCGCGCAGCAGCATGGTCTCGCGCAGGGTCGGGTCCATCGCGGTCCAGTTCACCGCGCCGATGTTGTTGGCCTTGGCGAAGATCGGGAAGGCGCGGCGGCCGGCATCGAACACCGGGGCGCCGAGCTTCTTGCCCGTCAGGTCGGTGGGCTTCGCGATGCCGCTCTTCTTGAGCGCCATGACCGAGGCCGGCGTGTTGTTGTAGACCATCATCACCGCCACCGGCTTGTTCGGGCTGTCGGGGTTGTTGGCGTGGAACTCCATCAGCGCCGCGAGGTCGGCGAAGCCCATGTCGTAGGCGCCCGAGGCCACCCGCGTGACCGCGCCGCCCGAGCCGTTGCCGGCGTCGACCGTGACATCGAGCCCGCTGGCCTTGAAGTAGCCCTTGGCGGCCGGGTGCGTGAAGAAGGCCCCGGGTCCCTCGAAGCGCCAGTCCAGCTGGAACTTGATCGGCGTCGTCTGCGCATGCGCAGTGCCCAGCCCGAAGCTGAGGGCGGAGGCGGCGAGGAAGGTCTGGAGCAGATGGCGCTTGTTCATTCAGGAATTCCATGAAAGGGTGGATGCACGGGATTCAAGCAAAAACGGTGCCGGCACGCACTTGGTGCGAACCCTCTCGATGTCTCCATGCGGGTGCATGCGGTAACTGCGGGTTTCCACCCGCCAGAGGAGAACGCACGAAAAAACGCCCCGCCGCGTGCACCGCGGCGGGGCGTCCAAATTGGTGCGGAGATCAGCGCGTCGAGTTGGCGTCGGCCACCGCCAGCGCGGTCATGTTGACCACCCGGCGCACCGTCGACGACGGCGTCAGGATATGGGCCGAGCCCTGCGCGCCCATCAGGATCGGGCCGACGGTCACGCCGTTGCCGCCAGTCATCTTGAGCACGTTGAACAGGATGTTCGCGGCGTCGAGGTTCGGGCAGATCAGCAGGTTGGCCTCGCCCGTGAGCTGGGTCTCGGGCAGCGCCTTACGCCGCACGTCTTCGGACAGGGCGGCGTCGCCGTGCATCTCGCCGTCGCATTCGATGTCGGGCGCCATCTTGGCGAACAGGTCGCGGGCCAGTCGCATCTTGCGCGCCGAGGCGCGTTCCGAAGAGCCGAAGTTGGAATGCGACAGGAACGCGACCTTGGGCGGCAGGCCGAAGCGGCGCACCTCGTCGGCGGCCATCATGGCGATGTTGGCCAGGGTCTCTGCGCTCGGGTCTTCATGGACGTTGGTGTCGGCGATGAAGAGGGTGTACTTCTCGAGCGTGAGCGCATTGAGCGTCGCGAAGCCCGGCGCGCCGCGCTTCAGGCCCAGCACCTGGTTCAGGATCTTCAGGTGGCTGTCGAAGCGCCCCACCAGGCCGCACAGCATCGCGTCGGCGTCGCCCAGGTGCAGCATCAGCGAGGCGATGGTGGTGTTGGAGCGCCGCACCATGGCCTTCGAGGCCTCGGGCGTGATGCCGCGCCGGCCCATGATCTGGTGGTAGGTCTCCCAATAGGTGCGAAAGCGCGGATCGTCCTCGGGGTCGACGCACTCGACCTCCTTGCCCAGGGTGATGTGCAGGCCGGCCTTCTTGATGCGGGCCTCGATGACCGCCGGGCGCCCGATCAGGATCGGCTTGGCCAGCCCCTCGTCGACCGCCAGCTGGGCGGCGCGCAGCACGCGGTCGTCCTCGCCTTCGGCGTAGGCCACGCGCTTGTGGCTCGCCACCTTGGCGGCACTGAACACCGGCCGCATGAACATGCCGGTCTGGTAGACGAAGCGGGTCAGGTGCTGGCGGTAGGTGTCGAGGTCTTCGATGGGCCGCGTCGCCACGCCCGAGGCCTGCGCCGCCTTGGCGACCGCGGGCGCGATGCGCAGGATCAGCCGCGAGTCGAAGGGCTTGGGGATGATGTAGTCGGGCCCGAACGCGAGTTCCTGGCCGGCGTAGGCGGTGGCCACTTCCTCGCTGATGTCGGCCTTGGTGAGATCGGCGATCTCGCGCACGCAGGCTAGCTTCATTTCCTCGGTGATCTTGCTGGCGCCGCAATCGAGCGCGCCGCGGAAGATGTAGGGGAAGCACAGCACGTTGTTGACCTGGTTCGGGTAGTCCGAGCGGCCGGTGGCGATGATGCAGTCGGGGCGCACGGCCTTGGCCAGTTCAGGCCGGATCTCGGGCTCGGGGTTGGCCAGCGCCAGGATGATCGGCTGGCTGCCCATGCTCTTGACCATGTCCTGGTCGACCACGCCGGGCGCCGAGCAGCCGAGGAAGACGTCGGCGTTCTTCATGACGTCGGCCAGGGTGCGGTCGCCGGTGTCCTTCTGGGCGTAGCGTGTCTTGGAGTCGTCGAAGCCGCCGGGCCGGCCGATGTAGATCAGGCCCTTGGAGTCGACCGCGAAGATGTTGGCCGGCTTGGCGCCCAGGCCGACCATGACGTCGAGGCAGGCGATGGCGGCGGCGCCGGCACCCGAGACGGCGATCTTGACGTCCTCGATCTTCTTGCCGACGAGTTCCAGGCCGTTGAGCAGCGCGGCCGCCGAGATGATCGCGGTGCCGTGCTGGTCGTCGTGGAACACCGGGATGTTCATGCGCTCGCGCAGCTTCTTCTCGATGTAGAAGCACTCGGGTGCCTTGATGTCCTCGAGGTTGATGCCGCCCAGCGTCGGCTCGAGCGCCGCGATGATCTCGACCAGCTTGTCGGGGTCGTTCTCGGCCAGTTCGATGTCGAAGACATCGATGCCGGCGAACTTCTTGAACAGGCAGCCCTTGCCCTCCATCACCGGCTTGCTGGCCAGCGGGCCGATGTTGCCCAGGCCGAGCACGGCGGTGCCGTTGGTGACCACGCCCACCAGGTTGCCGCGCGAGGTGTACTCCGCCGCCAGCGAGGGGTCGGCCTCGATGTCCAGACAAGGATAGGCCACGCCGGGCGAATAGGCCAACGACAGGTCGCGCTGGTTCAGCAGCGGCTTGGTCGGCGAGATCGATATCTTGCCCTTGACGGGCGATCGGTGATATTCCCGCGCGGCATCTCGCAATGCTTCTTCGGCGGGGGAGAGGGTGTTTGCCATCGGTGTCTCCTTGCTGTCTTGGCTCAGGGTAGAGGCTACCCCAAAGTTCGCTCTCGGAGGTGGTTTGGTGGGTGGGTTCGGGAAAGCGTGGGGGGTGTGATGGGGGCGTCGCTGGGGGAGGCCGCTGGCCGGGCTCGGGGGTGTTCAAAGAGCTGCGACGTCTCCAGCGCCGATGCAACCCCCGCGTCTCAGCGGTGGTGGGCGGTATGCGCCGGGTCGGCCGTTGAGGCACCGCCGAGCAGCGGAGTGGCAGGCGGATCAGGGCCGCGCGTGTTTGAGCGCAACGCAGTGGAGCGAGTTTGCGCGGACCCCGCCTGTCGCGAGCAGCGCAGGGCAGCCGCGAAGCGGCCGGTGACGTCGGCCGGCCCGGCGCATACCGCCCACCACCGCCGCCCCTGTCCGTCAACCAGCGTCAGGCGCCACAGGATGCTGCGCCATCGCCTCCAGCGCCCGCACCAGTGCCGAGTGGTCCTCCTGCCCGTACCCCAGCGCAGAGCATGCGTTCATCAACTGCGCCGCACTCGCAGTCTGCGGCAGCGCCACCCCCAGCGCACGCGCCCCTTGCAGCGCCAGGTTCAGATCCTTCTGGTGCAAGGCGATGCGGAACCCCGCTGCGAAGGTGCGCTTGATCATGCGCTCGCCGTGCACCTCGAGGATGCGCGACGACGCGAAGCCGCCCATCAATGCCTGCCGCACCTTCGCCGGATCGGCGCCGGCCTTGGAGGCGAACACCAGCGCCTCGCCAACCGCCGCGATGTTGAGCGCCACGATGATCTGGTTGGCCACCTTGCAGACCTGCCCGTCGCCGACGTTGCCGACCAGCGTGATGTTCTTGCCCATCTTTTCGAGCAAGGGCCGCACGCGCCCGAACGTGCCTTCGTCGCCGCCGCACATGATCGTGAGGCTTGCTGCCTTCGCGCCCACCTCGCCGCCAGAGACCGGCGCATCGACGTAGCCGCAGCCCAGACCGATGATCCGCTGCGCGAAGTCCTTGGTCGCGATCGGATCGATCGAGCTGCAATCGACCACCACCTTGCCCTTGGACAAGCCTGCGGCCACGCCGCCTTCGCCGAACAGCACCTTCTCGACGTCCGGCGTGTCCGGCACCATGATGAAGACGATGTCCGCCTGCCGCGCCACCTCGGTGGCCGACGCGCAGACCTTGGCCCGCGAAGCGAACGGCTGCGGCACATCGCCGCGCGTGTTCACGAAGAGCGCATGGCCGGCGTCGAGCAGGTGGCCCGCCATCGGCGCACCCATGATGCCGAGGCCGATGAAGCCGATTTTTTGTGCGTTCGTTTGCGTCATGTCGCGAGATGTCCTTGTCTTCGGTCTTTGGTTATTGGGTCAGCGCCGTGCGCCATCCGAGGCCGTCGAGCGTCGTGCCGCGCGGCTTGTATTCGCAGCCGATCCACCCGGCATAGCCCAGCGAATCGATGTGCCTGAAGAGCCACGGGTAGTTGATCTCGCCCGTGCCCGGTTCGCCGCGCCCCGGGTTGTCGGCCAGCTGGATGTGGCCGATCCGGGCGATGTTCCGGGCCAGCGTGTTGCCGAGTTCGCCCTCCATGCGCTGCGCGTGGTAGATGTCGTACTGCACCCGCAGGTTGGGCGAGCCGACCTCGTCGATCAGTGCCAGCGCCTGGTCGGTGCGGTTCAGGTAGAAGCCCGGGATGTCGAAGGTGTTGATCGGCTCGATCAGCAGCCGGATGCCGGCGCCCAGCAACTCCTTCGATGCGAAGCGCAGGTTGTCGACCACCACCTTGCGCGCATCCGCATGCGTCACCCCTTCGGGCAGCTTGCCGAGCAGGCAGTTGACCTGCGGGCAGCCGAGTGCCGTGGCGTAGTCGATCGCGCGCGCCACGCCTTCGCGGAACTCGCCCACGCGGTCCGGATGGCAGCCGATGCCGCGCTCGCCCGCATCCCAGTTGCCGGCCGGCAGGTTGTGCAGCACCTGCGCCAGGCCGTTGTCGCGCAGGGCGGCGGCCAGCTCCTTCTTTTCGTAGGCGTAGGGGAACAGGTATTCGACGGCCTTGAAGCCGGCCTTGGCGGCGGCCTCGAAGCGCTGCATGAAGGGCAGCTCGGTGAACAGCATCGTGAGGTTGGCTGCGAACTTGGGCATGTGTTTGTCTCCTCTTTAGTCAGTTGAGGACAGAGCAAAAACTGCTGCGCAGTTTGTTGGTCTGTCCCGCAAGGTCTCAATCAAGCATCGCGGCCGCGATCGCCGTCGGTGCGTCCTCGGCGCTCTCGGCCAGCGCCTCGAATTCGTTGATGGCATCGATCTCGGTGCCCATCGCGATGTTGGTCACGCGCTCGAGCATCACCTCGATCACCACCGGCACGCCGAACTCGGCCATCAGCTGCTCGGCGCGCTGGATCGCCGGCGTCATCTCTTCCTGCTTGTAGACCCGGATCGCCTTGCAGCCCAGGCCCTCGACCACCTTCATGTGGTCGACGCCATAGCTTCGCTCGACGCCGGCATCCTCGGCCGCGTTGATGTTGTCGAAGCCGAGCTGCACGCAGTAGTCCATCTCGAAGCCGCGCTGCGACTGGCGGATCAGCCCGAGGTAGGAGTTGTTGACCACGATGTGGATGTAGGGCAGCTTGAACTGCGCGCCCACGGCCAGCTCCTCGATCATGAACTGGAAGTCGTAGTCGCCCGAGAGCGCGACGATCTTGCGGGTCGGGTCGGCCGCGCGAACGCCCAGCGCCGCCGGAATGGTCCAGCCCAGCGGGCCGGCCTGGCCGCAATTGATCCAGTGGCGCGGGTTGTACACGTGCAGGAACTGCGCCGCCGCAATCTGCGACAGGCCGATGGTGCTCACATAGCAGGTGTCGTGGCTGAAGTTGTTGTTCATGCACTGGTACACGCGCTGCGGCTTCATCGGCACGTCGGCGAAGTTGGTCTTGCGCAGCATCGTCTTCTTGCGTCCGCGGCACTCGCCGGCCCATTCGCCGCGGTCGGGCAGCTGGCCCTTCGCCTTCATCTCCTCGGCCACCTGCACGAAGAGTTCGAGCGCCGCCCTGGCGTCCGACACGATGCCGAAGTCGGGCGTGAAGACGCGGCCGATCTGGGTCGGCTCGATGTCGACGTGCACGAAGGTGCGGCCCTTGGTGTAGACCTCGACCGAGCCGGTATGGCGGTTGGCCCAGCGGTTGCCGATGCCGAGCACGAAGTCCGACGCCAGCATGGTCGCGTTGCCGTAGCGGTGGCTGGTCTGCAGGCCGCACATGCCGGCCATCAGCGGATGGTCATCGGGGATCGCGCCCCAGGCCATCAGGGTCGGGATCACCGGCACGCCGGTGGCTTCGGCGAAGCGAACCAGCAGGTCGCTGGCGTCGGCGTTGATGACGCCGCCGCCGGCGACGATCAAGGGCCGTTCGGCGGCATTCAGCATCGCCAGCGCCTTCTCGACCTGGGCCCGCGTGGCGGCCGGCTTGTAGGGTGTAAGCGGCTCGTAGCTGTCGATGTCGAACTCGATCTGCGCCATCTGGACGTCGAAGGGCAGGTCGATCAACACCGGGCCGGGGCGGCCCGAGCGCATCAGGTGGAAGGCCTGCTGGAACACCTGCGGCACCTGGCCCGGCTCGCGCACCGTGACCGACCACTTGGTGACCGGCTTGGAGATCGACTCGATGTCGACCGCCTGGAAATCTTCCTTGTAGAGCCGGGCGCGCGGCGCCTGGCCGGTGATGCACAGGATCGGGATCGAATCGGCCCAGGCCGAGTAGAGGCCCGTGATCATGTCGGTGCCGGCCGGCCCCGAGGTGCCGATGCACACGCCGATGTTGCCGGCCACCGCGCGGGTGTAGCCCTCGGCCATGTGCGAGGCGCCCTCGACGTGGCGCGCGAGGATGTGGGCGATGCTGCCCTGCTTGCGCAAGGCGGAATACAGCGGATTGATGGCGGCGCCGGGAACGCCGAAGGCCTGGGTCACGCCTTCCTTTTCCATCACGAGCACGGCGGCCTGGGCCGCGGTCATCTTTGCCATGCGAGTCTCCTTGGGTTGGACTCGACTGTAGGAATTCGGGCCGGTTTGCAGAAGACGGCCCGCGGCCATAAAGCCTATTCCTGGATGGAATAACTGGCTACCATCCGGGGATGGACCGATTGCTGGCGATGGAGATGTTCGTGCGCGTGGTGGAGACCGGCAGCTTCTCCAAGGCGGCGCGCGAGTTCAACACCACCCAGCCCACCGTCACCAAGCAGGTCGCGGCCACCGAGGCCCGTCTCGGGGCCCGGCTCCTGAACCGCAACACCCGCGGCGTCAGCCTCACCGAAGCGGGCGCGCTCTATTACGAGAAGTGCAAGTCGATCGTGCGCGAGGCCGAGGAGGCCGAGAGCATCGTCAAGCTGCGCCAGTCGCAGGCGCAGGGCCTGCTGCGGATCGGCACCTCGACCGCCTTCGGTCGCCGGGTGGTGGTGCCGCTGGCGCTCGAATTCATGGCCCGGCACCCGCAGGTGCAGGTCGACCTGAGCTTCGAGGATCGCTATGTCGACCTGGTGGCGCAGGGCATCGACGTGGCGATCCGCATGGGCAAGCTGGCCGATTCCTCGCTGGGCGCGCGTTTCCTCGGCATGAATCCATGGGTGATGGTGGCGGCGCCGGCCTATCTCCGGGCCCACGGAACGCCGAAGAAGGCCCAGGACCTGAGCGCCCACGTGGCGCTGATCTACAGCAGCGTGGTGGGCGACGACGTCTGGCACCTGCACACGCCCAAGGGCGAGCCGGTCACGGTGCCGGTGTCGGGCCGAATGCGCTCGAACAACGTGTCGGCCGTGCTGGCCGCCGCGCGGGCCGGCCTCGGCATCGCGCTGATGCCGCGCTACGTGGCGAGCGATTCGCTGGCGTCGGGCCAGGTGAGCGAAGTGCTGGCCGACCATGGGCTGGCCGAGCAGGAGATCCACGCCGTGTTCCCCTCGCCCAAGCTGGTGCCGGGCAAGGTGTCGAGCTTCGTCGCCTTCCTGCAGGGCCGCTTCGGCGAGCAGTGGTGGCTCAATGCGCCTGCGACGCCACCGGAAGATCGGGCAGCACGTTGAGGATCCGCAGCGTCTGCTGCACCACGGCGCTGAACACCGGCGCCGCCACCAGGCCGCCGAAGTACTTGCCGGCGCTCGGCTCGTCGATCATCACCGCGACGATGATGCGCGGCTTGTCGATCGGCGACATGCCGGTGTACCAGGCGCGGTACTTGTTGCTCGCATAGCCCTTGCCGACCTGCTTGTGGGCGGTGCCGGTCTTGCCGCCGACCGAATAGCCTTCGGTCTGCGCCAGCGGCGCGGTGCCGCCGGGCGCGGCCGCCATGTGCATCATCTTGCGGACCTGGGCCGCGACCAGCTCCGAGAACACCGGCACGCCGACCGGTGGCTCATGGGTCTTGAGCATGGTGATCGGGATCACCTTGCCGCCGTTGGCGAACGCGGTGTAGGCATGGGCGATCTGGAACAGCGAGGCCGACAGGCCGTAGCCGTACGACATCGTGGCCTGCTCGATCGGGCGCCAGGACTTCCAGGGCCGCAGCCGGCCGGTCACGGCGCCCGGGAACTGGGTCTGCGGCTTCTGCCCGAAGCCGAGCGAGGTGTAGGAATCCCACATCTCCTTGGGCGTCATGCGCTGCGAGATCTTGGTGGCGCCCACGTTGCTCGACTTCTGGATCACTGTCTCGGTGGTCAGGACGCCGAAGTTCTCGTCGTCGTGGATGGTGGCGCCGGCCACCGTGATGCGGCCCGGATTGGTGTCGATCACGGTCTGCGGCGTGATCCGGCCCAGCTGCAGCGCGGTCGCCACGGTGATCGGCTTCATCGTCGAGCCGGGTTCGAAGACGTCGGTCATGGCCCGGTTGCGCAGCTGCTCGCCGGTCATCTTGCGGCGGTCGTTGGGGTCGAAGCTCGGGTAGTTGGCCATCGCCAGCAGCTCGCCGGTGGCGGCATCGACCACCACCGCGCTGCCGGCCCTGGCCTTGTTGGCGACCACGGCGTCGCGCAGGGTCTCGTAGGCCACGGCCTGCACCCGGTCGTCCAGGCTCAGCTGGACATCGTGGCCGTCGACCGGCGGCACCTGCTCGCCCAGGTCCTCGACGACCGCGCCGAGCCGGTTCTTGATCACCCGGCGCGAGCCGGCCTTGCCCGACAGTTCCTTGTCGAAGGCCAGCTCGATGCCCTCCTGGCCGACGTCCTCGACGTTGGTGAAGCCGGCCACGTGCGCCGCCGCCTCGCCCTCGGGGTACTGGCGCTTGTACTCGCGGCGCTGGTAGATGCCCTTGATGTCGAGCGCCGCGATCTGCTTGGCGACGCCGTCGTCGACCTGGCGCTTGAGCCAGACGAAGCTCTTGTCCTCGCCGAGCTTGCGCGAGACCTCGGCCACCGGCATGCCGAGCAGTTCGGCGAGCTTCCGGAGCCTCGGCGCCAGCGCCGGGTCGTCCTGGTCGACGTCTTCCGGAATCGCCCAGATGCTGGGCGCCGGCACGTCGGAGGCCAGGATCAGTCCATTGCGGTCGAGGATGTGGCCGCGGCTGGCCGGCAGCTCGAGCGTGCGGGCGTAGCGCGCCTCGCCCTGGTGCTGGAAGAAGTCGTTGTCGATCACCTGCACGTCGATCGCGCGGCCGGCCAGCACGACGAAGCCCAGCGCGATGCCGGCAACGATGAACTTGCTGCGCCAGGCCGGCGTCTTGCTCGCCAGCAAGGGGCTGGTGGCGTAGCGCAGGCTGGGCCCGCTGCGATTCATGGTTCGGGTTCCCTGTCAGGACAATGGGGGCGGCGCGTTGTCGTCGGCTTCGTTCGAGGAGGCGAACAGATCCCAGGCCGCCATGAAGAGCGCCGCGATCACCGGGCCGATCACGAAGCCGTTGATGCCGAACAGCGCGATCCCGCCGATGGTCGACATCAGCACCACGTAGTCGGGCATCTGGGTGTCCTTGCCGACCAGCAGGGGCCGCAGGATGTTGTCGACCAGGCCGATCACGAAGACACCGACGAAGATCAGGCCGAGGCCTTTGCCGATGGCGCCGACGGCCAGGAAGTAGATCGCCACCGGACCCCAGATCAGCGCCGCGCCGACCGCCGGCAGCAGCGACAGGAAGGCCATCAGCGCCCCCCAGAGCAGCGAGCCCTGCAGCCCCATCAGCGAGAAGGTCACGCCGCCGATGATCCCCTGCGCCGCCGCCACCGCGACGTTGCCCTTGATGGTGGCGCGGATCACGGTGGTGAACTTGTTCAGCAGGTAGTGGGTGTGCGGCTTGGCCAGCGGCAGCGAGGCGCGGATCGTCTTCGACAGCTCGGCGCCGTCGCGCAGCAGGAAGAACAGCAGGTACAGCATGATGCCGAAGCTGATGAGGAATTCGAAAGTGTTCTGGCCGATCGCCACGGCGTGGGTGGCGATCGCCTGGCTGCCCCGGGCGGCCGCCTGCGAGACCTGCTTGATCAGGCCTTCAACGTTGCCGAGGCCGAAGCGGTCGAGCAGGCTCAGCGCCCATTTCGGGATCGCGTTGACCACCTGCTGGAAGTAGCTGGAGAAGCTGATGTCGCCGGAGCGGATCTTCTGCGACAGCAGCGACACTTCCTCGACCAGCGACAGGCTGACCGCGACCAGGGGGATGATCACCACCACCATCGCCATCAGCAGCGTCGTGATGGCGGCCAGGTTGCGCCGGCCGCCCATCTTCTTGAGCAGCCGCCGGTAGATCGGAGTGAACAGGATCGCGAGGGCGAGGCCCCACATCACGGCACCGAAGAAGGGGAAGAGGATCCATCCGAAGGCGATCGTGACGACCGCCAGCAGGAAGAGAAAGGTGCCGCGCTGCAGCGCTGGTGAATTCATAGCCGGATCGACTTTAGCCGAAACCGCCTTCGTTTCAGGGTCGACGCGTGTCAGCGGATGCCGCGAGGCAGTGCGACCGGCGCCAGCGTGCTGCGCAGGCGTTCGTCGGCGTCGGGCTGCGGCGGGGCCTCGACCTGCAGCGCCTGCTCGACGTTGCCGATGTGGTCGAGCATCAGCTGCCGGGCGTGGGGCGTGTCGCCGGCTTCCAGCGCGGCCACGATCGCGGCGTGCTCGGCGCAGGACTCGACCGCTTCGTGCCGCGACTGGAAGAGGGTGGCCGCCAGGGTGGTGCGTGCGGTCAGGTCGCGCAGCACGTCGCACAGCAGGCGGTGGCCCATCTGGTCGGCCAGGCAGACGTGGAAGTCAGCCAGCAGAAAGGCGCGGGTGGCGGCGTCGGCGCCGGCGATGGCGCGCTGCTCGTCGGCGATGTGCTCGCGCAGCTTGCGGATCACCTTGGCGAGCGGCCGGCCGGCTTCGGCCAGGATGCCGGCTTCGACGATGCGGCGGGCGGCGAAGGCGTCGCGTGCCTCGTCGGCCGAGGGTTCGACCACGTACCAGCCGCGCCGCGACTGGACCTCGACAAAGCCGCGCGCCTGCAATTGCATCAGCGCCTCGCGCACCATGGTCCGGCTGACGCCGAAGTTCTCGGCCAGGGCCTGCTCGCCGAGCCGCTCCCCGGGTGCCAGCTTTTGCGCCAGGATGGCTTCGACCACGCGCTCGGCGATGTGGGTGGGCGTGACGTCGGTCATCGGCGGGTCAATGGGTGGCCGGGATGGCGGCCGGCGAGCCCGGATCGGCCAAGGGCTCGTCTTCGGGCGAGTGCGTGCCGTTGAGCACCGCATGGGCCCGTTCGCGGTCGATGTCGCCCTCCCAGGCGGCGATCGCCACGGTGGCCACGCAGTTGCCGATCAGGTTGCCGAGCGCGCGGGCGATGCCCATGAACCAGTCGACCGACAGCACCAGCACCAGCCCGATGGCGGGGATCGCGGGGATCGCGTGCAAGGTGGCGGCCAGCACCACGATGGCCGAGCCCGGCACGCCGTGCGCGCCCTTGGAGGTGACCAGCGCGATCGCGAGGATGGTCAGCAGGTCGGCCATCGAGATCGGCGTATTGGTGGCCTGGGCGATGAACACCGCGGCCAGCGTGATGTAGATCGAGAAGGCGTCGAGGTTGAACGAGTAGCCGGTCGGAATCACCAGGCCCACGGTCGAGTCGCGGATGCCCATGTGGCGCAGCTTGGCCATGATCTGCGGCAGCACGCTGTCGGAGGAGGTGGTGGCGAAGACGATGGTGAGCTCTTCGCGCAGGTAGCGCAGCAGCTTGACAAGGCTGAAGCCCGACAGGCGCATCACCAGCCCGAGCACCACGAAGACGAAGAACAGCACCGCGACATAGAACAGCGCCACCAGCATGCCCAGCTGCTTGAGCGAGCCGACGCCGTACTGCCCGACGGTGAACGCGATGGCGCCCAGCACGCCCAGCGGCGCCAGCTTGATGATGATGCCCATGATCTTGAACAGCACCAGCGAGAGCGCATCGACCACCTGCGCCACCGGGCGGCCGCGTTCGCCGAGCAAGGTCAGCGCGCAGCCGAACAGCACCGCGAACAGCAGCACCTGCAGCACGTCGCCGGTTGCGAAGGCGTTGACCACCGTGGTCGGGATCAGCTTCATCAGGAATTCGACCGTGCCGCCGCTGGTGAGTTTGTCGGCGGTCGAGGCATAGGCGCTCATGGCCGCCGGGTCGAGCTTGGACGGGTCGACGTTCATGCCGACGCCGGGCTTGAAGACGAAGGCCAGCACCAGCCCGAGCGCCAGGGCGACGGTGGTCAGCACCTCGAAGTAGACCAGCGCCTTGACCCCGACGCGGCCGACGCGCCGGAGGTCGCCGGCGCCCGAGATGCCGTGCACCACGACGCAGAACACCAGCACCGGGATGATCATCTTGATCAGCTTGATGAAGCCGTCGCCCAGAGGCTTGAGCTTGACGGCGAAGTCCGGGAAGAACAGGCCCGCCACGACGCCGAGCACCAGCGCGATGACCACCTGACCGAAAAGAGATTTGGCGAAACGTGGCATGAAGATTCCCCATGAAGGTTTGCATGCAAGCTGCACGTTGTCTTGCATACAAGCAATGTAGGCAAGATTCGAAGGGGAGTGTTTGAGGGTATTCCCGGGGCCTGCAGGCAGCAATGCCTCCGTGCGAGCATCCCGACGCCGACTTCAGGGCGCTCTTTTCGCCCGTTATGGATTCAGAAACCAGCCTGGCTCACGTCAACTGCCACCGCAGCACCGGTTTTGGCCCGATTCATGACCACCAGGGAATTGAACAACTTCACGTTGCCGGCCTTGAAGAACAGTTCGCGCGTGAGGGCCACGTATTGATCCATCGAGCGGACGAGGAAGACAAGGATGAAGTCCCATTCGCCAGCCACGTAGTAGCACTGCTGTACTTGCGGGCAAGCGACGAATCGCCGCTGCATCTCGTCGAGCAGGTCGACGCGTTCATTCTCGACCTTCACCTCAACCACGACGGTGATGTCATAGCCGAGTGCCTTGGGGCTCAGGCAAGCCGAGTACCGCTCGATCACTCCCTGGGCGCTCAACAGCTTGAGGCGGCGGTTGACCGCTGCGGTCGAGAGGTTTACCAGCTCTCCCAACTCGCTTTGGGAAATTCGCCCGTTGTCCTGAAGCGCGGCCAACAGCAGGAGGTCGTACTTGTCGAGTTTTGCGCTCATGCAGCCACCATTTGCATCTTCGAGCAGCAGTTGAAGTTGAATATTTTTCAACGTCTATGCGGGATTTTCGAACAAATTCGCAGACGCGGTGAATACTATTTCGTAGACGACGTAGACGACGTAGACGACGTAGACGACGTAGACGACGTAGACGACGTAGACGACGTAGACGACGTAGACGACGTAGACGACGTAGACGACGTAGACGACGTAGACGACGTAGGCGACGTAGGCGGCCCCAAGGCCGCGACCCCTTTCAACGTTCTTTGGCTTTGTACCCGGGCGACGCCTGCCCCCAACATCACCATCACCATGCTGACCTCCAACCCCCTCGCTGTCCGCGCCCCCTATCCCTCTGCCCTGCGCGCCATCATGAACATCGAATGTGCGGACGAGAGCAGGCGCTGGCTCGCAAGCTGGGACGGGCTCAACGCCGGCGCGACGCCCTTGTACGAACTTTCCGACCTCGCTGCGAGGGCCGGCGTCGCCACGTTGCACGTCAAGGATGAGTCGGTGCGCTCGCCTTTGGGCAGCTTCAAGGCGCTGGGAGCACCCATTGCGCTTGTTCGGCAGGTACTGCTGTCGGCGCCGGTTGAACTTTGACCCACCCTGCCGGTTGAACTTTGACCCGGGGATGGGAGCCGGCATCGTGGTTGCCGACTGTGGATAACTGTAGCTGTTTCCTCCTTTCTTGCTTTGCTTGATGTTCGGTCTTTGAGGGCGCGGAG